>NZ_JBJACT010000005.1:0-369432 GCF_044778005.1 Mesorhizobium sp. IMUNJ 23033
GATGCGCTGCCATTGCCGCTGGCTCAGTTCGTAGCGCGACACCATCCATTGTCCTCCAGATCGAATCTGGAAGCCTATGAATCATGCATCAACGCAATTTTGAATCCTGAATGTCGATTGGTCCTAGAGATATTGCCTTATGTCAGTGAGCGTAGGCATATTGTGTCCACTCCAGTTGGGACTGACAGATTTGAGCGATGACCGGGCCAAGGAAACTGTTGGAGCAGAAGGACCGCTGACGCCCGCCACGAAGTTAAGCTGCATCGTGGTGGCGATCGCTACTTGCCTTTCCATCGCCGCTGCGGGTGCTTCCGACGTCGCGCCTGCCCAACTCGTTAGGAGCTACATTAGCCTCTCGATCGAAAATCCGGACAAGGCCAAAACGTTCCTGGCGCCTGATGCAGCCTGGATCATATTTGACACCGGTGGGGACTTGGCAGAGGTTTTTCCAGAGTTTGTAAAACATCTTCCTGAATCGGATTGTTCGAAGCCTCTGATTCAAACAGAAAGAAAAGTCACTAGCACCACAGGTGTTGATGCCGAGGTTGTTAAAGTTGAATGGAAATGCGCCAAGCCAACAGAGTTCATGCTGGCATCAAACGTATTGCGCTTCGTCGTTGTCCAGCAAAAAATAGCAATGGTAGTGGTTGAAGATCCGCCCGGCTACCGTGAAAGCCGGGGACTGCCGCCCCTCTAAATCGCTCAACTGTCGCATCTCAATAAGGCTGCTACAGTTACAGTCGGAAAGTCGCATAAGATAGATTATGGAACTTGTGCTTTGGCCGATACCTGGGAATTGCTGCTGATTTTCATAGGCTTGGCGGCGATCGATGTGTGTTGCCTTGGGCAGATGGCCAACGCTACGCTGCCCGGATGACGACAGCAAAGCGTGAGATTGAATCGGCAATCGAGGTGTTCGTGCATGGCTACAGCACCGGCAAGGGCCGCACCTTTCCTTACGTGAGCCTTCGCACCGGCGTCGCGGCCTCGGCCAGGCTCTGATGTCGAAAATGCTGCACGACGATCGGGCACAAGGGTCGCGGTGCTCGGTACTGGCCGCGACCCACGCCGGGGCGCTGCTTTATCCCCGCATGGGGCTACAAGCGGATCGGAACGCTGCTGATATTCGGGCCAAAGAGCCAAACGCCCTCATGAAGGGCTATTCTTATCGCACTGACTCATAAGGGATTTCGATTGCCATGCCGTCATAGGCCGGCACGACGTTGTCCGGCGTCTCGGCCATCACCGCGGCGTAATCGAGCGGCACGTGCATGTGGGTCAGCACGGCGTTCTTCGGCGCCAGTTTCTCGATCCAGCCAAGCGCCTGGCCAAGCGACAGATGGCTCGGATGCGGGTTGTACTGCAGCGCGTCGACGACCAGCGTGTCGAGGCTGCGCAGCTTTTCCGCCGTAGCCTCCGGAAAGTCACTGATATCAGGGCAATAAGCGAGCCCGCCGATGCGAAAGCCGAGCGAGATGATGTCGCCATGGATCTGCGGCAGCGGCTCGAGGGTGAGGGCACCGCCCTCGCCTTCGATCACCACCGGCGTGGCGTGATCGATGATGTGGGCGCGCACGATCGGCGGATAGGAACTGCCCGGCGGCGTTTCGAAGCAATAGCCGAACGCCTGCCGCAGGCGCTGCATCGTCGGCTGATCGGCGTGGACATCGATCAAATGGCGCTGTTCGAGCACGAAGCCGCGCAGATCGTCGATGCCGTGGATGTGGTCGGCATGCGGGTGCGTGTAGATGACCGCGTCGATACGTTTGACCGATGCCAAGAGCATCTGCTCGTGGAAATCCGGGCCGGTGTCGATGACGACCGTGGTCCGGGCGCCGTTTGCCGCGATGCGCTCGACGAGTGCCGCCGTGCGCATGCGCCGGTTTTTTGGATTGGCCGGGTCGCAATTGCCCCAGTCGCCGGTGATGCGTGGCGTGCCTGGCGACGAGCCGCAGCCGAGAACGGTAAGGCGCAGCCGGTCGCTCATGCTCAGGCGCCCGGCGCGCCCGGACGCGGCATTTTCCCGAAAAGCCGGAAGACGTTGTCCGTGGTGATAGCAGCGATCTCGGCCTCGCTTACGCCGATCGTCTCGGCCAGCACCTTGGCCGTGTGCGCGACATAGGCGGGCTCGTTGCGCTTGCCGCGAAACGGGATCGGCGCGAGATATGGCGCGTCGGTTTCGACCAGCAGGCGGTCATGCGGTACGTCGGCGGCGATGGCGCGCAGCTCGGCTGAATTCTTGAAGGTCAGGATGCCGGAGAAGGACACGTAGCCGCCAAGCGCAACGCCGACTTCGGCCAGCCGCCGCCCGGACGAAAAACAGTGCAGAATGAAGGGGAAGGCGCCCTTCCCTGTTTCGTCCTCGAGGATCGCTGCCATGTCGTCATCGGCGTCGCGCGAATGGATGACCAGCGGCAGGCCGGTCTCGCGCGCGGCGGCGATATGGGTGCGAAAGCCTTGCGCCTGCGCCTGGCGCGGGGCGTGGTCGTAAAAGTAGTCGAGCCCCGCCTCGCCGATCGCCACCACCTTGGGATGGGCCGATAGCCGCACAAGTTCGTCGGTCGTCACATCAAGCTCTTCGGCCGCATTGTGCGGATGGGTGCCGACGGAGCAATAGACGTCGTCAAAAGACTCCGCGATTTCAAGTATTTGATTGAACCGCTTCACCCGCGTCGAGATCGTGACCATGCGACCAATGCCAGCCGCCAGGGCGCGGGCGACAATGGCCGCCCGCTCTTCGGCGAAATCCGGAAAATCGAGATGGCAGTGACTGTCGACCAGCATCAGGCGTTCGCGTCCGGCTGCTCGACATAACGCGGAAACACCGGCTGCGGCGCCGGCAGTGCCGTGCCTGGAACCAGCGCGTGATGTTCGTCGACATGGGCAAGGTCACGGCCGTCTGCCGGGACGGCCAGCGTATCGAGCAGCTTTGCCGCCGAGCCCGGGATGAAAGGCTGGCACATCAGCCCTACCCGCCGGATCACCTCGGCCGTGGTCCACAGCACCGTCTCCATGCGCGCCGGATCGGTCTTCTTCAGCGCCCACGGTTCCTGGCCGGCGAAATAGCGGTTGGCTTCCGCCACCACGGCAAAGATCGCCGTCAGCGCCAGATGGATGCCCTGCTCGGCCATGGCCTTGCGCGCCGTGGCAAGGGCGGCGGTCGCCTGGTCGAGGATCGCCTTGTCGGCGTCGGTCAGTTCGCCGCGCTTCGGCACCACGCCATCGCAGTTCTTGGCGATCATCGACAGCGAGCGCTGCGCCAGATTGCCGAGGTCGTTGGCAAGGTCGGCATTGGTGCGGTTGACGATCGCATCGTGGCTGTAGCTGCCGTCCTGGCCGAACGGCACCTCGCGCAGGAAGAAATAGCGCACCTGGTCGAGCCCATAATGTTCGACCATGGTGAATGGGTCGACGACATTGCCGACCGATTTCGACATCTTCTCGCCGCGGTTGAACAGGAAGCCGTGGGCAAAGACCCGCTTCGGCAGTTCGATCCCGGCCGACATCAGGAAAGCCGGCCAATACACCGCGTGGAAGCGGACGATATCCTTGCCGATGATGTGCGTGGCCGGCCAAAAGTTCCATTTCTCGGACTTGGTGTCGGGATAGCCGGCGGCGGTGAGGTAATTGGTCAACGCATCGACCCAGACATACATCACATGCTTGTTGTCGCCCGGTACCGGGACGCCCCAATCGAAGGTGGAGCGCGAGATCGAGATATCCCTGAGGCCGGACTTGACGAAGCTTAGCACCTCGTTGCGGCGCTCGGCCGGACCGACGAAATCCGGCTGGTTTTCATACAGCGCCAGCAATTTGTCCTGATAGGCGGACAGCCGGAAGAAATAGCTTTCCTCCTCGTTCCATTCGACTGGCGAGCCAAGCGGCTCGCGGCGCACGCCATCCTCGCCGAGCGTGGTTTCGCCCTCGTCGAAATAGGCCTCCTGCCGCACCGAATACCAGCCGCTGTAGCGGTCCAGATAGATGTCGCCATTGGCGGCCATCGCCTTCCAGATCGCCTGGCAGGATGCGTAGTGGCGCGGTTCGGTGGTGCGGATGAATTCGTCGTTCGAGCCGCCGACCGTTTCGGTCATCGAGCGGAAGATCGCCGAATTGCGGTCGGCAAGCGCGATCGGCGCGATGCCTTCCTTCTCGGCCGTCTGCTGCATCTTGAGGCCGTGCTCGTCGGTGCCCGTGAGGAACAGCACATCCTTGCCGTCGAGGCGCTGGAAGCGGGCCAGCGCGTCGCTGGCAATGACCGTATAGGCATGGCCGATATGCGGCTTGCCGTTCGGGTAAAAGATCGGAGTGGTCAGGTAATATTTTTCGCGTGCCATGGATGAAGCCGTCATGAATGTCTGAATGGGAGTGTGGCGGTGGATATCGCATCGGAACGGCGATTTCCATCCCGAGCCAGGGCCGCGTTCACATTCGCATTGCAGAATTCAGGCGGTCGATCATGGTCAAGGCGTGCTGCTTCTTGTCGAGATTGTAGGTGTCGGTCTCAGATATAGCGTTCAGCGCCTCGTGCCAAGTGTCGGACAGCGTTTTGGCCCGCGCCAGATCACCGGCACGTGCGGCCTCGCTTGCGCCGTTCGAGAGCAGGCCCAACGCATGGCGATTGAAGATGTCGAACTGGATCGCCTGGTCGCGGCCGCCGACAGCCTCCGCAAGCCGGTAGGCGCCGCTGACATCGCTCTTTCTGGCGCCGACCAGGGCGTCCAGGGCGGCGGCGATCTCCAGACCGCCATATTGCGTCAAAAGGATCGCGTTGCGGGCGCTGCCCCCTGCCCGCTCGGCTAGTGCTGCGCGTGCCGCCGGCTCTTCCGGCGGCGGTGGTTCGATGCCCTGGAGGACGGTCATCAGATCCTCGGCGTCGAGCGGCGTCAGCCGCACCATCTGGCAGCGCGAGCGGATCGTCGGCAGCAGGCTGCCCGGCGCATGGACGATGAGGATGAACAGCGTGCGCGTCGGCGGCTCCTCAAGATTCTTCAGCAAGGCATTGGCAGCATTGATGTTCATGTCGTCGGCCGGGTCGACGATGACGATCCGGTAACTGCCGTCGTGCGAGGTCAGCGACAGGAAGCGGCTGACCTTGCGGATCTCGTCGACGGTGACGACCGTCTTGAAGCTCTTGGTCTTGTCGTTGGCCGGACGGGTCAGATGCAGCACCGAAGGATGCGCCCCGGTGGCGATCTGGCGAAACAGCGATGAGGCCGGATCGGGAACGGCTAGCGCGTCCGGAGCCTTTTCGAAGGCCGGATGCTTCAAGAGATGGTGCGCCAGGTGGAAGGCCAAAGTCGCCTTGCCGATGCCGACCGGCCCGGCAAGGATCAGCGCATGCGGCAGCTTGCCGGAGCGATAGGCCGATGCCAGCATGGCGGCCGCCTGCGCATGGCCGACCAGGCGCGGCGTTTCGGATGGCTCCGGCACGCCGTCCAGCGTGTCGTGCTGTTCGGGGGCGATGCGTTCGAAGATCATGCGGGTGTTGCCTGCCGCTTGTGCGCCGGCGTCATGGTCTCCAGGGCGGCGAACACGGCGGCGGTGACGACATGCTCGACCGTATCGGGGTCGGCGGAAGCGTCGACGACGATGCAGCGCTGCGGCTCCGCCGCGGCGATTGCCAGGAAAGCCTCGCGGCGGCGCTGGTGGATATCAAGCGTCTCCTTTTCGAAACGGTCCGGGCCGGCGTCGGCGCCGCGCCGTGCCGTGGCGCGCCGTAGGCCTTCGGCCGGGTCGATGTCGAAGATCAGCGTGATGTCGGGCACCATGCCGTTGATGGCGACCTCCTCCAGTGCCTCCATGAAGGCCGGATCGAGGCCGCCGGTGACGCCCTGGTAGACCCGCGAGGAATCCATGAAGCGGTCGCAAAGCACGATCGTGCCGCGCTCGACCGCCGGCCGGATGACCTGCTCGACATGGTCGGAGCGCGCGGCCGCGAAAAGCAGCGCCTCCATCTTGGGGCCGAACGGTTCGGCGGCGCCTGAAAGCAGCACATGCCTGACCGCTTCAGCGCCCGGCGAGCCGCCGGGCTCGCGGGTGACGAGGACATCGTATTTCTTGGCACGCATCTTCCTTGCCAGGCGCTCGATCTGCGTCGACTTGCCGGCGCCCTCGCCGCCTTCGAAGGTGATGAAAAATCCGCTCGCCACTCGAAACTGCCCTTGCCGTGCCGCCCTGGTCTGGATGTTCTCTTAGTCCCGGCTTGAAAAAAGGTCCACGACCTGAGGCCAGAAGCCACTTATCGTTTTGGCGCAATTCCGAGACGGAAAACCGCTGCGCTTTTCCTGGAATTGCTCTAACGCAGCCAGCCGACAGCCAGTTCCTTCGCGGCATCGAGCGCGCGCTGCGGCAGAGTACCGACGCCGACCGACTCGGCTGCGAAGAGCGGCGTCTCCTGGCTCAGCGTGTCGCCGATCCAGACACGCAGCGCGCCGACCGGCTGCCCCGCTTCCACCGGTGCGGAAACCGGCCCGTCATAGACGATCTTCGCGGTCAGTTTGTCACGGTTGGCGATCGGCAGGAAAATGTCCACCGGCCCCTTGGCTTTCAGCGCCACGCCGGACTTGGCGCCGCCGAAGACTGCCGCTTCGCCGACCACTTCGTCCTTGGCGAAGATCTCGGTCTTTTCGAACGACCGCGAGCCCCAGTCGAGCAGCTTGCGCGCTTCCTCGGATCGCTCGCGGTCGCTGGCCAGCCCGCTCATCGCCGCGATCACCCGCGTGCCGTTATGGCTGACCGTGCCGACGATGCCGAAGCCCGCCGCCTCGCTCGTGCCGGCCACGAAGCCATCGGCCTCGATGCCCATGGCGAGCAGCGGATTGCGGTTCCTCTGCGTGATCTTGTTCCAGGTGAATTCCGGCTGGCCGTAATAGCGGAAGAACTCGGGGTAGTCGCGCCAGAGATGCAGCGCCAGCAGCGCGAGTTCCCTGACCGTCGTCTGCTGCCCGTCGGCCGGCAGTCCGGTCGCGTTGACGAAAGTCGATTTCTGCAGGCCGAGCTGACGCGCGCGTTCGGTCATCTGCGCGGCAAAGTTCGCCTCCGATCCGGCCATGCCTTCGGCCAGCACGATGCAACCGTCATTGGCGGCCTGCACGGTCACACCCTGGATCAGGTCTCCGACGCTGACCGCCGACTTGAGCTTGGCGAACATGGTCGACGTTCCCGACGGCGCCCCGCCCGTGCGCCAGGCGTTCTCGCTAACCACGAAGGTGTCGTCGAGCGTCATGCGGCCGGACTTGATGGCGTTGAAAACCACCTCCATCGTCATCAGCTTGGCCATCGATGCGGGAGGGATCGGCTTGTCGGCGTCCTTGGCGAACAGGACAGTGCCGGTTTCGGCGTCGATCATGAAGGCCTGCGCGGCCTTGGTCTCGAAAAGCTGCGCACTCGCAGAAGCGAGCGAGAGCAGCAGCAGGCCAAGTCCCAGAAGCCCCGCGACAGGCGAGAAAAAGCGAAATTGCATAAGGAATCTCGACCCGTTAGCCGGCGTGCGTCATGCCCGCAAAGCTATCAGGCTTTTTCCCGGCGGATCAACCGCGAGCGCAAAATTGATCAGTTGCGCACAACAAGCGCGTCGGGCGCGCCATGCGACCACGCCGCCTGCAGCATCTCGTCCAGGCTGCCATGGCCGTCCGGATAGAGGTTGACCGAATACCAGTCCTTGCCATCGAGGTCGGAGCGCTGGATCTCGGTCCTGCCGAAACCCGAGAGCCCGGCCGCCACGCGCCTGGCTTCGGCAGCATCCTCGAACGAACCGGCGGCGACGTAGTCGGTGGTGGCCAGCGGCGGGTTGGTCCGCTTCCATGACTGCAGGACATCGGCAGGCGACATGCCCTGGCCACCCAAAGCGGCAAAGACGTCGGCGCGCTCGACACGCTCATCCGCATAGGACAGCGAGGCCAAGGCAAAGGGCGATTGCGGCGGCAGGTTGATTGCCGGGCGCTCAGGCACGATCGGGCCGAAATCGGGCAGCGTGACATCGCTGGAGGACGGGGCCTGCAAGGACATGACCGCCTGCGCTTCGGGCTGCTGGCCTGAATCGGTCAGCTGACCGGGAAACGGCACGGCGGCGGCGCTCGCCGGCAGGCTCGGCGACGGGCCATTCATGGCCACCATGACGCCGGTCGGCAGGCCATCGGACGGGTCCGGCGCCCTGTTGCCGGGATGGTAGGAAGCCATCAGATACTGGTCGTCATTGCCGTCGAGCGGGGCGCGGCCGACATATTCGACCTTCACCTTGGCGGTGCCGATATTGGCGTAGTCGAGCATTTCGGCGGCTCGCTGCGACACGTCGATGATACGCCCCTCGTGATAGGGACCGCGATCGTTGACGCGCACGATGACCGAGCTGCCGGTCTTGAGATTGGTGACGCGGGCATAGCTCGGCAGCGGCATGGTCGGATGCGCCGCCGTCAGATGCTTCATGTCGTAGATTTCGCCATTGGCGGTCAGCCGGCCGTGGAATGCATCACCATACCAGGAGGCGAGACCCACCTTGGCGTAGCGCCTGTCTTCCTTCGGATAATACCACTTGCCGCGCACCTGGTAGGGTTTGCCGAGCTGGTCGCGGCCGCCGCCACGAGGGATGGAAGCCATGTTGAACCTGACGCGCGGGCTTGCCTTCACGCCATATTCGGTTTCGGAGAAATACTCCTTGGAGCGCGGCTTCCTGGTGTCGACCATCGCCTTCGGCTGCGGCGCCGCGCAGGCAGCCAGCAACGCCGCCGAGACGGCGAACAGCACGAAAGCGGGAGCGCGACGAAGACGCGGGCGCGCCGAAGTCTGCATTTTTCCTGATGTCCCCTACAGTCTTGCTGCCAGCTGAATTCCGTGAAGCCAAAGCAACCCGCACGAAACATGCCAGCGACACCCTGATCCCCAATCCCCTTGTGCGCAGGAATTGTTTATCACGGTGTTAACCGATTATGGTCGGAACCGGGCGAGATTGTGGCGCGCCCTCGCCTGCGGATTGGCGCGTGGCGCACCATGGAACCGGAGCCCGCTCGGCGCGTTGTCGCCGGATGCTTAAAAATGTCGCTTTCGCTATCGTACTGACACAGGTCGCCGCCGTTGCCGGGCTCGTGACCGAGACGCTGCTGTTCGCGTCATCCACCAGCGAGGCCGCCAACGTCGAGATGACTGGCAAACCCGTGGTGCAGTGCGACGTGGCCATTTGGCCGAACATCCCGGAACATTGCCGCAAGCAAGCCGAAGCAGGCAAAACGCGGACGACACTTGTGTTGATGGCCGGCAATTAGGAAGTGGTAGCCGTTTACACCGGTTAGGAAGATTGAGAGGCAACGCTCCTCCGATAAATTTTCTAACGATTTCAAGCGCTTATCGGCAAAATCTGGCGGAGGGAGTGCCTTCTAAACGCATTGGCTGACGTAGCAGAAAGCCGTTGATTCCCTTGGGTTTCTGGCATTCTCCGTTTGCTGTTATCCTTCCCTACTGTCTGATCGGCAACCATCGCCAAAGGAACTGTGGCGGTGACAGCGAGAATGAGTATCGCTCGGTTTCGCAAGTTCTCCTGACAAGGGCCCAAGAAGGTCAGCAAACCGTTTGGCAGCCATCTACCGGTAGAGTCTTGGGTATTTGGCCTTCTCGGTCTGGCAATTTCCCGCTCTCTGGACCGCCATGGCGTAAGCTCTTTCATAGGTACGGATGGCCTTCTTGAACTTAGGAGGATTAGGCGTCAGGTGTTTTTCTAGCCCTTCGTACAAAAGCACTGGGACAGCAATGATAGCTTTTCCATCTTCTGTTGGCCTCAGCCGGCACCTTTGCATAACGCCGTTGACGTTGCCTGCCATTGTAGCGGCCAAATATAACTTGGCATCGGGCATCCGAGCCAGGAAGTTGATGTTGTCCTGTCCTCCCTGTCCGGCCGAAGCAGCAGACGATGCAAAGCAAATTCCTGCGGCGAGTGTAATCAAAATGCGGTTCAACGGTTGCCTCCCAAGTTAAAGAAAAGAGAGCACGTTTGAGCCGGGCTGAATAGTTAGCAGCCTAGCACCAAGGTCCCTATCCACAAGGGGCTTATGATTTCGCGCACCTCGTACCGATCATGCCTCCAACCGATAGATTGGAGCGCCGATGCCTCGCGCTGGTCGTCGGGCGCCAACAGGCGGGGCGCAAGGCGAACCGGAAGGCGGTGCTGTCATGAATGCGCACCCTCGCCTTTCGGGCCCAACCGTCCGCCGCTCGATCGAAGATGAGATTGAGCGGCTGATTACACTGCTCGACTTCGTAGAGCCTGACCCGGATCTCGAACCGTATCTGGCTGGTGGTGCCGAAGTCGTCGGCACCGATGACCGAGAGGGAGACGCCAGCGACGACGAGGACGGCCACGACGCTGAATATAGTCTCGGCTGGTCCGAATCGTACAGCCAGAGGCGTGACGAGTGGGAGCGCGGCGGCTACCGATACATAGCAGGCATCGACGGGATTTTCGGGAAGAACAATAGTTGTCCGCGCGTGCCGCTACCCAAGCCACCCGAACCGAGAGGCCGAGTCGAATGCCGCCAATGCGCCTCCGATCAAGAGGCCGAAAGCTTCCTTCCATTTTCGCTTGCGAAATAGGATTGCCGCAAACGCCAGAATCAAGATTGGAACCACGACAAAGGCGATTTCACTCGCTTGGCGCAAGATTTCCAACTTAGGACCCCTCCGTTGGCATGCTTGGCTTTTCCGGCCATCGGAGCGATGGGCGAAGGAACTCCGGTACTTCGGGTCTTTCCGGCAGCGGCGGCGGAATCTCGTCCGGATCATGATCTTTCGGCCCCACCGCGTATCTGAGATTAGAAACAGCGATAAGGCCATAGGTGGTGAGGTCTTCGGTTGAAAAGACCTCCTCTCTAGTCAAATCCTTGTCCTTCGATCTGAGGTGAAAGAAGGTGTTTTTTCTGTCATTCGTCCAAAATAGAATTGAGTGAACAAGGCTGTTCCGGACAGGCTGTATTGCCCGCATCACCGAGTCAAATTCCTTGAATAAGAAATCTGCCTCCCATGAAACGGGGTTGATAGCGATCAATTCCCGAATTCTCTCCCGGCGCTCCGCCGCGCCCAGCCTAAAGACGATGGGGACAGCTTCTGCCGGAGTAAGGCGCAAAAGGACACGAAGGCAATTGCCGACAGTATGATCAATCAGCGACCACCGAAGCGTAAGCAAACCTATTTTTTGGAAGTCTTCCGGAGCAAGTATGTTTTCGTAGCGAAGAAAGTCAGTCGGGATCATGTAACTCCCCTAAGCCCCTACCGTGTCGCTATGCTCATCCAGTACATCGATTGGCTGGTCGTTTGGCCATCTAGCGCGAAAAAAATGAAAAAACGCACGATTTGCTAGTGACTTGGCGGAGGGAGTGTCTTCTAAACCAGCGTCCGCCATGGTTCGCTAATATACGAAAAAACCATTGAATCCCTTGGGTTTTCGGCATTCTTCGGTTGGTGTCGTTCGCCAAAATCCGCTAACATCGTGCTTCGAAGTTAGGCACGGAGTTGCTGGAATATGGTCCGCTCACTGAATTTGCTCGCCGAAACGACCATCCGAAAGAAGGACCTGAAGGCGGGCCGATACAGCGATGGCGGCGGGCTCTACCTGCGCGTGAAGAAAGAGGGGACCAAATCCTGGTCCTTTATCCACTTCAAAGGGACCGGCGGCGCCCGTGTGTGGAAGGAAACCGGCCTCGGCTCCTATCCCTCCATCTCGCTCAAGCAGGCGCGCATCGACGCCAGTGACTGCCGCGACCGTCTGCGCCGTGGGCTCGAGCCGATCGACACGGAAGCCAAGGCGGAAGTGCCAACCTTTGCCAAGTGCGCGGAAGACTTCATCGCCGAAGTCGGCAAGGCCTGGAGCAATCCCAAGCACAAAGCGCAATGGGAAATGACCCTCGGCGACGCCTACTGCAAATCCATCCGCAAGAAGCCGGTGTCGGAAGTCACCA
The DNA here is from genome assembly GCF_044778005.1 of Mesorhizobium sp. IMUNJ 23033. NCBI lineage: Bacteria > Pseudomonadati > Pseudomonadota > Alphaproteobacteria > Hyphomicrobiales > Phyllobacteriaceae > Mesorhizobium > Mesorhizobium sp. IMUNJ 23033. The sequence goes on from NZ_JBJACT010000005.1 coordinate 11,940, forward strand.
CGGCCGATGTCCTCGCCATCCTGAAACCAGTCTGGCAGACGAAGCCGGAAACGGCGCAACGGCTGCGCGGCCGGATTGAGCGGGTGCTGGACTACGCCAAGGCATCTAACCATCGCTCTGGCGAAAACCCAGCTCTATGGCGCGGCCACCTTCAACACCTGCTGGCGAAGGGGAAGAAGCTTTCGCGCGGCCATCACAGCGCCATGCCTTATGTCGACGTGCCGGCGTTCGTGCAGCGCCTGCGAGCCTCCGAAGCCCTGTCTGCGAAGGCGCTCGATTTCCTGATCCTGACGGCGGCGCGCTCGGGCGAAGTGCTCGGTATGAAATGGCCTGAGCTGGATCTGGATGAAAAGGTCTGGACGGTGCCGGCGGCTCGGATGAAGGCGCGCAAGGTGCATCGCGTTCCGCTGACCGACGCTGCGCTGGCTATCGTGAAGCCACTCTCTGAGGCGCGCGTTTCCGACTACGTCTTCCCCGGCGAAACGAAACGCGGCCCTGATTGGCCGCTTTCTGTGATGGCGATGACGATGCAGATGCGCCGGATGGAAGTCGGCCACTTTACGCCACACGGTTTTCGGTCGGCGTTCCGGGATTGGACCGGCGATCAAACCAGCTTTCCGCGCGAGGTCGCCGAAGCTGCCCTCGCCCATAAGCTTGGTGATTCGGTCGAGATTGCTTACCGGCGGTCAGACGCATTGGAGAAGCGACGGAAGCTGATGGCGGCGTGGTCGAACTTCCTGAACGCGCCCGCGTCAAGGGGAAACTTGCGCCTTGTTGGGGGAAATCGCTGATAACCGTTCATTAGCGTCCGTTGATGGTTGACGGGCGAATCCCGGCAAGTAGAGTTGTAGACGTGTGAGGGTTTCGGTTTGAGGACCATTCGCGGCTTGTTCTGAGCCGGCCGCGATACTGCGTGGGGCGGGACGGTCAACCCTCTATTTCCGTGCATAAACCGCGAGGGGCAAATCAGGGTTTTGGCGCTGGCGCTTTACCTTGCGCCATGGTCGGAACCAAAAGGGAACAAAAAGCCCTGTGGATAGTGGGGAAAACGTGCCTGCTTTTCGACTTAAGTATTTGAAAAAACAGAGAGAAAGGACCGAACTAAAATAATTGTGGGATAAGGCTCTAGTGTTTGTCAGCGAGTCTGCGCAAGTGGTAATATGTGCGTACTGGTTCGGACCAATTCGCAGCAAACCGACAAGGAGATTTAAGAAGATGGAAGTGACGCCCAACGCCTTCACTATCAAGCGGCTCTGCGCTGCTTACGGTGTCGGCCGAACCTTCGTTTACGAAGAAATCAAAGCCGGTCGCCTTGAGACACGCCGGGCCGGAACCCGCAAGGTTCTTGTCCGCAAGGTCGACGCCGACAAGTGGCTGGACAATTTGCCGAAAGGTAATGCCGGCCCGCCCTCGGCGGCGACCGGTGAGGCGTGAACAGTCCCGTTTGGCGACTGGCTGTTCACGCCTCCGATCTGAACCCGATGCAACCCCTTGCAGAATTCCGGAAGGAACAGACCATGCATTCCATACCAGCGGATTTACCCATAGCGAAATCAATTCCGGCAACGGCGCCGAAGAAATCCACAGTCACAGTCAGGATCGAGCCCGATGGGCGCACCAAGCGTCTCGAAGGCCGTGCCGCCTGGATGATGAGAAAGTTGGTTGAGGCCGGCAAGCGTGGCGTCACGCCGCTCGATCTGCCGACCGGTGTCCGCGTCGCCCACTATATTTTTCTTCTTCGCCGCGAAGGCTTCATCATCTCGACGGAGCATGAAAGCCACGGTGGGCCGTGGGCCGGCCAACATGCCCGATATCGGTTGGAAACCCCGGTCACCATCGTTGACGATGGATCGGTGGTGGCTGCATGAGCGCCGACGCCAGCAAGTCCGAAAGCCCGGTCGACCTTGCCGCCATGTGGCTGGCCACCGGCGGCGCCGACAAGAGCAAGGCGACAATTCCGCAAGTCCGGGAGCGCTTTGGCCTCTCGGCATTGCAGGCTGTCCAGGCGGTCCGCGAGAGCAACTTGGTGTTGGCGAGGTCGCACTAGATGCACATCGCCAACGCCGCCAAGGCGCGGCACCGCGCCAACCGGACAGGCAAGATGAAAGTGGGGCGATGCATCCTGGCTGAAAAGCCGCGCATCGTCGCACCTTTCCAAGTGACCAGCCTGCGCGTCCGGGAGATTGAACGGGTCATCACCAGCCGCTTCGGCACCGTCCTTCCCGAGACCGACGACGCCGACATCTTCATCGAAGCCGCCGCCTATGGGCTCAACGCGCATTGCCACCGCAACGGGCTCGATCTTGATCGCGCCCTCGCTGGTTGGTGCGCCCGATGGGCGCCGTGGGCATTGGAGCGGGCAGGAACGATTATCCGCCCGATCCTCAACAAGCTCGTCGGCCGCAAGTACGACCTCAAGGCCGACGAAGTCGCGCGCAGCCTGCTGATTTCCATGTGGGAGCGGACCGCGCTCGAACTGCGGACCATCGGCGCCCACGATATTCCTGTCCGTATCCGCAAGGGCATCGCCAAAAGTGTCAAACGCTCGAATGATCGGGTCCGGCAAACGGCCAAGCGCCGGGCAAAGGGCGTTCAGCCGCGCGAAAGCTGGCTGGCGGCCAATTCTCTCTCAAAAGCTCGCCCGTGGGATGCCGAGGGGATTTCCCGCGCGCAATGGTATCGCCGTCAACGTGAGACAACTCCGTCGCTATTAGGTATTTCTACCAAAGGCGACACACTTGTCTCATCCCTTCCAGTCGGTCCGTCGCAAGAGGCCCCCTCACGGGGTCCAGGCTCGCTCACGCTCGCAGAGAAATCTTTTGTACTTGGCGGGGCGGTGGTGGTCTTGGCGCTGCCCTCAAAGCCCCCTTCTTCCCTCCAAAGCGGAATCGGTGCCGTAAACGCCACCGGCGGCGCTGAACAGTGCGACGGTGAAGAATTACTCCGCCAGATGGGAGTTGCGAGTTAAATGGAACAGAACCGAGACAAACAGGCATCGATCGTTCCCTTCCCGCTGTACCGCAATGTGCGGCTGGTGCGGGAAACCATCGACATCCTGCAAAAGCGCCACGGTGTCGCCGCGGATCGTTTCTGGCGGACAACCGTCAACCGGCAAGTTGGGCAGATGCAAAACTGCGGGCTGCACGACGATGCCGTCATCAAGGATCAAATCGAAAAGTTCGCCCTGGTCGTCTTCGACGCGCTGCGCTCGTCGGCGGCCCAACAAGACGGTGATGCCGCATGACGAAGATAACCCCACAGGAAGCACTGGCGGGCCTCGATGCGCTTGCCGAAGAGCGGCGCACCAAAGACTTGCTCGCCAGCGCCAATGAGCTCGCGGAAGACGGTGATGACGATGACGATCCGGAGGATGACGTTTGGGCAAACGATAGCGAGGCGCTGGTGATACGGGAACAGAGGGCAATCGCAGTCTACATGAACGATTTCGGAGGGATGGTAATCCGCCAAGAGGCGGACGGTTATTTCGAGAGAGAAGACCATATCGTCATTCTGACCACGACAAGCGCGGCCTACAAAGTGCTGAAGGCCATGGAAAAGGTGCTCGAAGAGATGAAGGAACGCAACAAAAATGGCGGCTAAATATGAGTGGCCGTCTGGCCTTTTCCCGCTGCGCAACTGGCTGCAGGCTCAAGGGGTCGACCTCAAGTCGATCGTGAGTGAGCGACAAGCAGCGTTCTTCGTCCAGAAACTGAGCGACCAGCGCGAAAAGTTTCCGGCTGATCGCAACGCCTCGCACTTCCCGTTGCTGAAGCGGCTGCAGGACATCATCTGCGCGGGCGCGGCGACATCGAGGCCAGTACCGACACGGGGGCAGCCCTTTCAGCCGAAGAAAAAGGGCAAGCCAGCGCACGGAAAGGAACATGAGATCCCTGCCGACACGCTAGTGGTCTACTGCGACGGCTGCTGCGAGCCGAACCCCGGAATCGGCGGTTGGGGCTACGCAGTCTACAAAGAAGGCGCTGAGATTCATGCCGGTTCGGGCGGCACGGCCATTGCCACAAACAACACCATGGAACTGACCGGCTTACTGATGGCGCTGGCCTGGGTGGCGTCGTCGGCGCCGGCTGAACCGGTGGTGATCTACTGTGACAGCCAATATGTGGTCAAAGGCCTCAATGAGTGGGTGCCTGGCTGGAAGGCAAAGGGCTGGAAGCGCAAAGGAGCTAACGCCAGCGAGAAGAACCAGGCGATTGCGAACCTCGAACTGTGGAAGCTCATCGACAAAGCCCGCGAAGAGCTGCAATTCGTCAAAGTGAAATGGGTCAAAGGCCATGTCGGCACAGTCGGCAATGAGCGTGCCGACGAATTAGCCGGTTTGGGTCGGGAAGAGATGATCCCGGATACGCCGCTCGATCTCATCCGCCAACAACTCAACTACTCGGTCTGAAAGGCAACAAATGAAACGGCAACCAAAACCTTGGTACGTGGTGGAGTCGGTGGTGTCGTCCGAGCGTAAGGCGCGCGACGAACTGCTGCGCGCTGGCTACGAAGTTTTCTGGCCGTTCTGGCGCAAGGAAATCAAGCACCATCGGACGAAGAAATGGATCATGAAGGACTTCCCGCTCTTCGTGCGCTACGGCTTCGTTCGACTGGCGACACCTGACCGCTGTTCCGAGCTGGATGATATCGATGGCGTCAACAAAGTGCTGCGGGTCCAGGGCTTCCCGGTGCCGGTGGCCGACGATGTGATTGTGCGCATTCGCCGGGCGATGGACAGCGGCGCGTTCGATGAGACGCGGGAACATGGCTACCGTCTACATGCCGGCGACAAGGTGCGGATCGCGGAAGGGCAATTCCTCGGGCTGGAAGGTCTGGTCGACGCCGTGAAGGATAATCGTAAAGCAAAGGTGCTGGTCTCGATCTTCGGCCGATCGGTGCCGACATCGGTAGACCTTGAAAATTTGGCGAAGGTAGCGTAATACCACACACAGGCGATTTGCGGCTGTCTGAGCGGGATCTTCGGATCACTCGCCGGGCCGATGCGAGGGCAAGTTTCGCCGCCCTCGCGCTCCGGGACATATCCCCCAAAAATCAAACGTTAGCTGCTGTTTGCAAACGTTGGTCACGTGACCGTCAACGTGTCACGTGACGTAACGTTACAGCGGCGTTACGCAACGTTTCAGCCTGAGAGGTGCCGGCATGGGCTTTCTCGACAAGCGCCGGTCAAAGCTGCCGCCCGCAACCATCAGGGCCATGCAGGAAGAGACGCGGCGCCAAATCGCCGTGGCCGTCTCCATAGCGAAGTACCAGGCGCGCGCCGAAGCGCAGGCGGAAGTTCTCGAAGCGCTGGCCAAGGTCAGGGCGAAGGCGGTCAACGCCTGACCATCTATTGCATCGTGGCGTTTGGCTCTGCCGCTGGTTCGGCCTTCGATCGCTCAATCTGCGACAGAATGGACTTTGCCATTTCCTCCGCCGCTCCGATCGGCATCACAAGGCGGCCGATCACCACGCGGTCAACTTCTATCGGGGACTGCGAGTAGTCTGACCGAATGCTCTCAAATGTGATCCGCATGTTTCCATTGAACGTGAAGAAGCCGGTGGCGGCATCCGCAAACACGTCGGGGGAGTGAGGATTATGCAGCGGCTTCTTCATGCACTTTTGTCTCCCTCAATGAGGCGGGCAACAAAGCACCAATACAGAACGGGGGCAACATGCCCGAACTAACCGCCAAGCAGGAGGCATTCGCGGTCGCGTATGTCGAGACAGGGAACGGCTCCAAGGCCTATCGCCAGTCCCATGATGTCGGTGCCGACACGAAGCCAGAGACGGTTTGGTCGAACGCTTCGCGCCTGCTGGCGGATAGCAAGGTTTCAGCAAGGGTCAAGGAGCTGCAGGCAGAAGCCCGCGCATTACTCATGGTGTCGGTCGGCACGCTGACCGAAGAGCTAGAAGAGGCGCGCCTCAAGGCCATGGCCGACGACAAAGGCGCCTCTGCAGCGGTCTCGGCAACGATGGGCAAGGCCAAGCTTCACGGCCTGCTGGTCGACAAGGCCGAACTGACCGGCAAGGACGGCAAAGACCTGATGCCGGCTGACCACTCGCCGCGCAAGCTCGCAAAGGCCGTGGCGCTGATCCTCGCGAAGGGCATGAAAGAGGTTGATGGACAGCGCGATTGATCTTCGATCGCTCGAAGCCATCATTGCGAAGCTGTCGCCGGAAGACCGGGCCGAACTGGTATCGGAAGTCGCTGCCGAACTGGACAAGCCCTTCCTGCCTAACCCTGGGCCGCAAACCGCCGCGCTGCAAAGCCTTGCCGATATCCTGCTGTATGGTGGGCAGGCCGGTGGCGGCAAGTCGGCACTGGAAGTCGGCGCTGCGGCCAACGAACATTTCTCAAGCCTGATCCTGCGCCGTGAGGCAACGCAGCTCGACGGCCTGATTGAGTTCTCTCGGGAGATCCTGGCCGGGCATGGTGAGTTCGTCGGCGGCAATGAAAACGTCTGGCGCCTCAAGAATGGCGGCCGGCTGAAGTTCGCTGGTCTGAAACAGCCTGATGACTGGCGCAAGTATGCCGGCAACGCTCGGGATTACCTCGCATTCGATGAGGCCGGCGAATTCCTTCGGGAGCAAGTCTTCTCGCTGATTGGCTGGCTGCGGTCGACACGAGAAGGCCAGCGGTGCCGCGTCATCCTCGGTTCCAATCCTCCGCGCGGTGGTGACGGGCTCTGGCTCATTGAAGAGTTCGCGCCGTGGCTTGATCCGAACTATCCCAACCGCGCGATGCCTGGTGAACTGCGCTGGGCCATTGTGGTCGGCGGCATCACCGGATGGGTCGACGGTCCGGGCATCTATGAGCGCGGCGGCGAAGAATACGAGGCGATGTCACGGACTTTCATCCCGGCAAGCCTCGATGATAATCCATACCTGAGGGACACGGACTACAAGGCGAAGCTCCAAAGCCTGCCTGAACCGCTGCGGTCGCAACTGCTCTATGGCGATTTCCAGGCCGGCCGCGCCGATGACGAATGGCAACTCCTGCCGGGCGAATGGGTCAAAGCTGCTCAAGCTCGGTGGAAGCCAGACGGGTTCAAGGGCCTGCAGATGACGGCGCTGGGTGTCGACGTGGCGCAAGGTGGCGCTGACGATTCCACGATAGCACCACGATACGGGACATGGTTCGCACCGCTGGTGGTGAAGCCTGGCAGGGAAACACCTGACGGGCCAAGCATTGGCGCCATGGTTTTCGGTGTTCGTCGGGACGGTGCCGGCGTCATTGTCGATGTCGGGGGCGGATATGGCGGTGGTGCTGTCACCTTCCTGAAGGACAACGGTGTCGCGGTCTCTGGCTACAATGCCTCCCACACTTCAACGGCCAAGTCTGCCGATGGGCAGTGGCACTTTCTCAACAAGCGAGCCGAAGCGCATTGGCGGTTCCGTGAGGCGCTGGACCCGTCGCAAGAAGGCGGTTCGCCGATTGCTCTGCCACCTGACCCGCTGCTGCTCGCCGATCTGATCGCCGTCCGCTGGAAGCCAGTCGGAACGGCCAAGGTCCAGATTGAAGAGAAGGAAGCAATCAAGGTCCGGCTCGGCCGCTCTCCTGACCGTGGCGACGCAACCATCATGTCTTGGTCCGAAGGCTCGAAGCTTGCAATCCGCAAGATGCATGACGCGGCACTCGGCGGCCGACTGCCGCAAGTCAAAGTCGGCTACTCCAAACAGAAGGTAGGCAGGCGATGACGTTCGAAGACACGATCAAGGTTCCTCGGCCGGCGAAGGGCAAGACGCGCGGCCTGATCACCGAAAAGCAGGCGGAAGATTCGCTCGCACTGGCCGCCAAGGCATTCGATGGGGCGACGTTCGGCGTGCTGCGGTCTGAACGTGGCGCCGGCACTGTCACGGTCCTGTACGGCCTCAAGGGCCGGGCGCTCGATGCCAAGGGCCTGGCCTACGAGTTGAACAACTAGGGCTCGTCCCTCCCCTCACCCTGTCTGAAAGGACCAAGACCATGGCAAACCTGTTCAAGACCAAGGCTCCCAAGGTCGAAGACACTACCCGCATGCCCGACGCACAAGACCCTGCTGTCCTGGCTGAGAAGCGTCGGCAGATGGCAGAGATGCGGGCTCGTGGTGGTCGCGACTCCACCATCATGTCGGACAATCTAACCGGCAGCGTCGGCAAGCTCGGGGCATAGGTCACATGCAGACCTCGGCCGCCGTCCAAACGATAGTCGACAACGGCAACCGTCTTTTCAGCGAGAAGACGCCGCTGCTGTCGCATTGGCAGGAGCTGGCGGAACATTTCTACTATGACCGCGCCGATTTCACCGGGCCGCTCAATATCGGCTCTGACTATGCGGCGGGTTCGTTCTCGTCGCGCGCTGCCATCTACCGTCGCGACATGGCGGACCTCTACCGAACGATGCTGCGGCCTTCGGACTTCTTTGAGGTAAAATCACTCGATGATGCCCGCAACAAGGTGCCAGATGCACGTGCATGGCTGGAATACGCCACGACTATGCAGCGTGCCGTCATGTATCGGAACGGCGCCGGCTTCACTCGGGCAACTGAAGCCGGGGATCATGATCACCTGACCTTTGGGCAGGCTGTCATCGAAGTGACGCCGACGACTGACCGTCGCAACCTGTTCTATCGCAACTGGCATCTGCGCGATTGCGCGTGGTCGGAAGACTATGCCGGCGCCGTCTCTGACGTGCACCGCAATTGCAAGCCGACGATTACCCAGCTCATGCAGCTATTCCCTGGCAAGGTGCCTGCGGCGCTGACGCGGGATGCCGAGAAAGACCCGTACAAGAAAATCTCTGCGCGTCATGTCGTGGTGCCTGCCGCTTCGTACGATACCGGCATCCCGGTCCGGGCCGATCAAGAGTTCATTTCGCTGTGGGTGCTGCCCGACTGCGAAGGCGAAGTTCTCGAAAACATCGGCCGCACGTATCGCGGCTACATCGTGCCACGCGGTCCTACTGTCTCGGGCTCGCAATATGCCCGCTCGGTGTTCACCTCGATCATTCTCCCTGACAGCCGGACGCAACAGGCAATCGAACGTATCCTGCTCGAAGCCGGTGAAAAGGCGATCGACCCGCCGATGATTGCCACCATGGATGTCGTCCGCTCGGATATCGGCCTCGGTGCCGGCGGCATTACCTGGCTCGATCGCGAGTATGATGAGCGCCTGGGCGAAGCGCTGCGGCCTCTGCCGATGGACTATTCCGGCCTGCCTGCCGGTCAGAGCATGTCCGACCGTCTCGATATGACGATCCGCATGGGCATGATGACCGACAAGGTGGCCATTCCCGACACGTCGAACATGACCGCCTACCAAGTGCGCAAGGTCATCGAACAACAGATGCGGGCTCACATCCCGATGTTTGAGCCGGTCGAAATCGAATACTCCGAACCGCTCTGCTCCGAGACGTTCAAGGTGATGCGCTCGCTGGGCGCTTTCCCGGCGCATGAGATCCCGGATTCGCTCAAAGGCTCCGGTGTCGAGTTCTCCTTCAAGTCGCCGATCAAAGACCTTGAAGATGAGGGCATGCAACAGAAGCTCATCGAAGGCATGGGCGTCATCAAGGAAGCCGCTGCGCTCGACCCGATGGTTGCCAAGCTGCCGAACCCGATGGCGATTGCGAAAGACCTCCTGCGCCGCACTGGCTGGCCGGAAGAGTGGATCAACAACGACAAGATGCTTCAGGCTGCCGCTGAACAGATGGCAGCAACCGCACAGGCAGAAAACGCCGCGGCGACTGTCGGCGGGGTCGCTGAGGCTGCGGGCAAAGCCGCTCCGATGGTTCGGGCTCTGCAGGGTGCGCAAGCCGCATGACGCAACACCCAGCGCGTGGAGGGCCTGCAAGGTCCAACCCGATGGCGCCTGCTCCCTACGATGACCTCGATGTCGAAGCCATCAAGGCGGTCGCTGCCGGCAATGCCTCGGAAGGGCAACAGAAGCGAGCAATCGCCTGGATCGTGCACAAGGCGGCGATGACCTACGAAGAAGTGTTTGTCCCTGGGCAGCCTGATGTCGGTCATCACCTGACCGGCCGGCGCAACGTCGGAAACCAGATCCTGAAGCTGGTCAACACGCCAATCCATTTGCTGACGAAACCGAAAGGAACCACTGATGGCCGATGACACTCTGGCAGCGGGCGCGGCTTCGGCCGAAAACCCCGCGCCTGGTGCTGCTGAAGCGGGCGCGCCTGCTCCCGCTGCTGTGACTGCCGAAACGGGGAAACCCGCTCCTGCTGCCTCCCCTGCCCCTGCGGCGGCGGCGCCAGCGGCAGCTCCTGAACCCGGCAAGGAACCTCCTGCCGAAGAGGAAGGGCCTTGGGGCAAGGACTGGCGCGACAAGCTGGCGAAGGGCGATGAAAAGAAGCTCGCCATGCTCAAGCGGTTCGCGTCGCCTGAAGCCCTGCTCGTGGCGCAAGAGGAAGCACAGCGCAAGATTTCCGAAGGGCTGAAGCCGAAGGGCAAGCCGGGCGAAAAGGCCACGGCCGAAGAATGGGCTGCCTACCGCAAGCAGAACAATATTCCCGAAGCCGTCGATGATTTCGTCAAGGCCATCGTCCTGCCTGACAAGCGGGTGATCGGCGATGATGACAAGCCGGTTGTCGCAGCCTTCGCTGAACGCGCCATCAAGAAGGGGATTGCCCCGACCGACATGGCCGAAATGGTCGATGAATACTATGCGCTGCAGGAAGAACAGCAATTCCAGCAAGCGACGGCTGACGCGGCCTTCAAGAAGGAAGCTGAGGCTGACCTGAAAAAGGAATGGGGCGGCGACTATGCCGGCAACTTCGCAGCGATGCGGCCCTATTTCGAGAGCGTGAACCCCGAACTGTTCACCAATCTGATGGGCGGCCGGATGGCTGACGGTCGGAAAATCGGCAATCACCCTGACGTGTTGAGGTTCTTCGCCGCAAAGGCGGTCGCCGAAAACCCGATGGCAACGATTGTCCCGGCCGGCGGCTCGTCGGCGGAAGGCCTGCATACCGAAATTGCCACGATGGAAAAGCGGATGAAAGAAGACCGCGCCGCCTGGCACAAGGACACGAAAGCGCAGGAGCGCTATCGCCAACTGATCACGGCCCGCGACAAGCTCAAGGCCTGATATCCCGCTCGAAGACGGCCAACCCGCCACGCGGCTCCGTCGATAGCGGCTCTACCAAAACCAGCACGAAGTCAGCGCCGAAGGGCGGTCTAGCGGCTCCGGTTAATCCCGGACAACCCGCGACCCTGGCCTGCGGACAACCTGCCTACGGCTCCCGATCCCTCCATAGAAGGAATCTGGACCATGGCCGACACGGCATTCCAGAAACAGTATCGCCAAGAGTATATCGCCGGCTTCGAAGCCGGTGAAAGCCCGCTGCGCATGTCTGTCACGACCGAGTTCGTGCGCAAGGGCAACGAAGCAATCTTCCTCGTGGCCGACAGTGGCGGCGCGGAAGCTCGGACGCGCGGCGTCAACGGCCTGATCACGGCACGTGGCGACAACCTGACCCAGAACACCGCAACGCTGGTGGAATGGCACGACCTGGTGCGCAAGACCGACTTCAACATCTTCGCTTCGCAGGGCGATCAGAAGCGCATCATGCAGGACACTTCGCTCAAGGTCATGAACCGCAAGGTAGACGCGGACATCATCACCGAACTGGCGAACGGCACCGTTGACACCGGCGCCGCTGTGACCGGCTCGCTTACCCTGGTCACCAAGGCAATCGGCATCCTGGGTCTGGCATCCGTGCCAATTCAGGAGATCGAAAACATGTGGGGGCTCATCACTCCCGCAATGCTGACGTACTTCATGCGCGACGCGACTTTCACGTCTCGCGATTACGTCGATGTGCAGCCGCTTGCCGGCGGTCCCATCAAGCGCGTCATGCGCTGGGCGGGCGTCAACTGGCTGGTGCATCCGACCCTTCCGGGTGTCGGTACGAACGCCGAAAAGGCGTTCCTCTACCACCGGTCCGCTATCGGCCACGCGGCCGATACCGAAAACCTCGAATCCAAGGTCGGCTATGACGAAGAGCAGGGTTATTCCTGGGCTCGCGCCTCCGCCTTCATGGGTTCGAAGCTGCTGCAGAACAGCGGCGTTGTTGTCATGAACCATGATGGCTCTGCCATCGTCGGCGTCTAAGGAGGGCTGAAAAATGGCTTACTCGACTAGCAACCCTCCGGTCCTGATCACTCAGGGCATCGCTGGCTTCCGTATCTGGAAGTACGAGTCCGTTGACGCGGCCACGCTGGTCCGCGTTGCCGGCTACTTCACGAACGGCTGGCAGCTCGGCATGCGTGCCAATGACATCGTCTTTGTCACTGACACGGATAGCTCGAACGCCACGACCATCCATACCGTCAATTCGGCCACGTCCTCGGGCGTCGACCTGACCGACGGTCTCGCTGTCGGCACTACCGACACCGACTAAGGCGTCAACGGCGGGGGCTTCGGCTCCCGCCTTTCTCTTTGGATTGAAAGGAACCGGCGATGGCCGAAGCTCTTCCTATTGTAGCCGGTGACCCCGGTGCAACCAAAGTGTCGCCGGTGATCCTTGTCGACCCGGATGGCAAGATTTCCGCGAACGGCGAATTTGAAACTGTCGCTGCGTCTCAGACTGACCAAGTGATGGGAACGACCGGCGCAATCGGCGACGTGCTTGCCTCGCTGGTCTGTGTGGTGGCGACTGCTGCAACAGCTCAAGTGCAGATCAAGGATGGTGCCGGCTCGGCAATTACCGTCCTCCCGAACAGCCCTGGCGGCGGTGTCGGCACATACACGCTTCTGCTCAACCTGCGCTCTCTAGCCGGTGCCTGGAAAGTCACCACGGCTGCGGGGGTTTCGGTCATCGCCACCGGCAATTTCACCTGAAGGAGCTAACATGCCTCTAAACGTCAATGGCCTGCTGCTGGCCGAAAGCAAGCGCAACGTCTACCGGGTAGCGCTCTACGCGAATACCAAGCCGGAAGACCTTCTTGACCCTGGCTTCTGGGTCCATGTCGGCCCACAGCTCCGCGCTGACGATCGAATTGAAGTGGTCGGCTTCGACAAGGCGTGGTTCGGCGAAGTCATGGTCCTCGAAGTCGGCAAGGGGGCCACTGGCGGGGCTCGCGTGGCCTATACGCACGGCCCTGTGAACCTCACCAACGAAGCGACGCTTGCTAAGCCTGCGGACCATGAAGTGCGCTGGGGCGGCCCGAATGGCGGCTGGCGGGTCATTCGCACCAAGGACAAGACCGTCCTGGCCGAAATGCTGGATTCGAAGGAAGCCGGCCTCGCCTGGATCGCGGAAAACCTCAAGGCGGCCTAGTCCATGACGGACCAGCTTTCCCTCTACAACGGCGCCCTGATCAAGCTCGGTCAGCCGCGCCTTGCCGCCCTCTCGGATGAGGGGAAAGCGCGCCGTGCGCTCGATGCCGAATATGCGAAGACCGTGAAGGCCTGTCTCGAGGCGGCATTCTGGAATTTCGCCATGCGGTTCGTCCAGATGGAGGCGACGCAGTCGGCGACGGGGGATTTCGGCTACCGGTACGTGTTCGACAAGCCGGACGACTGGCTGCGCACTGCTGGTGTGACCACAGACCCCTATGGCAAGGTGCCGCTGCTCGACTATGACGACCGGGCAAACTGGCTGCTTGCCGACAATTCAGTCATCTACCTTCGCTACGTCTCGAATGATCAGGACTATGGACTGGATCTCGGCCTGTGGCCGCAAACCTTTGTCGATTATGTCGAGACCTGTCTTGCCTGGGCAACGTGCGAGGAAGTGACGGGCTCGTCCGATCGAAAAGACAAGCTCGAAAAGGCGCGGGATAAGGCCAAATACAAGGCATCGAACACCGACGCCATGAACGAGGCCGTGACGCGGTATCCGCCTCCTGGCCGGCTTGTCCAAAGCCGTGGCTCCTCTTCTCGCCGTAGGCCTGACGGGCTTCGCTGATGGCGAAAACCAATGCGCCTCTGCTGGCCTTCAACCGGGGGCTGGTCTCCAGCTCTGCGCTGACGCGGGTTGATGTCGATCGCATCCGGCTGTCTGCGGAGGTGATGGAAAACTGGCTGCCGAAGACGGCGGGCTCGATGTTCCTTCGTCCAGGCTTCGGCTACCTCGGCGCCAGTCGAAACAACGCCTTCGGGATCGATATCCCGTTCGTTGCATCGACAACCGACACTGCCCTGATCGAAATGGCCGACGGCAAGATGCGCGTTCGCGTCAATGATGTGCTGGTCTCCCGCGCGTCGGTCACCACCACGATATCGAACAGCAATTTTGCCACCTCGGCGAGCTGGACAGACGCGTCGACCAATGGCGGCGCGCTTGGTTTCGGCGCCGCTGGCTTGGTCCTCAACGCCGTGAATGTTGGCGGCCTCGCCGTTTGTCGACGCCAGATCACTGTTTCCGGCGGCAACATCGGGGTTCGCCATGCGCTCAACATCTCGGTGACGCGTGGCCCGGTGACCTTCCGCTGCGGCTCCACCTCGGGCGGCGATGAGTATATCGGCGAAACGACGCTGCGCACTGGCGCTCATAGTCTCGCCTTCACGCCGACCGGCGACTTCTATATCCAGTTTCAATCGGATCTGGACATCAACAAGATTGTTGCCTCTTGCCAAGTCGCTTCGGCTGGCACGATGGAACTGGATATCCCCTACGCCGCCGCAGACCTGCCGTTTGTTCGCTGGGACCAGTCAGCGGACGTTCTCTTTTTGGCGTGCGCGGGCTTTCAGCAACGGCGCATCGAGCGGCGAGCGGTCGATAGCTGGTCGGTTGTGCTCTATCGTCCCGAGAATGGGCCATTTTTCGGCACGCGATCAGCCAAGGTGAAGCTCAAGGTGGCCGCCACCAACGGCAACACCTCGCTGACTTCCGATCTGCCGTTCTTCAAGTCGACCCATGTCGGCGCTCTGTTTCGCCTGTTCAACGAAGGTGTCGACCAATCCTACAAACTTGGTGCCGGCGGCGCATTCACCGATCCTCTTCGGGTGACCGGCGTCGTGACGTCCAATTACGATGATCGGAACTGGTTCTATACCGTTTCCGGCACCTGGTCCGGCACGCTCAGGTGGAAGCGGTCTTTCGACGGCCCGGACAGTGGCTTTAAGGATTTCCCCTACGAGCAATCGTCCTCCACGGTCCCGATTACCACCAACCTCGGTTCAACTCAGAACGATGACGATGACAACAACGCCATCGTTTACTACAAGCTAGGCTTTGAGGATGGTGACTATACGTCCGGCACGGCAACGGTAACCGTCGACTATGATGGTGGCGGCGGATACGGCATCTGCCGGGTTATCGCGTTCACCTCGGCAACCCAAGTCGAAATTGAAGTGCTGGATCGCTTCAACACCACCGAGTACACCGACAATTGGCAGGAAGGAATCTGGTCCGATCGACAGGGCTGGCCGGGCGCCGTAGCCTTTGATAAGGGCCGGCTCGGATGGGCTGGCAAGTCGCGCTTCATCTTCTCGGTCACCGACGATTACGAGAACTTCGATCCTGACTTTGAAGGCGATGCTGGGCCGATCAACCGCACCTTGGGGTCGGGGCCGGTCGACGCCATCAACTTCATGCTCTCACTCAGCCGGCCGATCATCGGCACGCCTGGCGCTGAGTTCTCCATCAAGTCGACCTCGTTCGATGAACCGCTGACGCCACAAAATGCGCAAGCCGGGACGCCGTCAACACAAGGCTCTCGGGCAGGCGTGGCAGCGGTCAAAATCGACGGTCGCGGCATCTTTGCGCAGCGCTCGGGGAAGCGGCTCTTCGAACTGATCTTTGACCCGAACACCTACGAATATGCGCCGCGTGATCTAACGCTTCTCTGCCCGGATCTGACCGGCTCTGCCAAGGTTGTCGGGATGGCAACCCAGCGCCAGCCCGACACGCGAGCTCATTTCTGGCTCGATGATGGGTCTGTCGTGCTGCTGACCTATGAGCCATCCGAAGACGTGACGTGCTGGTCCAGGCTCACTGCGGGCGGCGCCGGCTTCATTGAAGGCGTCTCGGTCCTGCCGGGTGAAGATGAGGATCAAGTCTTCTATCGGGTTCGCCGCACAGTCAGCGCCGCGACGGTCCGCTATCTGGAAAAGATGGCGATGGAATCGGAATGCCTGGGCGGCACGATGAACAGGATGGCTGACAGCTTTGTCGTCATCCCTGCGGTGACGGGAACGTCTGTGACCGGCCTTTCGCATCTGAACGGCCTAAGCGTGGTCGCCTGGGGCGCCGGGAAGTATCTCGGCGCCTATACGGTGTCGGCCGGCGCAATCACGCTGTCGAGCGCTGTGACCGCCGCTGATGTCATGGTGGGCCTGCCTTATGTCGCGCTCTACAAGTCGACCAAACTGGCCTATGCCGCTGCGGCGGGCACGGCTCTCAGCCAAATCAAGCGCGTGAACTATGTCGGCCTGATCATGGGCCGCGTCCACAATGACGGCATCGAAGTCGGCCGCGATTTCATCAACATGGACAGGCTGCCACGGCTCTACCAGGGCAGGCCTGTCACGGCCGATGAGATGTTCGAAGACTACGAAGAGGCAGCCACGGCGTTCCCCGGTGAGTGGAAGCCGGACAGCCGCCTTTGCATCCGCGCCACGGCGCCGAAGCCCTGCGTGCTGAATGCTGCCGTGGTCACAGTCGAGACAAACGACAAAGTCTGATGGCTCACGAAGTCGTTCCGCTCACGCGGGAGCATCTTACCGAATGGTATGGCGACGAGGGCAACGGGCCAACGGTGCGCGGCATCGCCGGCCTGGTGGATGGCAAGCTGGTGGCGGTCGCCGGCTTCTGGTTTTCGGGCGGCAACGTCATTGCGTTCTGCTCTCTCAAGGATGAGGCGCGGCCCTACCGTCATGCCATCCACCGGACGGCGCTTTCCCTGCTCAACGACGCGAAGGCGCGGCACAGGCGCATTATCGCGCTCTGCGACCCCGACGAAAAGACCTCGGCGAAATGGCTCTCGCGGCTTGGTTTCACGCCTGACGATGGGGATATGTGGACATGGCAGACCTCGGACTAAGCACAATCCTCGGTCTCGTCGGTACCGGCGTTTCGGCGGTCGGAACGCTTGCGGCCGGCGCGGCGTCGAAGAGTGCAGCCGACTATCAGGCCGCGCAGCTTGATCAGCAGGCCAAGGAAGAGAAGGCCGCGGCTCAACGTGAAGCGGATCGCTCGAAGAAGGAGAAGGACTTCGTCCTGTCCCGTCAACAGGCTGTGGCGGGCGCCTCTGGTCTCGGCGCACTCGATGAAACGGTGCAAGACCTGGCCGGCGATGTCATCACGCAGGGCGCGGTCAACGAAGGCATGATCCGCTACGGCGGCGAAGAGCGGGCGAAGGGTCGCCGGGCGCAAGCCGCCGCCTCTCGCATGGAAGGCAAGGCCGCTCAAACCGGCTCCTACTTCGGCGCGGCTGGCACGCTGATGGATGGCATAGGCTCCTTCGCGAAGGACTGGAACCAGCCTGCTTATGCCGGCCCGGCTTCGGGGATCTATTACTGATGGCTCTGAAACTGCCCGGTGCGGAGGATCTGAGCAACCCGGTCAGCGGGCGCTCCGGTCGACCGATTGCGACCTATGACACCTCGGCCATTGGTCGGGGCGTGGCGCAGCTCGGCGCCGGCCTGCAGTCGATGTCGAACAGTCTCAAGGTCAAGGAAACGCAGGCGAAAGAGACGGTCGACAAGACCCAGCTCTTCGACACGGAAAGCCGCTACCAGCAATTCAAGTCGGCACAGGCGCAAGCGCTGACCGCTGCCGGCGACAAGGCCGAACCGGGCGCATTCGGGTTCAAGGAGCAATACCAGGGCGCTTACAAGGAAGCGGCCAAGGAATTCATGACGACCGTGCCGGCGGCGCTCAAGCCCGTCTATGACGCGAAGCTCTTCAGCACGGAAGAATCTCTCATCAACGGCGAAGGCGGCGCGTCCGATTTCGAACGCAAGCAGCGTAAGGCCTATTACAAGACCAGTGTCGATGAAGGCCTGACGGCTATTGAAAGCCGGCTCTATAGCGACCCGTCGAAGTTCGATGATGCAGTCTTTGAGGGTGACAACTACATCGACTCCATCCCCGACGAAGACGTGAACCCGATCGAAAAGGACGCGCTGCGCCGTGGCTGGAAGGCCAAGGCACAGCTTGCCGCCCTCAACGGCATGAAGCCGGCCGATAGGCTCCGGGCTCTCGGCGAGGCTCCGGGGGAAGACGATATCATCAACTCCATGAAGGGCGTTGAAAGCGGCGGCGATCCGAACGCGGTATCGAGCAAGGGCGCTATCGGCGAGATGCAAGTTCTGCCCGACACGGCGGTCGAGATTGCACAGGAAATCCAAGATCCGAACTTCCCGCGCACGCCTGAGGCGCAAGAGGAATATCTGAAAGACCCGGCCGTCTCTGAGAAGTACGGCACGTACTATTTCAACAAGATGCTGGCCCGCTACGATGGCGATACCGAAGCCGCGCTCATTGCCTACAATGGCGGTGCGGTGCGCGCCGACAGGTGGCTGGCCAGCGGTCGCAATGATGCAGTGATCCCGCAAGAATCGGCCGACTATTACAAAAAGGTTCTGGCTCGGACCAAGGGCGGCGCTGAAGGCCAGACCGTGCCGCGAGGCAAAGAACAGCCCATCATCATCGGCGACGCTGCCGGGCAAGGCCGCGTAGGAAGTCCTGACGTTGCCGGCGTCAACAGCGTGGTCATGTCGCGCTTCAAGCAGGTGCAGGACGCGTTCGGCGCCTCGGTGCCGATCGTCTCGGGGTTTCGTGATCCGGTGCGCAACGCCAAGGCCGGCGGCGCTCGCAAGTCCGAACACATGCACGGCAACGCGCTTGACCTCGATGTCAGCAAGCTTTCGAACGAAGAGCGTGTCCGGCTTATCCAGACCGCTTCCTCTCTCGGCTTCACCGGGATCGGCGTCTATGCCAACTCCCTGCATCTCGACATCGGTTCGCGCCGTGCCTGGGGCGCCTCGCATCACTCGGACAGCGTTCCGACCTGGGCGCGCGATGCCATCGCCGCGCATATGGCGGGCAAGGCTGAACCGCTCGGGCAACGTGGCGGCGCCGGCTTCAAAGTAGATCGCCGCTTCGCCGATATGGACTATGTGTCCCGCGACACCATCGCCAAGGCGGCGCAGAGGGACATTCAAACCGAAGCGACCGCCAGCCGCGTTCAACAGCAGGCACAGTACAAGGCCTATGACGATGCGATGGGCCTCAACATCGAAACCGGCAAGATTGTCAGCGAAGACCAGATCCTGAGTGACCCGGTGCTGGACGATGGCGACATCACCAAGCAGTTGAAGGCGTTCCGCTCGAAGCAGAAGGAAGACGGGGGCGTCGGCGCATTGGTGTCGGCTATCCTGGCCGGAAGCCCTGCGGCCTCGGTCAACAGCTTTGACAGCGACCAGAAGTCGACGGCGAACAAGGCCTATGACCAGATGCTCAAGGTCACGCCGGAAGAGCAACAGCCCATTGTCACGCAAGGGTTCGTCAAGGCGACCGGCTACATTCCCGACACGCTGCAGGCTCAAGTCAGGCAAGGCGCGGCGTCGAAAGACCCGGCCGTCTTCGCTGCCGCCATGTCGCAAGCCGATGCGCTGCAGACCGTCGCGCCTGTCTCTTTCGGTGCCGTCGATGGCGCGGCCGACATTCGCGACAAGCTGGCGGCCTTCCGGCATTTCGTGAATGACCGGGGTTTGTCCGGCGAAGAGGCGTCGCAGCGGATTCTTGCGATGGATGACCCGGCGCAAAAGGTGAACCGCGACGTTCTGAAGCCTGGTCTGGAAAAGTTCACGAAGAACCTGACGGTGGCCGATGTCACCAACGCCTTCGACCCTGGCCTTCTGTCGCCTGAGCCCGGCGCCGGCATCATGCCGTTTCAGACCAGCGCGCTTCTGGCCGAATACAAGGAAATCGCCGAAGAGAAGTATTATGATACCGGCGGCGACACTGGCGCGGCGAAGGCGCAAGCCTTGGCTGAGCTGAAAACCCGCTGGAACGTCTCGAACATCTCGGGCTCACCGAACCTGATGCGCCAGCCGCCTGAGCTGCATTATCCGCCGATCGACGGCAAGTATGACTATCTGCGCGACGATGCCATGAAGACGGCAGAAGACTACGTCGCCGGGCTCCATGAGGGGCGCAAGGTCGACAACATCGCCATCATCCCGAACGCCACGACGCGGGCAGATATCGAGATGAACCGGCCGCCGCGCTACCGGCTTTTCTACCAGTACACCGAAGACGGGCAGACCAAGTTCGATGAGGTTTTTGCCGGGCCGTGGGGTATCGATCCGAAGAGCCTCAACATTGGCGTCGCCAAGGGCGCGGAAGACGCGAAGAAGCGCTTCCTGACCCGCCACAACGTCAATGATCAGGCCAATGATATTGACCGCGCTGCCGCCGCGAAGGCCAAGGCGATCAACGAAGACCCGTACACGCAAGATTTCATCAAGGCGCTGGGATCGGAAGCGACCATCGGCGCCGGCCGTGTTCAATCCGATCTGGTGCGCGCGAAGGGTGCCGAAGATGAAGCGCCGGCCGCCCCGCCGGAAGCGCAGCCACCCCAGAATCCGCGCGGCGGCGGTGATCCCAATGCCGGTAAGGCGTTCCGTAGCGGACCGGGAGGCAAATTCTAATGCCGATTGTCCAGTATCCCGAAGACCGCCCTGCCCTCGGCACGTTCGGCGCCGTCGACTACAAGCCGACGCAGGACACCGAAGTCGCGCCAGACATTGCAACGCTGCTCGGTGCCAGCTTCCGGCAGGACAACACGGTTGGCTCGATGGCATCGAACAAGCTGGCCGGCGTCGATCTGTCCACGCGTGAGGATGGCTTCACCGGGGATCTCATGTGGGACAAGATCAAGGCGACGCCTTACGCGCAGCATTGGGACCGGTTCGCCAACGTTTTCAACACGCCAGCCTTCGAAGCAATGAAGGCTCAGATCGACATGGAAACCGAAGATCGGCGCACGATCGACGCGGCCGGCTGGTTGGGGACCGCAACCTCTGGACTGGCTGGCGTTATCGACGTGCCATCGCTTATTCCCGGCGGCGAACTGGTCGCGGGAGTCCGCGTTGGTCGCGCTGCCCTGATGACTGGCACGAGGACAGCAGTAGCCGGGGCGCTGGGTGCTGGCGTGTCCGAAGTCGCGCTCCAGGCTACGCAACAGACGCGACCGCTGGCCGAAAGCGCGATGGCAATTGGCAGCGGCGCGGTTCTGGGTGGCTTTCTCGGTGCCGGCGCTGGCGCCCTGTTCTCCCATGCCGAAAGGAAAACCGCCCTCGCCTCGGTAGAAAAGGCTCTGCAGGATCATATCCCGACGCCTGACGAAATAGCCGCGCATGCGGAAGGCGTTGGCATGGGCGCGCAAGCCGTCGAAAAGCCTGTCCTTGGTGACTACGGCATCGCCTCGGGCGGCAAGGCAGTCGGCGCGCTGCAATCCGGTTTCAACCCGCTGCTGCGGGCGGCTCATAGTCCATCGGCTGTTCATCGATCGATCATGGCTGATCTGGCCGAAACCGGCTTCTACCTCGAAAAGAACGTGAGAGGCGAAGGCAACCTCGCTGTCGAAAGCGCGGTCAAGTATTGGGACCGTGGCGCCCTGACCAAAGCGCTGGAAGACATGCGCGGCACCTACGCCAAGGCGCGGCAAAGGCCTGGCTTCGACATGACGGCGGAAGAGTTTCGAACGGCTGTCAGCAAGGCGATGCGCCGTGGTGATGTCGGCGAAAACGATGCGGTGTCGGCGGCGGCGCAATCCTGGCGCAAGACGCTTTTCGACCCGCTGAAGGATGAAGCAATCGAGGCGGGCTTGCTGCCGGCCGATGTGAACGTCAAGACGGCAATGTCCTATCTGACCCGCCTTTGGAACGCTCCGCGTCTCAATGCCGGCGAAGAGCGCTTCAAGCAAATCGTCCGGCCGTGGATCGATGACCAGCTAGCGCAGTTGGAGTTCAAGGCCGACGAAATCAGGGTAGGCAATCGGATTGTCGATGCCGAGAAGCAGCGCGAAACCTTCGGCAAAGTCTCGGAACGGCTCGACAACATCGAAAGCCGCCTGGCTGATCGGCAAGGCATCCGGGAGCGGAAGAAAGCCGCGCTCGGTCAACTGCAACAAACGCGGCAAGACGTGTTGAAAGAACGCGCGCCGGCCGATGTGGTGCGGATGCTGCGCGGTGCCGATGAAAATGCCGTCATGGTCGACACGGTCAAGCAGGCTCGCGCGGCCGAACGGTCGGCAAACAGGAAGCAGGCTTTCGCTGAGCGCTCGCCGGTCCTGGCGCTGATCAAGGAAAAGGGCGGTATCCGCGTCGGCTCGAAGCTTGACAACGAATTGCGGGCGATGGGCGTCACGCCCAAGACGCATCCGGGGCTGTTCATCAAGAAGGGCGGAATCGGCGATGTCGACAACTTCGTCCAGTCGGAAGATGAAATCTTCGCCGGGCTGCCAAGCGATGGCGCCGGCTATGTCGATCCGGTGGCGGTTATGGAATCGATCCGCTCGGAGCTGGGCGGCAATCCCCTGCGCACGGCTGAGGAAGAGGCTACAGCAGCGGCGCTGGATAATCTGGACAAGGTGGCGGCCGAATGGCTGGACCGCGTGGGGCTGGCTCCTAACGCCTCGGTGAAGGACGTTCGCGACTTTATCGCCCGCGTGACCGGCGCCGAAAAGAACACGGCGGGGATCGATTCCCGGATCTCTCGCTTCGAACAGGAAATTGAAGAGTTCGACCGCACAACCGACGCCATCGTCAATGAGAGCAAAATCACTGGCGCTGAAGCAAAGACGGTCGGCGAAGAGCTCGAAAAGCTGGAAGCCGAACTTGATGCGGTGAAGGATCTCGCCAACTCCTCGCCGCGCGTGGCGCTGGTGGTCGACTATGGCACGACCCGCCGCGACCTGTTCAAGTCGAAGCTGAAGGAACGCTCGCTTTCGAAGCGCGTCGAAGCGCTGAAGCGGCTCGATGCCGAAGGCGGCGCCAATGATGAAATCCTGGCCGAACTTGCCGCCAAGTCGATCGAACTGGACCGGCTGCGCGCCAGCATCGACGGGCTCAAGGTGAAGGCCGACAAGCTCGAACCGATGATGCCCAAGGTGAAGCAGGAAATCCCCGATTTCGTGTCACCGGAAGACCGGGCCGATTATGTCAAAGGCATCGTTGACGATATCTTTTCGCAGCTCACGGGCCGCGCAAATCAGGGGATGCCGTCCTACGACATGACGATGTCTTCGCGTGGGCCTCTGAAGGAACGCACCTTCAACATCCCCGATCGCCTGATTGAAGAATTCCTCGAGCACGACATTGAACTGATCGGCCGGCGCTATGCTCGCGTGATGGCAGCCGATGTCGAGCTGACGAAGATGGACAAACGCCAAGGTGGCGCCGGCAAGCCGACACTGGCAAGCCAGCTCGATCGGGTGAAGAACGACTATCTGACCCTTCGGGAAGAAATCAACGCCAACCCCGACTTTGAACCGAAGGCGCGTGAGAAGGCTCTGAAGGCGCTCGCCAAGAGCGAGAAGAGCGACGTTGAAGACCTGGGCGGCGTCCGGGATCTGCTGCGCGGTCAATACAAGGTCGATACCCAACACACGAATTACGCTCGGGTGCTGCGCATGGCTGGCGTCTTCAACTTCATGCGCTCGCTCGGCGGCGTGGTGGTTTCCTCGCTGTCCGATGCTGCCCGGCCTCCGATGGTCCACGGCATGACGCGCTACATGGGCGAAGGGATTGCGCCGCTCCTCACCAATCTGAAGGCGGTCAAGCTGGCGGTCGAAGACGCGAAACTCTTGGGCGCTGTAACGGAACGCTCGCTGCAAGGCCGGCTCGCGACCATGGCCGAACTTGCTGACCCGTACGCAAGCCACTCGCCTTTTGAACGGTTCATCGACAACGCCGCGAACGTCTTTTCCAAGATGACGCTGCTGCCCTGGTGGAACGATATGCACAAGTCCATCGCCTCGGTCTTGGTGCAAAACCGACTGCTGAAAAACGCCGCGGTTGATTATGAAGCGCTCGGCCCGGCCGAACTGAAATATATGGGCTTCCTCGGCATCGATGCTCACATGGCCGAACGGATTTCAAAGCAGTTTGCCGAGTTCGGCGATGTCGACGGCAACGTCCATATTCCAGGGATTGCCGACTGGACCGATGAAGGCGCGCGGCGCGCCTTCGCCGCTGCGGTCAACAAGGATGTGGATTCGATCATCGTTACCAAGTCGGTGGCTGATGTGCCGCTGTTCGCCCATACCCCGACTGGCCGCGCCCTCCTCCAGTTCAAAAGCTTCGCCCTGGCCTCAAATCAAAGGGTGCTGATGCGCGGGCTTCAGGAAGGGCCTGGCTCGTTTATCACCGGCATGGTGGGCATGTCGACGCTGGGAATGTTGGCCTTCTATCTGAAGCAAGTCGAATCGAACCGGCCGTTGAACGACAACCCCGGCCGCTGGATGGCGGAAGGGCTCGATAAATCCGGCATCTTCCAGCTCGCTTTCGAGGTGAACAACACCTGGGAGAAGCTGGGCGGCTCGGGCATCTATGCCCTGGCCGGCGCGGCTTTCCCTGACAGGACGCAACGGGCGCCGGCCTCGCGATACGCGAACCGCGACGCCTTCGGCGCCCTGCTCGGTCCATCATTCCAGCTCGGCACCGATGTGGCGCAAATGCTCGGCATTGGAGCGCGGGCAACGCATGGCGATATCGACGTGAAGGACGCGGACATAAACCGCGCAATCGGCCTGACGCCGTTCGCAACGCTGCCCTATTGGCGGTGGATTATTGAAGGCGGGTTCGGCCTCGGCGATGCCGGCCTGAAGCCACAGCTCAAACAGGCGGTCGCGAACTAGCAGTTGTAGGTGTCGTCCGACCGGCCACCGTTATTCCAGCATTTATCAGCACTGCCGCCACCGGCAATGAAGCTCGTCACCGCGAATGCGACGGCGGCGAGGATCAACATGCTGACCAGAACGCCAAACCCGCTCCAACGCGGGTCGCGCCAGAACCCCGGCTGAGCCGGGACAACAACCTTCTTTTTAGCGGCGGAGTCTATCAAAATGGCAACCACTTCGGTTGATCAAGTAACGGGCTATGGCGAAACCGTAGCATACAAGGCTCCGTGTCGACTAGCGACCACGGCGAACATCGCCCTGAGTGGTTTACAGACGATCGACGGCAGCCTCACCGCTGCCAATGATCGGGTACTGGTGAAGGACCAGACCGACCCGCGAGAGAATGGGATCTACATTGCCTCAACCGGCCTGTGGATGCGCTCGCGCGACATGGACAGCAACCGCGATTTGTCCAAGGGAACGAACGTTGCGGTCACAGACGGAACAGTGGGTGCGGGGCAGTGGCAGGTAACAACCGAAAATCCAGTAACCATTGGCACCGCAAACATCGCCTTTGCGCGGCTTGTGCAGTCGTTTGATGCTGACCTCGTTTCTTGGGCTGCAATCACGCGCCCGGCTGCCTTTGATGCTTTTGTTGCGACGCCGACAGCGGCAAATCTTCGGTCCATGGTGGGCGGTGTAACCGGCACCGGATCGCTGGTCTTCGCTGACACGCCGACGCTGGTCACACCCAACATCGGCGCCGCCACGGCAGCCAGCATTTCGATGTCGGGCGGTGCTGGCGTCTCACACACCTTCACCGGTTCCGGGCTGGCCGCGAACATTTGGGTCAACCAGTCCAGCGCGGCTCTGAGCGCGACCGTTCCGGAAATCGGCGCGCAATTCACGATGTCGTCAAATCTGGGTATCGCCAACCAGACGACCGCATATAAAATCGCGGCAACGTTCAGCGTCATCGGTGGAGCCAGTTCGGCCTGCATCTACGGCACCAACACCATCGTGCAAGGCCATGCCGGTGCTGGCGGATATCTCGTCACCGGCAACGAGGTCGACATCAACAATGTTGGCGCGACCGCTGCTACACTCGGTTCCGGCACAGCCTCATATGGCTTCATCGCCGTGGCTGCTGGTGGGTTTGACAGCACGGCGGCATTCTCCGCAACCGGCTCCGGGATTAACTGGACCTACGGCTTTGCGACCTGGCTGAACGGTGTCAAGGCCGTCACGCACTCGGACTTCCGGGCGGAAAGCACCGCGACCAACATCCTGACGGCGACGGGAGCCCGGACGAACGGCGTCGACCTGTCAGGCGCAACCTTCTCTAATCATGCCTTTGAAAGCCCGGGCTTCTTTGTCAGCGGCACTGGATCCGTGTCGGCGCTCGGCATTCAGTTCGCAGGTAGCACGGCGGTGGCGGGTCCGTCTGTGTTCCAGAATTCCAACATCCTAACCTTCGGAGGTGGGACCAGCGGCCACCAGTGGATGAACCAAGCCATCGGCGCACAGTTGATGGCGTTGAGCAATACCGGCGTACTAACAGTACTTGGTTCTGTTACAGGTTCGTCTTCGATAAAATCAAATAGCCCAACGGGTGGCATTGGCTACGCAACGGGCGCCGGCGGCTCCGTGACGCAGGCCACTTCGAAGTCCACAGCTGTAGCGCTTGCCACTATGTGTGGTCAGATCACCATGAATGCGGCGGCACTTGCAGCCGGTGCCATCGTGTCGTTTACGTGGACAAATGCGAATATAGGTGCGTCCGATGTAGTAGTGCTTAACCACATCTTCGGCGGCACGATAGGCGCCTATACCCTCAATGCCCAGTGCGGCGCTGGCTCGGCCCAAATCAACGTCCGCAATAACACTGCTGGCTCGTTGTCAGATGCTATCGTCATCCAATTCACCGTAATCAAGGGCGTAAATTCTTAAGGAGAACGCATGAAAATCGACTTCACCAAGCCGCTGCTGACCATCAAGGGCACGCCGTTGAAAATGACGGAAGACCCCAACTCGCCGGATACTACACTTGCGGATGTGGTAACGAATGCGCTCCTGATCCCGTCCCGCGATCCGATGCCGTTCGATGAAAACGCCAACGCCTTCAAGCTGGCACTGCGCATCAACAACGAACCGGCGAATTGCGAGGTCAAGAGCGAGGAAATCACGCTAATCAAGCAGGCGATCGGCCGCAACTATGGGCCCAATGTCTGCGGCCCCGCCGACATACTGCTTGAGGGCTAATCTTCGCGGTAGAAGAGATCTGACTGTGGCGTGGCTTCTAGCCTTCTCGAAAATCAGGGAGCATCCGCTCAAAACGGCGCTGCTCGGTCTCAATTCCAAAGTTTGCCATTTCCTCGGCGTCTTTGCGAGAGCAGTCGCCTATCTGCATCAGCCACTGGACTTTGCTCTCACGCGACATATCCGGGTGTGTTGTGACGGTTGGAATTGAGGCGATTTCATTGAGTGGTCTATCTGCAGAAAACTCAAGATCCAGGATTTTTGGCGAGCCGCCAAGGTTTTCGGAATAGCCGCCCCACGCAAAACACCTGTGGACCAATTTTTCGCCAGCGCTCATTCCGTCAAATGATCGTGTCTGGTTGTCTGTAGCGAGAAGATTGCTTTGGTCGCCACACCGAAAAGTGCCGCTCGCGGGCCACTCGGCCACCTCGTAACCTTTGCCGTCTGCTCCTACCACGACAAGCTTAAACCCCGCGCGCCTAACATTTCTGGACAAACCGCTGTCGCCGCTCTCGAACTCACAGCAGCCGATCTTGATATTCTGATGGGTCGGGATATCTGTTTTGCCGAATGCTTCCTTCGAGAGCATGAACACATTCGAGCGAATGTGCGGATTCGGAAAGCGCGGAAACGTTATCCATTGGTGCTGCGGTCCGCCGTGCAGAGTCGCGATAGACCAGTGGCGATCGAAGCCGCGTGCATAGCTTGACCAATGTCGACGGCGCTTGAGGATGTCTGCGATGGCGCGGCGGACGCGATTATAGGGCGACCGCAATGGAACAATCCAATGTTGTGCGACCAGGCCGAGCCACCATCGGAAGTTCCGCGCAAGATTGGCGTCGAATCGGGGCGATTGCTGGACCAGCCAATTGACCTTTTCGAGCACCTTGCAGGAATCATAGAGGCTTTCGAAGGAACCCGACGCCCCGACCATCCCCACGCCTGGCTTTGAAAGGTTGAGGTATAGCTTCTCCAGCCAGCGATCAGCCCTGATTTCGGTAAAAGTGTTGATGAAGCATGCGTGTGAGAAATCGAAGTGCTCGGCCGCGTGTTTGTAGGCGTGGATGTCCATACCGATGTCGTCTCTGACAACGTGAACGCTATGCGGCGTATCGGCCAAGATAGCCCGAAGTGCAGCACATTCGCCGGCTTTTTCGTACCCCTTGGCGATTATGACGAGATGGTGCGGAATTCCCGCATCGTGGCGCCGGTAGGACTCAACGAAGGATTGAACGGCGAGGAAATCCTCCTCTGTGAGATTTGAGCCCTCAGCTCTCCGCGCCAAGTAAAAAACTGCGATTTTAGACTTCACTTTTGCATTCCTCCGCCAGCGCGCCCGCTTGTGGGTTCTCTACCCGAAAACGCCAACCTTGAAAACTGCCGGGATATGGACCCGGAACAATCCCCGCAACCCAAGAGGCAACACATGGACCGCAACTTCGCGCGCGCCCTCGCGCTTGTTCTAAAGTCAGAAGGCGGCTGGTCGGATCATCCATCAGATCCCGGTGGCGCCACCATGAAGGGTGTGACCCTGGCCAACTTTCGCCGTTACGTGAAGGCGGACGCGACGAAGAATGATCTTCGCCATATCACCGATGCTCAGGTGGCGACGGTTTACAGGCGTTTCTATTGGGACGCTGTAGCCGGTGCGGAACTGCCCGATGGAGTGGACTACGCAACCTTCGATTTTGCGGTCAACTCAGGCCCAAGTCGCGCAGCCAAGTACCTGCAGGGCGTTCTCGGCGTTATTCAGGACGGGCGCATAGGCCCAGCGACCATAAAGGCGGCGGGGGCCAGACCGGCAGCCCAGACCGTCAATGCGCTCTGTGACGCTCGCCTGGCCTTCCTGAAGCGCCTTTCGACATGGGGCACCTTCGGCAAAGGCTGGAATTCCCGCGTGTCCTCGGTTCGCGCCGCGAGCCTCGCCATGGCACAGCAGCCGACGCCTGCGAAGCCAAGCCCAATCTCGCCGCCGACAGTCGATCAGCCCACGGTCGTCACCAAGGAAACTGGTCCGGTTGTCGTGCAGCCGCAGAAGGACGCAACGGTTGTCGTGGTTCCGGACAAGCCGGTGACACCGCCATCAATCCCAAAGACGCGCAACGGCTTTGTCGTGCTTGTCGCCTTTATCGTGGCGGCCGGTGCCGCGTTCCTTCGCTACTTCTTTGGAGGTTGAACAATGGCCACCACTGTTACCCAGCCGACAAATGACCCGACTAACAAAACAACGGCGGCGGCTGCGGCGCTTGCCGCGTGGGGAATGACCGTCTCAATCGGCAGCCTCGCGCTCAAGAACCTCGCTCCCGAATGGTACGACCCTGACATGATCATCGCCGTCAGCGCTGGCGTTCCTGTGCTGATCCAGTTCGTCACCAGTTGGTTTTCGAAGGACAAGCCGAATGTGATCGTGACGCAGGAGGCAGAGCAATGACCATCGTCGCCGCATTCGCTGGCGGGTTTGCTGGGGGCTTTGCCGCCGCTGTGTTCCTTGTCTTGCTCTATGGGTTCGGGCTCTCAAGAGGATGGTGGATTCTATGAGCGCTCTAATCGCCTTCATCCTCGGCAACAAGGCGTTCCTGGGCTTCTTGGCGGCAGTGTTGGGCGCGCTCGGCTTCGGCCTTCAGCAGCGCTTGGCTGGCGCAAAGGCAGAGCGGAACAAACAGGCGGCGAAAGACCTCGCTGCCGTCAATGACCGGCTCGAAATGGACCGGGAGGCCACGGCAACCGAACGGCAGGCAACCGGCATGACCGATGAGCAGGCCAAGAAGGAGGCGGCGCCATGGGTAAGGCACTAGCAGCTCTGGCGCTCTGTTCGATGCTCGCCGGCTGCACGACCACGGCGCCCGTTGCCGACCCTCGCAAGGTCTGGTGCGACCACAACAAGCCGCAGAGACCATCGCAAGCCGTCTTCGAAGTCATGACACGGCCCGAACTGGACGACATGAACGCCCACAACGCTCTTGGCGTCAAATGGTGTAGGTGGCAGCCTTGATCATCGACTGGACAATCAACATTTCGCATGTCGTGATCCTCGCCGGGATGCTCGCCAGCGGTATCGTCGCATGGGTAACCCTGCGCTGGCGCGTCACCGCACTAGAGAGTGGCCTCCCCGAGCAGAAGAGAATGATCGAGGCCGCGCACAATGCGGCAACCATGAGCTCGGTCGCTGTCAACGGCAGTCTGAAGATCCTGCAAGAGCGCATCGAGGACATCCGGGCCAAGAGCGCGCACGAGCTGGCGGAATTCAAGCTGGTCGTCGCCAAGGACTATGCCGGCTATGCCGCTCTGCGCGACATGGAGGCGCGCCTGGTCAAGGCGATCGATGAGCTTGGCGAGCGGCTGGAAAAGCTGTCCGAAGACCGGCCGCGCACTCGCGCTTGAGGGCGATAGCTTCGTCAGGTTGGCGCATCGATCAGCGGCTTCTTTCGCGTCGGCGGGCGGTACGATTGCACCAGGTGGACCTTGTCTACATCGACAGTCACCAACGGATGTAGGTCAATCGTCACCGTTTTCTCATCTATCCGGGTGACATCCCCTACAAGTTCGATCGGCTGGCCCTTTTTCACCTTCGTCGTTCTGTCGACTATCGAATGCGGAAAGCCATAGGAAGGGATTGAGACGCTGACGCGGTCCTCGGTCACGCGCCGCCGCACTGTCGCGGTGATTGCGACTTCATCGCCGATGTTTATGCCCCGAGCCATTTCTGGATTCTGGGGCGATCCGCGCGTTCGTCAAGTGATTGCTAATGTAGTCTAAAATTGTCTGGAACTATCCCGCTCATGCGTCGCCATCACTCCCGTATTGGCGGCGGGCTTTTCGTTGGGCGGCCCAGCGGCCGGGGGCGTGGTGGCTTGGGGTTCGGCCGCTGGGCCTGACCGGTAAACGGGGTAGAGTTCGCCGGCCGGCGAGGTATACGGCGCTCAGGCCTCGCTGTTTAGCTGGCAAAACGGGTGTGTCCGGTTGCACTCAAATTGGATGAACCCCGGAGCTGTATCTCCGTGGTTGGCGGACGGATGCGGCTAACCCTATATCGACCCGATGGCAAAGGGCTGGACGTTTCAATCGCTGATCGACGCGAAGATGCAGGTGACGGCTCACTGCCACAACTCAGCCTGTCACCATAGGCAAGCGCTCGACCTCGCCAAGCTTCGCGATCGACTCGGCCCGGACACGCCGGCCATGGCGGATGACCTCATTCCAAAGCTGAAATGCGCCAAGTGCGGCGGCAAGGCGGTCGGCGTGATCTATACTCCCGACACCAGCCCGACCGGCTACGGCAAGGCCAAGGGCACGTAGCGTCTGCTGCGCCAATCGAACGAAAAGCCGGCCGGGGTCTGAAACCCTCGCGCCGGCTTTTTTGTGCCTTCGTGCCGGGCCTGCTGGCGCTTGGCCTTCCTGATCCTCGGCAAGTCCTGGGTGTGGGTCTTGACCTCGGCGCATTTGAAATGAGCCGGTGCGCAGTTGGTGTTCACGTCCCGACCGAGAAGGCCAAGGGCGCGCTTGTGTTCGACAATCCAGCGGTCTTCGTGGCGGTGGATCGGCTCGCCGCACAGGCAGCACGGCGCGACGTTGTGGCCGCTGCAATGCTCGCTGAAAATAGCTTGCCGGCGCTTGGCCGACATGCGCGCGCGGGGCGTGTTCTCAGTCACGGCTTCTTCAACCTTACGCCTGGGCTACCGTGATTCAGAAACTCGATGCCGGCTTCCTCTAAGACGGTCATGACAGCGCGCACCTTGTCGAGGCCGCTTGTCAGCCCCTCGGCTCCCTTCTTCTCCATGGCGCTGATGGTGTTGATGTTGACGCCGGCACGCTTCGCAAGCGTTCCTTGGTCCATGTCAGCCAAGGCACGGGCGGCGCGAAGCTGGTTACCGGTTGTGAGCATACTGTGTCCCTTCCTTATCAGACTAGTATTTTTTCATAGTTCCCTGTTGACGGCAAGCTAATTGTAATTCATGGTGAACTGGTAAATATAACTAGTTAAGAAGGAATTGCCCTGATGCCGAACACCACTGTTCGGGCAGCCGGCGAAGCTATGCCCGCTGCCAACCTGAACCGCCGCCTGGCCCTCTTGGGCGGGCTGTCTGCCGCTACGGCGCTCGCCGCCATACCAAGGGCACATGCCGCGCCGATGACCGCCAGGGAGCGGTTTGATTTCCATCTGGCGGAAATGCAGAAAGCAGCGACCGAGATAGACCCGCTCGTTCGCTTCGAAATCAAAGAGCATTTGGAGCAACCCGACTGGCCTCTCGCCCTCATGATCATTGGGCAATGGGCGACTGGTCGATACGAGGGCGACGGCGTCTATGCCGGTGGTGGAAAATGCTTCTCGACCCACCGCTACAATGTGAAGCTGCTCGACACGAAGGTTGGCGTGGAACGCGGGTTTTCGGTCATCAAGGTTGGCGAGAAGGACCGGCGGAGATGGATGACGCTTTCGGAATCGTCCTTTGAGGCGTTCATAGGCGCGAGGGTGTCATGATGGCCACTCTGAGGCCCTACGGCATCCCGGCAGGCGTTGATGCCCGCACATGGCGCCAGTCGGTCGAAAAGCGTCTGAACGACCTCCTAGACCGCGCCATGAGCCTGATCACGGCGCTCGACCTCATGGAAGCCGACTGCGATCTGGAGGACACCGCAGACGACGAGCCGTCCTTAGGCTGCCTCGATGATCTGGAACTCGACAACTGCGACGACGAGGACGGCCACGACGCGGAAGACCACTGCCCGGAGGATTACGGCGACGGCGCCCAATGGCCCGATGACCTTGAGTCGCAGGAAGTGCTGGTGTCGCTATGACCCGCAACCGCTTCCTAGACCAAGGGGACATGACGGCCGATCAGGTTATCGAGACCAGCTATGATCTGCTTGCGATATTGCAACTTGTCAAAACCGCCGCGGATGCGGCGGCGGGATACAGTATGTCACCAGAGGTAAGCGCTTCGATTGCCCGGGGTCTAGCGTTGGCCGTTGAACTTCATGCGCCTCTGCATGACGCGCTCGAAACGCACGTGGGCGCCAAGAGCGCCTGACCGTGTGTGCAAATTGCCCAGACGGCCCGCTGCCTCACGGTGGCGGGCTTTCATTTTGCGGGGGCTACTAGCGGGATTAGTGGGAACAACTCCGTCGCATCACTTGCGTTAAATGCAGGTGGGCGTGCCTCATCCGACATGGCGCGTGATCAGGAAAAAGTCAAAGCATGCCGGCTGCGAACCAAAGCGGCCGCTGCGGCTAGGAACAAAGCTTATCATCTTGCTCACCCCGAAGAAATGAGGGCCAGAGCAAAGAGGTACCGCGCTGCGCATCTCGATGAAGTGCGCCTCAGGGAGAGAAATTACTACGCTGCGAACCGCACCCACATTTTGCAGCGCGAGGTTCAATACCGGATCAGGCTAAAGTCAATGCACGCCGTTCGCCATGATCCTGACACTGTCTATCGGGTGGTGAGCCGGGCAGTTAGCTCCGCGCTGCCGCGCTTCATCCGTGACGATGTTATTTCCTCCATGCTCCTGGCCGTGTTGGAAGGCGAGTTGCTCCTTGGCAACGTCGCTGCCCGCGTTAAGGACTATCTCGGCCGCTACAATCGGCAATACGACAGCTTCAGAACGCTTTCACTCGATGCCCCGATGGCTGGCACCGACCTGCGCCGAATCGACATGTTAGAGGCGCCGGCCGCCTATGACGGCGAAGATGATGAGGAGGACGATTCGGCCGGCCCATCGTTTCCAAACGTTAGGCACTGAGTTAGGCACCAAACAAGGCGGCGACGAAAAGTATTGCGTTATCAAGTCGATAGACGACAATCTGGCGGAGGGAGTGGGATTCGAACCCACGGTGAACTTGCGCCCACGCCGGTTTTCAAGACCGGTGCCTTAAACCGCTCGGCCATCCCTCCAAGGCTTGATTTCGTTAGCTTTTCTGGCTTTCAAGCTGCGTCTAAAGTGGCTGCTGCTACCGAATTGCTACCGAATGGCCTTTTGTGCCTTGGCCTTTACCGCGCGCTGGATCACAGCGTCAACCTGTTCTGCTGCGTCGGCCTGCATTCCTGGCATGACATGCGAATACAGGTCCAACGTGATGCCGATTGACGAATGGCCGAGACGTTCGCTCGCAATCTTGGGGTGCACGCCGGCAGCCAAGAGCTGTGAAGCGTGGGTATGCCGAAGATCATGGAAGCGAATGCGGGGCAACGCGGTATTGCTGATGATCCTGACCCACTCATGGGTCAACGATCGGGGCTGAATAGGTTGGCCGTCCGGCTGGGCAACCACAAACGAATGGTCATTGAGGCGAATACCAAGCCTTAACTGTTCCTCAGCCTGCCGGGCTCGACAAGCCCGCAATTCGTCAACGACGGTCGCCGAAATCGCCACCGTGCGGGCGCGGCCGGACTTTGGTTCCTTGTAGCGCACCCCGTCTTTCGTCTGCTCGGCGCTCTGCACCACGGCGATGCTTTTGCCGTCGAGATCGACATTGCCCCAGCGCAGCGCAATCGCTTCGCCGCGCCGAAGTCCGCACATGACGGCGAGCAGCACAGGAACATAGATCCTGGTTCGCTTTAACGCTTCGAGCAGATCGCCAGTCTGCTCGGCGTCGTAGGCCAGCATTGTCTTGCGCTCGACCTTTGGCGGCGTCGTCGCCGAGGCCGGGTTCTTCGCCAGCCTATCCCACGTCACAGCCTGCCCCAGCGCCTTGATGAGCACCCGGCGCATGTGGTGGACCGTCCGGGGCGAAAGACCGCCCTTCCCGTCCCTGCGGCCTTCTGTGAGCGCTTTCGTGAAGGCGCCGTCAATCCTGTCAGTCTTCAGCTTAGCGAGCGTCACGTCGCCTAGGAGCGGCGCAACACCCTTCTGCAGTATCTCGGCGTATCGCTCATGTGTCTTCGGCGCGACTGATGGCTTGATGAAGATCAGCCATTCATCCAAGAACTCGGCGATGGTTTGTTTTGTCGGCTCGACGTAGTTGCCGCTCTTCAACTCTGTGATGAGCCGGGCGCATTCCTCTTCCGCTTCCGCTTCGACGTGGTTTCGAACGTGTGCCACTTGCGCCGCCGCTTGCCGGCCGCATCGTAGATGTCGAGAACAATGACCCACTTGCCGGGCGAGCGCTCTTTGACGTGGCCTTTCATTGGTCGTCGCTCCCCAGCACAACGCGGACTTTACCTGCCGCGATCGCGTTGTTGAGAAGGCGGCTTTTCATATCCTCTACATAGATCGCGATGTGATCGAGATCGGCTCCAGGCTGAC
Source organism: Mesorhizobium sp. IMUNJ 23033 (assembly GCF_044778005.1). Classification (NCBI taxonomy): domain Bacteria; kingdom Pseudomonadati; phylum Pseudomonadota; class Alphaproteobacteria; order Hyphomicrobiales; family Phyllobacteriaceae; genus Mesorhizobium; species Mesorhizobium sp. IMUNJ 23033. The sequence continues at coordinate 47,237 of NZ_JBJACT010000005.1, forward strand.
GCACAAGGTCTTTGATAAGCGAGTCGATGACCTCGAAAGTCGCTGCCGTACGGCATTCGGGATCGTTCATCCAATCTTTGTCAGTCCAATTCTGATGACCCCGAACGGCGGCGTGGTAGGCACCTTCCTTGTGGAAAGTGCTGGCCATGAAGACGCCCCAGAACTTCATCTCCGAACTGGAAAACATCCCGTCGTCTGCAAACGAACGCTCCAGCCTGAACTCGGCTTCTTGGCTCTGAGATCGGCCGCTTGCCGCCGCTGAAGCTTCGAGGCGATCCTTCAGGGATGGCGTCACCCGCAGCCCAAGTGACGCGCGTTCGCCCGCCTCAACGGGCTTAGTTGGGCGTCCCCGTTTCGGTTTGTCAGAGTTCATGACTGCTACTCCCTTCCTGTGCCTAATTTCTATACGGGCACAGAAAACATTTGTAAAGGACGCAAAGGGCGTTTATTTTCTGCGCAGGTACAGAAAAGGAGAATGCCCCTCATGAAAGACAGCCAAGAACTGACCCGTGCCACTCTTACAGTCGTGGAGGCGGCCCGTCGTCTCGGGATCGGACGCAACCAAGCTTACGAAGCCGCGCGCCGTGGCGAGATACCGTCAATCAAGATTGGGAAGCGGCTTCTAATCCCTCGCGCGCAGTTGGAGCGCATGCTGTCGGGCGCGGCAGCATGAGCATCGACCTCCAACCCGACGAAGCCATCACCGCCGCCGCAAGGTGGCTGGCGAGCGATCCTGATCCCACTGGCAAGGCACTGGTGCCGACGCTCAAGGTCCGCTTTGGCCTGGACACGATGTCGGCAATTGAAGCCATCCGGCAAGCCACCCTCCTCCGCAGACAGGGAGGCGCAAATGTCTCTCTCTGACAACGAAAAAGCCGGCCCGCTCGCGACGGGACCGGCCTTGAAAATAGAAGTAGTGGAACGCAAAGAGCTTAGACGGAAACCGCGCAAACCTCAAGCAAATGCAATTACGCCGCAGCAGCGCTGGAGGAATGAAAACCCTTGGGCGGTATGGAGTCACTCCGCCTACCGCTCAGCGCTCCGCCGGGGTCTCATCGAGCGGCAGCCGTGCGAAGTCTGCGGCACAACCGACAATGTGGACGGGCATCATCCGGACTACAGAAAACCTGCTGACGTGATCTGGGTTTGCAGGTTGCATCATCGCCGGGAGCACCTGCGGCTGAAGTGCGAGGCGGCATCATGAAAGCCGTCAACGACAACTTCTACATTCTGGTGGAGGCATCGCAACAACTCGTCGGCTGGTACACGGTCACTGTACCCGGCGGCGGCTACACTGAGATTGATTATCGCAGTGCCCATCTCGATCGGTACAGCGCTTGCTGTGCGGCGCTCGACCTTCGCAAAGAGGCATTTCCTCATGCGCGTATCATCGAGAGGGAAGAGCCATGAGCGCCCGCAGCTTCACCAAGTTATCGCCGGCAGTGTGGCGGTCCCGGCGGTTCATCGGTCTGGCCGAGGAAGCCAAGGTCGGTTTCCTCTACCTCTTGACCAACGCGCATGTCACCAGCGCCGGGGTGTATGAGCTTCCGCCAGGCTATGCCTGTGCGGATCTTGGCTGGCCGGCGGCAGCCTATGAGTGCGTGCTGGGGGAACTGGTCAACGCGGAACTCATCGACCGCGACGGCGACGTGATCCTTATTGAACGATGGTTTCGGCATAACCCGCCAACCAACGACGACCACGCCATCGGCACCAGGCGCCGGCTCCAGGCCATCGAGAGCGAGCGACTGCGAGAGAAGGCCGTGTCAGCCTTCGATGAGGTCAACGCGGCTCGCATAGAACGAGAGGTCCAGAAGGCAGCCGAGCGGGCAGAGAAAGCCAGAGGAACCGTCAAGTCGATCGCGGAAACCATTGGCAGCACGTCGAGGCTGATGAACACCCGGCTGATGCAAGGTGGCCGATGACACCCTGTAGACACCCTGTCGAGACCCTGTCCACACCGTCTGTAGGGGTAGATTTACACCCTGTGACAGGGTGTGCACACACCAAGACCAAGACCTTAGACCGAGACCTTAGACCGGAGGAAATCGCGACAGCCGAGACCGTCATCAACGCCGCAGGGCTTTGGAGGGAAGAGGCGCCTAAAGCCAACGGCAGCGCTCCTCCTCCAAAGCCTTCGCGCTACACCATCTGTCGGCAGAGAGAACGAGACGGCCTTATCGTTCTGAAGACGGTTCACGACGAAGCGCACATAACGGCGCTGCTGAAAGATTATCTCGATCCGAACATGGCCGACGACAAACACGCGATCGAGAAGGCACTAGAGCGCTGGCGAATCCGGCGCGCTGTCGAGTTGAACATCTGCGTGCCTGAAAACATCGAGCAGCACCGGGTCGCTATTGCCCATGACGCCGGCCGCATCGACCAGGATGAGCTTGCCGGCCGCTACCTGGTCACTGACCAAAAACGGCAAGTTCAACATCACGCCGCCTTGTGCCGACATTCCCGGAAAGACGAAGGCGCCGCTGTCGTAGGGCACTTACGGCACTCGCTGGAAGAAATGGTTGTGGCTTGAACTTTCGGCAGTGACGATCGCGGCGAACGTCGAAGCATCAATCCTGAACGTGAAAAAGTACGACTTCGATGCGGCCAGCGGCAAGGCAATTACCCGCCAGCCCTGGCACGATGTCGATGGCGAGATCCGGGAAGTGAAGGCGCGGATCAAGAAGCTCGATGCCGAGTACGCCGACGCTGAATACAAGCTCGACGATGCCAGATGGAACGCTACCTGGAAGGCGCTGGGGATCGCCCGTTCCAACCTGCAGAAACTCGAAACGAAGCGGGCCGAGATCATGGCCGGCGTCTACGTCGAGCCTGTCGCTGCCGTGGCGCCGTCACCTGTTCGCGAGCATGCAAAATGGGAAATAGATGAGGCCATCCTGAAGGGTGGCGCTCCAGAATATCCACAGGCGGCACGTCCAGGTGACCGCGACGTTTGGAACGAAGGCCAGGACCGTTTCCGCGAATTCTGGATACAGGCCTCGCACGACGCCTTGCGCAAGGCTGGCACAAACCCAGATGACAGGGTGAACCTCGAACTTGTGGCGACCCTGAGAGGGATCGAGGAGGCCCGATGGCTGTGGTTATCGCAGCGCTGCAAGGCGCTCGAAGAGAGGCTCTTCCAGGTCGAGAATAACGGCATCAAGGCCGGTGGCACCTATCAGCGCGCTCTCTCGTACAGTCGCGGCACCGTCGTCAGCTTCGGCGGTAGTGCCTGGGTTGCGCTCAAGGCCGCCGATGCCGGCATAGCGCCGACCGACGATCACGCGGTCTGGCAATTGTTGGTCAAACGAGGCGCAGACGGAAAGGACCGGACATGATCATCAACATCAACCTCGACGGACTGACACCTGACCAGATCGAGGCAAAGAACGCCGCTGCGCTCGATCGCGCCATTGATGCTCAACTTGAGCGCGACGAGTTGTTCCTGTTCGACCATGGCGACCCCACCGAACAAGAGGTTGCCGACTTCCTGGCAATGCGCCGCACCGTCCTGGCAGAGTGGAAGGCCGAATGCATGGCCGAGGTAACGCGCTGGCTCAGTGATGAGAATGCGCCGACAACCAACCTGCAGTAGGCGGGGGGCCATCGAGGTTTCAGGGCGTCAAACCTAGCGACCGGTCCCGCCCCTTTTCTTTCATGAAATTGAGCAATTCATTGGTGAGGCAAAAAATAAATGGCGAAAAACCTGAAACTAGTAGCCAGCAACCCGCCGAAGAGCCCGGCGCCACCTCGTCCCCTTGGCGAGCATGGGCGGGCTCTTTGGGCGAGTGTCCATAGCCAATATTCGATCGAAGACGCTGCCGGCGTCGAATTTTTGGTTACTGCCTGCCAGGCGCTCGACAGAGCCGAGGCGCTTAAGGCGCAAATCGATGCTGACGGCGCGGTCATCCGCACCAAGGCCGGGCTCAAGGATCATCCGGGTCTGAAGCACGAGACGGCAGCGAGATCGCTTTGCATTCGCACGCTCGCCCGTCTCGGGCTGGATCTTGAGCCCGTCCGTGGCGGGCCTGGCCGGCCTTCCGGCGGCGGCGGATGGGAAGGCTAGGCTATGGCAACGAAACGAACACCACTGCGGCGCCGACAAGTAGGCAGTGCGGCAGAGCTTGCCGCGTGGGCTGACGCGTTCACGTGCGAGTTCGATTTCTTCCATGACCTCGAGCCGTTTGGGCTGTTCACCGACGCGGGAAGTCAAAGCCGCCGCTCCCGCGGCTTGGAAGCGCCTAGGAGGCGCCTTCCTGGCCTCTTGGACGCCGACCGAGACGCGGGAAACGCCTTGGGCCTTGGACGAGTTTGGAGCGCCCTGAATGGCCACAAAGCGCACGCCACTTCGCCGCGACATCAAGCGCTGGATCACTCCCGCCGCGATCGACGCCTTCAAGGCCGCTGACTGGAAGGGCCTCCACAATGCTTTGCAGCTCAAGCCGTGGCAGCCGAACCCGCTCGAAGTCGACGGGCCATTGCCGCCCGTATGGGCCCGCAACGACGGCACGGCGTGGAGCCAAGCCTGGCCGGAAATCTGGGAAATCCGGCAAGCGCTAGAGGCGGCTTGCAAATGATGATCGCCGGCCACGCCATTTTCGAACTCTTCGAACTCTAGGAGGCAAAACGTGCTGCTTTTTTCAGGCCAGATGTTCGGCAACACCGGCAGTGGCGCCCTATCCATCTTTGGAACTCCGGTCACTTCAACCCAAGAGGACGTGCCCTATGCCGGGTTCACCGTCACGGCGACTGGCGGCACCGCGCCCTATACCTTTTCGGTCCATGCTGGAACGTTGCCGACTGGCATAACCCTGAACAGCTCAACCGGCCTTGTTTCGGGAACACCGACCACGATAGGAACCTCAACGGGCATTGTGATCAGGGTCACAGACAATGTTGGCGCGACTTCCGATCTCGCGCCGTTCAATCTCCAGGTCTACGGCGACCTGTATTTTTCGAACGTCGTTCTGCTCTGCGGCTTCGACGGCACGGACGGCTCCACGACGATGACGGATGAAAGCCTGTCCGGTCATTCGTTGAGCGTGTTCGGTAACGCGCAACTCGATACCGGCGTTGCGCCTCCATTCGGAACGTCATCGCTCTTGCTCGACGGGACGGGTGATTATCTGACTGTCGCTGACAGTGAGGATTTCAATTTCGGGACCGGCGACTTCACAATTGAATTGTTCGCCCGCACTGCTGCGACCTCGAACAGCAACTATATGCTCGTCCATGCAGGCTCGTCCGGCAACATCTCTTACACATGGCGGTGCAACGCGTCTAACCAGCAGGATAACGTCTGGTCGAGCAACGGATCTTCGACATTCAACCTGGTTGGTGCAAGCGGCGGTGTGCCTCTCACGACCTGGAAGCATCTGTGTTTTGAGCGATCAGGCTCCAAGCTTCGGCTCTATACCGGTGGTGTCATGGAGACGAGCTCGACCACGATCGGCGCGAATGCGCTTTTCAACTCATCCGCCGTCCTGGCCATTGGCATGAGATCCACATCAACGACCAATGGTTTCAATGGCCATCTGAAAGAGCTTCGCATTACCAAGGGCGTGGCGCGTTACAACAGCGACAGCGGCTTCACGGCGCCGACTGCGGCGTTCCCGCGCGGCTAGCCCGCGATCGCCATCCCGGGGCCGACGCCAAGGCGATATGGTACGTGACTTAATCCGGCACGATGTCGACGGCCTGGAGGCTCGCCAGCAACTTCTCTGTTGCGGCCTCGATCGCTCTTTTGTCGTCGTTCTTTTCATGCTGACGATTTTGGTCGTCGCGTTGACGGTCGGCGCGCCGTTCGTCTTGGAATAACCAAATGACCGATTCTCAGATAAAGCCTGAAATCCTGCAGCGAAGCATGCCGCAGGTCTTCCTCGCCGCGCAGGTGCTTCACACGGCCGATCAACGGGCTGACTCAACGATCCCTTGGCGCATCCGATTGATCAGTTCGTCGGATACTTTTGAGAACAGTGCAGCCAATGATGGAGCAAGACCTCACTGACCCGGTGAACCGGTCGACCACGTAGGCGCTCTCGCCTACCGCAAGCGCTTGATACCGCCCGCCATGTAGGAAGGAAGCGACGGCGAGTGCTGATGCGATGAGCGCTGCAGTGACGATAATCTTCATTTCCGCAATAAATTTCATTTCCGCAACCTTACGCCAGCGCCTGTCACCGCCACCAGATCGCCAATGCCTATTCCCCGCGCCATTCCATGATTCTGGAGCGAGCGTGGGCTTAGTCAAGCGATAGCTAATATATGCGAACGGCGCGGGAACAAAAAATCGCGTAGCTTAGAGTCCATTGCGCTGCATAAACTTTGACGTCAGAAGTGCGACCGCTAGCGGCAACATAGAGGTGTACATCAAAGTTTCACTGCGCGTGGTGACACCCCAGACGAGCATGACCAAAAATAGGACGTAGCCAACGCTGGCAACTGTACGGCACAGGACTGTCACCCCTAGCCTGAGGCGGTCTGTGCCAACAGTCAGGTTCGGTGCCGTCAGGAGAACGATCATGACGATCGCGATAGCAGCGGCAAAAGCACCTATGACGTGGATATAAGAGAACGTCATCAACCCTTCCTGTAGTGGCGCGCTTGACGATTCCAGCGGATTAGAACACCTTAGGCGCGCCGGTCGGCAGTTCGTCGCTACCGACCGGCACTTTGCCACCGGAAGCCTTGCAGGGCCTGCAGTGACACACATCAGATTTAGCACTCCGTCACAGATTCGCTAGGCGTTTGCCCGGCTTCCTCAACATTTGGAGAGGAAGTCACACATGACCACGATCACACGTCGCGCCGCACTTGGCGCCATAGCCTCGCTGCCGGCCATAGGAGCCGCTACAGAGGCTTTTCCGTCAACCGGCTCTACCGCACCAGAAACCATCAACGACCCTCTTCTCGACGCCATCCGCGCCTATCGCGCCGGCATGGACGACTACAACGTCAACGCGCCAGACGACAGCGATGAGGCTGACGCTTATGCCGAAATCTCATATGCACCGTCGCTCGAGGTGCTGGCGGAATGGGAGCAGCCCGCAAAGACGTACAGGGGCGCCCTAGAAGCGCTAAGGCTCGTCGCCGAGGAGAATGTCGTCTCCCAGGCAAGCGACATCAACGGCCCGCTGCTTGCCGCTGCGCTGGCCTATTTCGAGGCACAGTCATGAACGCGCACATGCTGGGCGACGCCAAGGAGAAGATGACCATCGGCGATCTGGAACCCCTGATCTGTGATGCCGACAACATGGTCGACGTGCTTCAGGATTTGCTTGAAAACGCATTCGGCAAGGTTCCGGAAGGGAACTACATTCTCACCGAAACAGAAGGGTCTCGCCTGCTTTTTGTCGCAGGCTTGGCGATGCAGATGTCGATGAAGGTGAAGAAAGCCTATTACGAAGCCATCGAAGGAAAAGTGTCATGAGCGCGCCTTCCAACTCGCTCGACGACCTCCAGTCCGACATCGGCAATCTCGCTCACCTGCTTGCGGTCCTGTACGACCAGACGACAGAGCAGCAATTCGAACGCGCGGACGGCTCTCGCAACACCCACGCGGACGAGATACACGCGCTGGCGATGATCGCCCGCGACCTTGCGGAGCGCTTGAATGCATCGGCCGACGCCTGCCACCACAAGGTGATTGCCGATCGCAAAGCCGCCGGCTGATCGTACCGGGGTATTTTCAACCCCAGTAAGCCCGCTGCCTCACGGTGGCGGGCTTTTTCGTTTGTGGAACAACCCGCGAACACGCTGCTACCATTTTGCTACCGAACTCGGTAGCACGGCCAATGACGAGACGGGACCAAAGGCGCAAGAATGCCGCTTATCCCATTGATAATACGAGACAGAGCGGGACAGGACGGGATAAGGCAGTACGGGTGTAAGCGAATTTCAAGACCGGTGCCTTAAACCGCTCGGCCATCCCTCCGTGGTGATTTTTCAATCACTTAGGATTGTCGCGTTCGGTCAGTTTTGAGCAGTTGGCACCGGATTGGCACCGAAGCGTTCCCGACCGGTTCGCTGTTCATTCCTGTAGAGCGGCATCGAGGGCGGCGTCAACCACCGCTGCGGCGCCTTCCTGCTGACCAGGCAGCACATGCCAATAAATGCTTGGCAGGACCGTGGCGCGCCCCCAGCACCTACATCCCGGGAATCAACCACTTGCAGTTACAACTCACGACGGCAAAGAATGTGCGGATTTGTCGACGTTTGTATCATGCCGACTCAACCGAAGTCCTCTAGTCTGATGCGAGAGGTCTGAGCAATGGCGGCAGAGGTCCGATCTCCGACTTTCGTAAAGAGTTCGTACAAGCTTTATGCTGATATTACGGCGTGGTCGAACTCGGGAGGGGCGCAGTGGGCCCACCAAACAGTCTAGACAACTTGCGCTTCCGCCAGCGGACGCCGGCGGAGGCCCGCCGGTGTGCGCAATAGCGATGTCGTGGGGGCGCCACTATGTTCATTGACTACTACGAAGTTCTGGAAATCAGCCCGAACGCGAATTCGGAAACGATAGAACGGATATTTCGTCATTTTGCTATGCGTTACCATCCCGATAATCAAAACACCGGCGATGAAGCACGCTTCAGCGAAATCGTGGAGGCCCATAATACGCTCAGAGATCCGGTCAAGCGCGCGCAGTATGACATTCAGTATAAAGACCATTTGAACCTTCGGCGCGAGTTGACCGAGGAAGCCGGCAACACCAAAGGGATCGAACGGGACGTCGTCATTCAGGCCAAAGTGCTCTCGCTTCTTTATGTCAAACGCCGACAAGACGTGAACAATCCCGGCATTGGCGATACAGAACTCGAACGCTTGTCAGGCTGTCCGCGTGAACACCTGGAGTTTCATCTCTGGTATCTAAAGGCAAAAGGCTGGATCGCAAGGATCGAAAACGGGATGTTCGCGATCACCGTAGACGGCATCGATCGCGCCAATTCAGAACATCGTCGTGACACCACCACCAGACTACTGGACCATACAAGCTGACGCGGAAGGCTCGTCGCCGCCTTCCTCCTTGGGTCGTCACCAACTGGTATGCGCCTTCAGTTTGAACGACCGGCCTTCGCCATACGAACAGGTCAGCGTCGTCTGGCAGCTGGCAACATAGGTCTTGTCGAACAGATTGGTGATGTTGAGATCGACGCCCCAGTTCTCCCTTTCATAGCCAAGCTTCAGGTCGGCCAGCGTGACAGCCGGCACCTTCGCAGTGTTCTCATTGTCGGCCCATGAGGAGCCGAGATGGCGCACGCCGCCGCCGATCGAGATGCCGTCATACCAGCCGCCGCGGAAAGTGTAGTCGACCGAGGCCGAGGCCATCACTTCTGGTACGATAAAAGGCGTCTTGCCGATCAGCGACGCATCCTCGTCCTTGGTGATGTCGATGTCGTAGGCGGTGAAAGCGCCCGTTGCCCGGAAATCCTCGGTGATGTTCACCTTGCCTTCCAGTTCCACGCCGCGCGAGCGCACCTCGCCGGTTTGCAACTGCGTGAACAGGGTAACATTCGAAGGCACATTCTGACGGGTCAGGTCGAATACCGACAGGGTGAACAGCCCGTCGATGAAGGTCGGCACGTATTTGATACCGGCCTCGTACTGCACGCCCTCTTCCGGCTTGAACAGATCGCCGTTGGCGTCGGTTCCTATGATCGGGTTGAAGAAGGTGGCGATGCTGGCATAGGGGGTGATGCCATTGGCGAACTCATAGGCGAGGCCGGCGCGGCCGGAGAAATCGCCAACGGTGCTGTTCTGCGTGCTGGAGCTCGCCGAGTAATATGTCGGGCTATTGTCGGCTTCGAGCCAGCCGCGATCATAGCGGCCGTTCAGCGTCACCAGCCAGCCGTCGCCGAAGCGCAACTGGTCCTGGGCATAGAAGCCGAGCTGCTTCTGCGTCAGATCCTGGTTGAGATAGCTGACCCGCTCTGTAAGCGGCGCACCATAGACGGGGTCGAAGGCGTCGATCGGCGGGGTCGTTCCGAAGAGGGCCGACGACTGCACCTGGTCGATGTTGTAGTATTTGTAGTCGATGCCGGCCAGCAGCGTGTGCTCGAGCGGGCCGGTCTCCACCTTTCCCTCGATCTGCAGGTCCGACAGGAACGTCATCGCGTCGGTGTCGTGCCCGAAGTTGATGCGGTTCAGCTGCGTCGACGTAGGGCTCACCCAGTCGTTGGGGTAGACGCTGACTTCATTGATGTCGGCGGCGGTGAAGCGGGCATTGGAGCGCACCGTCAAGTCATTGTCGAAAGTGTGCTCGAACTCGTAGCCGATCGAGCCCTGTTCGCGCCTGTAGAGATCGACGGTTGGTTCGGTGAAGTTGGCGTCGGGGTCGATGCGGCCGTAGTTCACGCCGTTGACGATCCGGTCCGTCACCGTGCCGATGTAAGGCAGGAAACTGCCGCCATTGTGGTTTTCATCGATGTGGCTGTAGTTGGCCAGGATGGTCAGCGTGGTTGCTTCGTCCGGTTTCCAGCTGATGCTTGGCGAAATGAAGCCGCGCCAGCCGTCCTGAAAGTCGCTGTAGGTATCGCCGCCGGCGACCTTGCCCGTCACCCGATAGCTGACCGCGCCATTGTTGGCGACGTCGCCGATGTCGAAGCCGAGATAGACATTGCCGGCGTCGTTGACGCCAGTTTCGACATAGCGCTTGCGTTCGAAATCCGGCCGCTTGCTGACATAGTTGACCATGCCGCCCGGATTGCTGCCGCCATAGAGAACGGAGGCCGGTCCCTTCAGCACCTCGATGCGCTCCAATCCGAATGAGTCGACATAGAAACCGCCAAAACCGTAGCTGAACAGCTGCAGGCCATCCATGTAGGTGCCGGTGGCCGTCGCCTGGAAGCCGCGGATGAACATCCAATTGGTGTCGCTGTCAGGGCCAAAAGGCTGGGCGAACACGCCGGCGGTGTAGCGCAGTGCCTCGTCGGCCTTCTGCGCGCCCTGGTCGTCGATTTCCTGCCGGCCGATCACCGAGACCGATTGCGGGATGTCCTTGAGCTCGGTGGCCGCCTTGGAGCCGGTCGTTGTTTTCTTGGCGACACGCCGTCGACCGGCCCGGTGGCGCTGTCGCCCGCCTCGCCCTCGACCAGCACCGGTTCTAGCTGGGTGCCGGTTTGCACGGTCTGCGCGAACGCGGCCATCGGCGAGATCATCGCGACAGCGGCGACGCTGCCAGCCAGAAGCGACTTCATCCGGTAAAATCTGCTCATAGGGAAAGTGCCCGCCCGTCGACATTGAGATACCTGATCGTTTATCTCAACTTATCTGCTGGTCATTGGACGGAGTTGAGCGGTTTGTCGGTTCTTGTCCAAACGGCTGACATCGCAGCGTCATGTTGCGGAAATGTCACTCACGGACGGCGCTCTTCATCCAGGCGCCCGGCGTCACGCCGACGACCGACTTGAACACCCGCGTCAGATGGGCCTGGTCGAAAAACCCAGTCGCCTCGGCAATATCACCGAGCGAGGCGGCATCATGCGCCATCATCGCCTGTGCCCTGCCGATCCGCGCCTGCATCTGCCAGCGATGCGGCGGCACGCCTGTCGCCGCCTTGAAGGCGTGGCTGGTTGCGGTTTCGGACAGGCCGGTCAGCGTGGCGAGGTCGGCGAGACGGATCCTGTCCAGGCAATGCGCGTCTATGTAATCGATGACGAGGCGCAGCTTGCGGCGGGACAATGGCGCCCGGCGCCGCGCGGCAACCGGCTGGTCTATCTGGAAAAGGCTCGCGAACAAGGCGTTGAGCAGGCCCTCGCCGTAGAGATCATGCAACTTCTGGCCAGCGTCGCATTCGGCGGCAATCAGGCCGGCAAGCGTGGCGATCCGGTCGTCGCGAAACTGGAAGCGTGACACATGCAGGGCCTCGCGATCGAGGCTGCGGCCGAAGCGGCGCGTCAGGGCTGCGGCCTCGAAGTGCAGGTCGAGATGCCTGATCCGGTGCAGTCCATCGACCCGGCCACGAATCGGCACCCCGGCCGGAATGTAGGCCATGGAAAAGGCCCGGTCGTGGCGGCGCGCTTCGCCCTTGACCCCTTCGACGAAGAAGGCGCCGTCGCCTTCGACATCGAGAGCGACAAACAGCCGGGGGTCGGGAGAGACATAGAAGCCCTCGGCCCGGTCAGCGCATGACACATCCCAGAGGTCGGCAACCGCGCCGTCCCAGACGTGGCATTTCAAACCGCCAATGACGGAAAATCCCTGAATGCGGCTTTCCATGCGCGGAACGAAGGACACGCTTTCCCCTATCTGATCGAGACTCTGGTTCAGTACATTTCTTGATGAAAATGGTCAAGTTTTGTCGCGGAGTGGGTCCGGTGGGGCAGCCTGTGGCGGCTACGGTGTGGCCGCAGCCGGCACCCGGCCCCCTTCCCGTGCGTCCGGCGAGGTTCATCTCGGACAGTCGAGCGGCGCAACACCGCAACGAGTTGTTGCCTGGATCGAGACAGGTTCGATCCGGCCACAAGCCACGCTTTGCTGAATGTCAAAAGGCGATCTTCAAGCCCAGCTTGCCGCTGATGGTTGAGCTGTCTTCGGACCACTTGCCGCGAATTTCACTGCTGAGCGTGGTTGCCTGCGTCATCTTGAGATTGAAGCCTGAGGACAAGGCCACGGAGAGGTCCGCATCGTCGAACTCGCTCTCCACGCCTTCAACGCTGGCCGTGTTCGAATAACCGAAGCGCTGCTGGATATCTGCCCGCGCATAGGGGCTGATCACCATGCCGTTCCCGAGTTGAAAATCGGCATAGATACCGGGATCGAATTTGACCGCCCCAAACGACAAGCGGCTCTTTCCGAAATCCGTGTCGGAGTCGTCCGTATAGGCATCACCGGTAAACGTGACGCCCAGCAATCCGCCGCGCAGGTCAAGGCGCACCCGATCGGTCAGGCTGAAGATACGGCCGACCGATCCGGTTACCGCATAGCCTTGCGTGTCGTAGCTTCCGGACGTGCCGGAGCGGTCGACGTCCGTGTTGCCGAGGAATGCCGATGCGGCCACGAGCACATAGCTTGTGCCGTGACGATAGAGGCCATAGCCGCCGAACATGCCGCTTCTGTTCGTGGCCTCACCGCCGTCGAAGAACCCGAAAGCATCGACGCCCACCTCGGCCGAGGCATAGCCGCCAAACAGACCGAGGTTGAGGCCGTGCTCGTTGTCGAAGCCGAAATGCTTCGCGGCATTGAAGTCCACGCTGACGGCAGCGGAGAATTCATCGACGTCGAAATGCGGTCCGTCGAACGTATCGATGCTGTTCGAAACCCTGAAACCGTCATGCTCGGTATGGGCAAGCTGGCCGGACGCGAAAACACCGAATGGCGCGGCCTGGCCCGGTGGGGCTATTTTGGCGGGACTGACATCCGCATCGACGATGTCGTCGACAATGTTGCCAAGCGCATCCAGGGAGGTGTCGACAATCGCGCTGTTGGCCGCGCCGCCAATATAGCAACTCGTGTCGAGAAAGATCCCATCGTTGTCGAGGATGCAGGCGTTCGCGGTGGAGGGCATGAAAATGAAGCCCGTGCCGATCGAGAACGCGCTCGCCGTGCACAGGCGCAGAAGCCAATTCTCTGCTTTCATTGTCCCCTTCCTGGCTGCTTGCGATATCAGACTCGAATATCAGGGCATGCGGTTCGCCGATGAACTATGAAGTACGTCACTGACTGCTGCAGATGCGAGAGCAACAATTGCTCCTTTATTGGCAAGGAGCATACCATTTTATGTTCAGCGAGCATATGGAGTCGTGTGAAGCGCTGGCCCCGGCATGCTGAGATGGCAGGGCCGCCCTGTGGTTGCGCTCGACGGCATGTTCAGGACAATGCGCACGCGCAGGTCGAAAGTGAGCCTTGCCACGCAGCCTTCCTTCAGGATGGTTTCTCGTGTAAAAATTGCCGCTGTCTTCGGAGATACTGGTTTCGGCGCACGAAGAGGGACGGCGCCAGGCGGGTGGACACTTCGGTGACTCGAAGATTGTCGCATGCTGAAACGAGCTCGTGACATGACCTACGGTCCCTTCCTGCGCATTGTGGCAGTTCTGCTGGTTTCATTGTTCGGATCGATCGGAGCTCAGGCCGCGGTCGTGGAAGAGCTGTCGCCGCAGCCTGGCAAACGGCTGGCGATCGTCATCGGCAATTCCAACTATCAAAGCACGCACCTTCCCCATCTGGCGAATGCCGGCAACGACGCGACAAGGCTTTCGGAAAGCCTGAAAAGGCTGAACTTCGATGTGCTGACAGGAACGGATCTTTCGTCCGACGGATTTGCCAGGCTCTTTCGGGAAGCCGACGGCAAGCTTGCCGGCGCCAGTGCCGTGCTGATCTTCTACGCCGGCCACGGGGTACAGCTTCAGGGCGAAAACTATCTGCTGCCGGTCGATACCCCCGATGCTCAAAACCTTGCAGAGCTGACCGCTCGCGCAGTCAGGCTCAACGACGTGATTTCGAGGTTTGCCAGCCGGGAGCGGCAGACGTTCATTTTTCTCGATGCGTGCCGGAACAATCCCATGGGCAAAGGCGCGAGCGCCATGGATGGTCTCGCTCAGGTCGAGGTCGGCGAAAACACGTTTGTCGCCTTCGCGACGCAACCCGGCAACACGACGGTCGACGGGTCGGGCGACAACAGCCCCTTCACCACGGCTCTGCTGAAGAACATCGAGATTCCAGGGCTCAGCATTTCGGACATGATGATCCGGGTGCGCAACGAGACCGAAGCACTGACCGTTGGCCGCCAAGTGCCATGGGACCAGTCGAACCTGCGCGAGCAGTTCTATTTCACCGAGCAGCAAGAACTCGACCCGGCTCAGCTCAGCGCCAGCCTGTCGCGCATTCTGTCGGATCCGGTCGCCAAGGAAAAACTGCAGATCGAGCTTGCGTCCAGCGATCTGCAGACCGCGGTGATCATCGTCGGGCAGACATTGCGATCGGTCGAGATTTCGCCGCCCTCAGCCGCACCGGCCAAGCCTGTCGGCACGCAGATGGCCAGCCTCGAGGGCGCGCGGCAAAGCGTCGTCTCCGGCCTCGAAACGCTGATCGTCGGCAAGTCGGGCGAGCCAGACCAGGAGAAAGCAACCGATCTCGCACGCAGCATCCAGACGGAATTGCGTCGCCTCGGCTGCTACCGGACGACGATTGACGGTAGCTGGGGCAAGGGTTCCGTCCGCGCCGTCACCGACTACTACAGGAACACCAGGCAGACAGCATCGACGACCGAACCCACGGTCGAGCTTCTGAGCGACCTGTTCCTGCATTCCGGCAGGGTCTGCAAGGATCCCGTGCTTGTGAAGGCCAAGCCGGTGGGGGGTTCCACTGGTCTGGCTCCGGCGCGCGGCAAGGCGGTAACCAACCGCAAAGCCGGCAAAGCGTCGAAACCGCAAGCCTCGCGTCCCGCACCTCCTCCGCCCGACATCAGTGGCGGGATCGGTATAGGTGGCGTGTTCTAGAGAACCCAAGCCTGCCATCTGGCAGGCATCATCGTCAGGTGAATGCCGTCTATTGCACGCTTAGCCGCATTTCGACCCGCCGGTTGACCGGATCGTAGGGGTCGGGAACGCGCGGATTGGTCGCGCCGAGGCCGACAGCCTTGACGCGTGCCGGTTCTATTCCGCTCGACAAAAGGAATGCCGTCACCGATTGAGCCCGCCGCTCCGAGAGGCGATCGTTGTAGGCCGGCGCGCCCGAAGCGTCGGTATAGCCTTCAACGACGAAATTGTGTGTCTTCAGGCGGTTGTCTTTCAGCGCCTTGGCGAATTCGCCCAGTTTCGCTCGCGCTTCAGGCAGCAGCTCGGCGGAATTCAGGTTGAAGTTGATCAGCATATCGAGGCCGCTTGGCGCCGGCGCATCGGTCTTGCTCTCGCATTGATCCTGGGCGCCGACGCATATCCCACGCGATGCGCCCAGATCGGACGTCTTGGCGAAAAACTTGATGATGTCTTCCGACGATTGGACCGGGTCGGCAAGCGACGAATTCGACGCCGCCAGTGCTGCCGCCAGAACGAAGATTGAAATGGTTGCCCGCATTGCCGCCTCCAGTGCTGACGTCACGGATCGCAGCGCATCATCTCGCATCTGCTGCGCGTGAGATGTGATCAATCTCACATCCAAATCACCCTGTGGCGACTGGCCAGACGCTGTAGCGGGAGCCCGCGAACAAGCGCTTCTGCGAAGGTGTTGGAGGCGAATATACACCATGCGGAATTGGCAGGCGAGTTGAACTTGACGCCTGACGTCAGGCCGTTCTGCGCCTGCCTGCCCGATGGTTTCGAGACGAAGCGTGCGATCGCGCTTGGTTGATTTCTTGGACGAAATATGCTGCTTGTCGCGCCCATGAAAAAGCTCTGCCTTATGGTGCTGGCGTCCCTCACGCTGGCGTGGCCGGCCAGCGCGATGGATAGCGCGCTACGCGCCGGCCTACTGAAACTCGATCCACAGACGCGGCTCGAACAGCGTTGCGATGCAGAGGTGCTGGACCGGATTTCCCACGACGACCGTAAGTTCAAGGCGGATCGCGTCGTCGCCTACGCCTTCGCGACCCCGGAAATGGGCACCGACGCGATCAGAAGCCCAGGGGCTGCCTTCCGCAGCAAGGGCCAGTGGTATCGGCTGAAATTCAAGTGCCAGACCGCGCCGGACCATATGCAGGTGCTGCAGCTCCGATACCGGATCGGCGACGAAATTCCGCAGGCCGATTGGACGAAGTACAATCTCTACGACTAGAATCCTCTACCCCCCGATTCCTGGCATTTGCGGGCCTTGGCCGCCTTCGGCGACAGTGCTGCTTGCCGTGTATCGCTGATGCGGCAAGGCGGGCATCCGACATTGTTCCCTGCAATCTCTTGACGCGCACGAACCATACACGTTAGGGCGTCTGGATATTCGACGACCGACACTCGGCGAACAAGCAAAGGGCCTCCAGCCGATGGAAATTTTCACCGCCGCAGGCCTCTCGGCCCTGCTCCAGGTCATCGCCATCGACCTCGTACTTGCCGGCGATAACGCCATCGTTATCGGCCTTGCCGCAGCCGGCCTTCCCTCCGACCAGCGCAAGAAGGCGATTCTCGTCGGCATCGCGGCGGCCACTGTGCTTCGCATCTTCTTTGCCCTGATCACGCAGTGGCTGCTCGCCATCGGCCCCATGCTCCTCATCGCCGGCGGTCTGCTGCTGCTTTGGGTGTGCTGGAAGATGTGGCGCGAGCTGCGTGTCACCCACGAGCAGGAACATGATGCGACGGAATCGCTATCCAATGTCGACTACGACAAGGACGGAATGATTGGCAGCAAGGGACCGCGCAAGACCTTCGCCCAGGCAGCATGGCAGATCGTCATTGCCGACGTTTCAATGTCTCTCGACAACGTCCTTGCGGTCGCGGGGGCGGCGATGGACCATCCGACGGTGCTGATCATCGGCCTGGCGCTGTCGATTGCGCTGATGGGCTTCGCCGCTTCGTTTGTCGCACGGCTGCTGCACAAATACCGCTGGATTGCCTATATCGGCCTCCTGATCATTCTCTACGTCGCGGTGAAGATGTTTCTGGATGGTGCCGTGCAGCAGTTTCCCGAGCAGTTTGCGTTCCTGGCGCCCTGGTTCGGACCGAGCCATCATTGAGCTTGGGCGGTCGGCGCGCATCGCGGCGACCCGTTCGCGGTTTGCTTGACTGCGGAACTGTGCTATTGCGCCGCGCAAATTAGGCTCCCGCGAGAGCCCAAATGATCGATATGTATTGAGACTTCCGGGCCGGACCTCAGGGTTTCCGGCCCGCGTCCATTGGAAACCGCAAATGTCCGCAGCTCCCCGCGTCAGTTTCGTCAGTCTTGGATGCCCGAAAGCCCTGGTGGATTCGGAACGCATCATCACGCGCCTGCGCGCCGAAGGTTATGAGATCGCGCGCAAGCATGACGGCGCCGATCTCGTCGTCGTCAACACCTGCGGCTTCCTCGATTCGGCCCGCGACGAGTCGCTCAACGCAATCGGTTCCGCGCTTTCGGAAAATGGCAGGGTCATCGTCACCGGTTGCCTTGGCGCCGAGCCCGATGTCATCCGCGAAAAGCATCCGAACGTTCTCGCCATCACCGGACCGCAAGCCTATGAGAGCGTGATGGCGGCGGTGCATGAAGCAGCACCGCCCAGCCACGATCCGTATGTCGACCTGCTACCGCCGCAAGGCGTCAAGCTGACACCGCGCCACTACGCCTATCTCAAGATTTCCGAAGGCTGCAACAACCGCTGCACCTTCTGCATCATCCCGGCGCTGCGCGGCGACCTCGTCTCGCGCCCGGCCGCCGACGTGCTGCGCGAGGCCGAGAAGCTGTCCAAGGCCGGCGTCAAGGAGATCCTGGTCATCTCGCAGGACACCAGCGCCTACGGCATCGACATCAAGTACCAAACAAGCATGTTCGGCGATCGCGAAGTGCGGGCGAAGTTCCTCGATCTTTCGGAAGAGCTCGGAAAGCTCGGCATCTGGATTCGCATGCACTATGTCTATCCCTACCCGCATGTCGCCGACGTCATCCCGCTGATGGCCGAGGGAAAAATCCTTCCCTATCTGGACATCCCGTTCCAGCATGCTTCGCCACAGGTGCTGAAGAACATGCGCCGCCCCGCGCATGGCGAAAAGACACTGGAGCGCATTCGCGGCTGGCGCGAGGTGTGCCCCGATCTCGCCATCCGCTCGACCTTCATCGTCGGCTTTCCCGGCGAGACGGACGAGGATTTCGAGATGCTGCTCGACTGGCTGGACGAGGCCAAGATCGATCGCGCCGGCTGTTTCAAATACGAGCCGGTCAGGGGTGCGCGTTCCAACGACCTCGGTCTCGAACAGGTCCGCCAAGAGATCAAGGAAGCACGCTGGCACCGCTTTATGCAGCGCCAGCAGAAGATTTCGGCGACGCAACTGGCCAAGAAAGTCGGCAAGCGGCTGCCGGTGCTGATCGACGAGGCGCATGGCACGTCTGCCAAGGGCCGCACCAAATACGATGCGCCGGAGATCGATGGCTCGGTGCATATCCAGTCGCGCCGTCCGCTGCGCGCCGGCGACATCGTCACCGTCAAGATCGACCGTGCCGATGCCTATGATCTCTATGGTTCGGCGGTTTAGAATCAACATTTTCGAACGGGCGATACGAAGCCGGCTCAGGATCTAAGGCGGGGCCGGTGCGGTTCGCCACGTCCTGCGAGACCGGAAGCCGCCGAAAGGGCGCCTCCCGGCGCCCTCAGATTTTTTGGCACACGCTTCGGTAATCTGTGTTGCGTTTCGTCAGAGCTTCACCGCCTCGATTGCAGCCAGGGACCGATCGATCACCTGATCGAGGGTCTTATCCAGTTGCATGCCCGTCGACTCGGCTGCGACTACAGACAGGCGTGCGGCAAATCCTAAATGATAGTCCACGAACCAATCGGGTCGCGGCTCCGGGTCTGGAAATGGCCCCCACCACGGCGGAAGCTTCGGTATCTTCGGTCGCGTGGGGCACCAATCGTCAAGGTCGCTCAATAACGCTTGCATACCGAGCCCGCCTCGCTCGGCGAACCACGCGCAGCGGACGAATTCGTCGGCGATCGCGGCGCCCAGTTCGTGAGGCGGGAGCGGCTGAGGATTGAGTGCGATCTGCACAAGCCGCCCCTGTGGTCCGCGCGGGATGACGTCGAAGATGGCGGGAATGCGTTTCCCGATGATCGCCAAGAGTTTTTTATTCAATTGCATAAGACCTCCTTCTGCTGACGCTTGTCACGTGGACCGATTTAGTCCGGGCCGCAAGATCAGCATGGAAGTAAAAGCCGTTGGTGTATGTGAAGGCGGTCACGGAGCCGCATCACGGATATTGTGACTGGCGCACGAAGACATGGAACTCACAAGAAATGCCGGCTTGAACACTTTGCGAAAGACCGTCGAGCGATCCTTCAAGATCGACCGCGCGACGTCTGCGACCTCCACGGCTCGGCGGCCTGACGTCGTTTCAACCTCGCCGCATTTACTACAACCGGCGATAGTTCCGGCGTCTTAACCCATTCGGCCGCAATCCGCATTAATGGTTTCAAACTGTCAATGCGGGGGTTCGCATGCACGTCAAACCGGCGCGGCAGGATTACATCGCTACGCTGGACCTGTTGAGGCTGGCGGCTGCGCTGGCTGTCGTCATCTTCCACTATTTCTTTCGCGGCGCGGCCTCCGGCGGCGCTCTCGCCGAAGCCTATTCGCTTGCCGCGCCGTTCGCCCTGTACGGCTACCTCGGCGTCAATTTGTTCTTTCTGATCAGCGGGTTCGTCATCGCCTGGTCGGCGGAAGGCCGCAACTGGGAACAGTTTGCGATGGCGCGCTTCGTGCGTCTCTATCCGGGCTTTCTCACTTGCATGACGATCACCTTCATCGTCATCCTTTCTGTCGGCGAACCGCTGTTTTCAACCTCCTTCGCTCAATATGCCGCCAACCTGTCCATGTTTGCGCCGGCCTTCGGCCAATCGTTCATGGACGGCGTCTACTGGTCGATCGTCCTCGAGCTGGTTTTCTACGGATGGGTGACGCTCGCTCTGTTCACGGGCATCTTCCAGAAACGCAAGCTGGAGCTGATCTTCATCTGGCTGGCAATCTCGGCGCTGAACGAGTTCTTCGTCGGCAGTCATGCGATAAGGCTGCTGTTCATCACCGAGTTCGGCCCGTTCTTCGCCGCCGGCGCGCTGGTCCACCATATTTACGCGCATGGCCGTTCGCTGCCAGCCTTGCTGCTGCTTGCGGCCTCCTTCCTGCTGTCCTGTAGCACGATATCGGTGACGCGCGACTGGATGCTGAACGAATACGGCCTCGCCGTTTCGCAGCCTCATCTCGTGGCCGCCAATTTCGCCATGCATGCCATGCTGATCGGCGGCGTTCTGCTGCGCAACCATATCAGGCCGTCCGCGCTGACGCTGGCGCTGGGTGGGTTGACCTACCCGCTCTACCTTCTGCATCAGAACATCGGCTATCTCGCGATCAACGCCGCCGCACCGCTGCTCGGCAAATGGGCCGCTGCCCTGGGCTGCGTCGTACTCATGCTCTTTGTTTCATGGGCGATCTGGCTCTATTTCGAGCGACCGGTCCAACGCACGCTCAAGACCTGGCTTGGCCGCGCGGTTGAGGTCACGCTGGCGCGATTTCGTCGCGCCTCCACCGATGCGCAACCCGCCGAATGAAAAAGGGCGCCTCGCGGCGCCCTTTTCGTTTGATTTTTCCTATGCTTACTGCGGCAGCTTGTCGTCGACGCCCTTGACGTAGAAATTCATGCCGAGCAGCGTACCGTCGTCGGCGACTTCGCCGTCCTTCAGCCACGGCGTGCCGTCCTGCTTGGCGATCGGTCCGGTGAAGGGGTTCCAGCCGTCTGCGATCTTCTTCGTGGTCGCCTCGGCCATCGCCTTGACGTCGTCGGGCATGTTGGTGAAGGGCGCGAGCTTGACGGCGCCGTCCTTGATGCCCAGCCAGACATTGCCCGGCTTCCAGGTGCCGTCGAGCGCCGCCTGGACGCGGCTGATATAGTACGGGCCCCATTCGTCGGTGAGCGAGGTCAGCTGCGCGTTCGGCGCGAACTTGATCATGTCGGAGGATTGGCCGAAGCCGTGCAGCTTGCGCTCTTCCGCCACTTGCAGGGCGGCGGTGGAATCGGTGTGCTGAACGATGATATCGGCACCCTGGTCGAACAGCGCCTTGGCGGCGTCGGCTTCCTTGCCGGGATCGAACCAGGAATTGACCCAGACGATTTTGGCCTTGAAGTTCGGGTTGATCGACTGCGCGCCGAGCATGAAGGAGTTGATGCCCATCACCACTTCGGGGATCGGGAAGGAAACGATGTAACCGGCAACGCCGGCCTTCGATTCCTTTGCGGCGATCTGGCCGAGCACATAGCGGCCTTCATAGAAGCGCGCATTGTAGATGCCGAGATTGTCTGATGTCTTGTAGCCGGTGGCGTGCTCGAACATCACCTTGGGGAATTTCTTGGCAACCTTCACTTCCGGATCCATGAAGCCGAAGGAGGTGCCGAAGATGAGCTTGCAGCCTTCGCGTGCCAGACGCTCGAAAGCGCGGTCGGCATCGGGGCCTTCGGCGACGTTCTCGAGATAGGCGGTCTCGACCTTGTCGCCGAGCGCCTTCTCCACTTCGAGGCGGCCCTGGTCATGCTGGTAGGAATAGCCAAAGTCGCCGATCGGGCCGGTATAAACCCAGCAGGCCTTGAACTTGTCCGCAGCCTCGGCGGTTACCGCCAGCGACATGGCGGCGGTGGTGGTCATCAGGGCAATAAGCAGTTTTTTCATTGTGTTACCTCTCTGAGTTAAGCCTTGGAGCTTCCCGTCTTTGTTATTGTCAACGATCCGGAACGAATGGCTGCCCCAAGGAAGCCGGCGTGTTCATCATCGTCAGACGCTTGTTGCGCGAGATTAGAACGAGAACCACGACGGTTGCCAGATAGGGCAGCGAAGAAAGCAGTTGCGAAGGCACCGGAATGCCAAATGCCTGTGCATGAAGCTGGCCGATCCAGACAGCGCCGAAGATGTAGGCGCCGGCCAGCACCCGCCATGGCCGCCAGGAGGCGAAGACGACCAGCGCCAGCGCGATCCAGCCGCGTCCGGCGGTCATGTTCTCCACCCATTGCGGCGTGTAGACCAGCGACAGGTGGCCGCCGGCAAGGCCGGCGCAGGCGCCGCCGAAGATCACCGAGAGATAGCGATAGCGGATGACCTTGATGCCAAGCGCATGCGCCGAGGTGTGGCTGTCGCCGATCGAGCGCAGCGTCAGTCCGGTGCGGGTCTTGAACAGGAACCACATGACGGCGGCGGTCAGCGCGATCGAGATGTAGAAGATCGGGTCCTGGCCGAACAGCAGCCTGCCGACGACCGGGATCGACGTCAGGCCGGGAATGTCGAGGTTCGGCAGCCGTTCGCCCGGCTGGCCGACGAAGCTGGTTCCCATCATGCCGGACAGGCCGAGGCCTAGCAGCGTCAACGACAGGCCGGTCGCCACCTGGTTGGTGGCCAGAGACAGCGTCATGACGGCAAACAGCAGCGAGAACACAGCGCCCATGGCGACGGCCGCGAGCAGCCCGATCCATGGCGATCCGGTGAGGTAGCCGGCGCCGAAGCCGCCGACCGCACCCATGATCATCATGCCTTCGACGCCGAGATTGAGCACGCCGGAGCGTTCGACGACCAGTTCGCCGATCGCAGCGATCAGCAGCGGCGTCGCCGCCGTGGCGATGGTCAAAAGGATGTTGACGGTGATGTCCATCAGCGGGCTTCCTTCAACTTCGGCGCGGCCTCGAGTTTCGGCGCTGCCAATCCGATCAGACGAATGCGGTAGTGAATGAGCGTGTCGCAGCCGAGCACGAAGAACAAAAGCATGCCCTGGAACACACGTGCCACCTTGTCGGAGATGCCGAGCGCGCTTTGAACTGCCTCGCCGCCGAGATAGGTCAGCGCCAGCACCAGGCCCGCGGCGACGATGCCGAGCGGATTGAGCCGGCCGAGGAAGGCCACGATGATGGCTGTGAAACCGTAGCCGGGTGAAATCACCGGCTGCAGCTGGCCGATGGCGCCGGAGACTTCCGAGATGCCGGCAAGCCCGGCCAGCGCACCCGACAGCAGAAAGGCGAAGAAAACCATGCGGTTGAGGCCGAAGCCGGCGAAGCGCCCTGCCCTCGGGCTCGAGCCGAGTACGCGGACCTCGAAACCCTTCAGCATGCGGCTCATCAGGATCCAGATCGCCACCGCCGCGACCAGCGCAAAGACGAAGCCCCAGTTGGCGCGGCCGGCATCCGGCATCAATTCCGGCAGGATGCCCGAATCGTTGAACTGAATGGTCTGCGGGAAACCATGGCCCTGCGGATCGCGCCACGGGCCACGAACCAGCCAGTCGAGGAAGAGCTGCGCGACATAGACCAGCATCAGGCTGGTCAGGATCTCGTTGGTGCCGAAGCGCGTCTTCAGCAAAGCCGGGATTGCCGCATAGGCGGCGCCGCCGACCATGCCGAGCAGAAGCATCAGCGGCAGCACCAGCGGTCCCTCGAACTGAGGAAAAAACACCGGGATAATCGAGCCGACGATGGCGCCCAGGATGAACTGGCCCTCGGCGCCGATGTTCCAGATATTGGCCTTGAAGCAAACCGACAGGCCGACCGCGATCAGGATCAAGGGCGCTGCCTTGATCGCGAGTTCATGCAGCTGCCAGACCTGGCTGATCGGCTCGATGAAATAGATACGAAACGCGCTCAGCGGGTTGACGCCGAGCAGCGCGAACATGATGGCGCCGGCGACGATCGTCAGCCCGAAGGCGATGAAGGGCGACAGCGCTGAAAACAGCATGGAGCGCTGCGGGCGTTTGACGAGTTCGAGGCGCATCATGCCGTCTCCAGCGTGTGTTCGGCGTGGCCGGGTTCGGCACCGCCCATCAGCAGTCCGATCTTCTCGAATGTGGCTTCGGCGATCGGCAGCGGCTTCGACAATTCGCCATTGTGCATGACCGCGATGGCGTCCGAAATCTCGAACAATTCGTCGAGGTCCTGACTGATCACCAGCACGGCCGAGCCGCTGCGGGCCAGTTCGATCAGTGCCTGGCGGATATGCGCGGCCGCACCGGCGTCGACACCCCAGGTTGGCTGGTTGACCACCATCACGCTCGGCCTGCGGTCGAGCTCGCGGCCGACGATGAATTTCTGCAGATTGCCGCCGGAAAGTGCGGCGGCTTCCGGATCCGGCGCGCTCTTGCGCACGTCCATCGCTTCGATGATGCGCTGGGCGGCGCTGTAGACCGCACCGCTTTTGACCATGCCGCCGGAGCCGATAAAAGCCTTGCCGTCGGTGGCGTGGCGCGACAGGAGCAGGTTTTCCGACAATTTCATGCGGGGTGCTGCACCATGGCCAAGCCGCTCTTCGGGCACGAAGGCAGCGCCCATCAGCCGCCTGCCGGTGATGGTGAGGCCGCCGGCATCCTTGCCGCGAATGCGCACCGAGCCGGCGTCCTGCTGCAGCACCTCGCCGGAGACGGATTCGAAGAATTCGCCCTGGCCGTTGCCGGCCACACCTGCGATGCCGATCACCTCGCCGGCGCGCACCCTCAGACTGATATTCTTGAGCGGGATCGAGAACGGCGTTGCCGGCTTGCGGGTCAGCGCACGGATATCGAGCAGTGCCGGCGCGGTCTCGATGCCTTCAGCCGGCGCACGAACCACCGCTTTCACCTCGTTGCCAACCATCATGCGGGCTAGCGATGAAGCTGTTTCCTGGCGCGGATTGCAGTGGCCGACCACCTTGCCGTGGCGCAGCACGGTGGCGCGGTCGCAGATGCGCTTCACCTCTTCCAGCCGGTGCGAAATGTAGAGGATGGACTTGCCTTCCGAGCGCAGCCGCTCGAGCGTTTCGAACAGCTTGTCGGCCTCCTGCGGCGTCAGCACGGAGGTCGGTTCGTCGAGGATGATGAGCTGCGGCGTCTGCAGCAGGCAGCGGATGATCTCGATACGCTGGCGTTCGCCGACCGAAAGATCGCCAACCAGCGATTCCGGATCGAGCGGCAGGCCGTAGCTATAGGAAAGCGCCCTCGCCTTCGCCGCAATGCTGCTGATCGGCGAGCCGTCGTCCAGCGACAGCGCGATGTTCTCGGCCGCCGTCAACGCCTCGAACAGCGAAAAATGCTGGAAAACCATGCCGATGCCGAGTTTCTTGGCGGCGCCCGGACTGGTGATCCTGACCGCCTGGCCGTTCCAGAAGATCTCGCCTGAATTGGGCTCGAGCGAGCCGAACAGCATCTTGACCAGCGTCGACTTGCCGGCACCGTTCTCGCCGAGCAATGCGTGGATCTCACCCTTGGCGATGTTGAGATCAACATGGTCGCACGCCGTCAGCGTGCCGAATATCTTGGTCAGTCCACGAACCTCAAGCAGGATCGTGCTGTCATGATTTGCACTCACAGTGCCTCCCATCTGGTTTGCCAGATATGTTCTGTGTTCCCGCAAGCATGGTATGCGCTGCCGGCTCCCGTCGGAAAGCGGCACACGACTTGAAAGAGCTTCAAGAATTTCAGCGGAAACTCAAGGGATAGCAAGGCAGACGGGACTAAGGGATGAGAATGGTTGTTCCGGTCGTCCTGCGGCCCTCGAGATCGGAGTGCGCCTTGCCGGCGTCTTTAAGCGAATAGCGCTGGTTGATCCTGATCTCGACCGCGCCGCTAAGCACGACGTCGAACAATGCCGCCGCTGAGGCTTCGAGGTCCTCGCGCTTGGCATTGTAGACGAAGAGCGTCGGCCTGGTGGCGAACAGCGAGCCCTTTTGCGCCAGCAGTGACATGCTGAACGGTGGGATCGGCCCGGACGACTGACCGAAGCTGACGAACATGCCGAGTGGCCTCAGGCAGTCGAGCGAGGCGGGAAAGGTGTCGTTGCCGACGGAATCGTAGACGACATCGCATTTCCGGCCGCCGGTTGTGGCGGCGACGCCGGCGACGAAGTCCTGCTCCTTGTAGTTGATGACATGGTCGAAGCCATGCGCCTTGGCGAGCTCGATCTTGTCGGCGGAACTGGCTGTGCCGATGACGGTCGCGCCGAGATGCTTGGCCCATTGTCCGAGGATCAGGCCGACGCCGCCGGCCGCCGCATGGAACAGGATGGTGTGGCCGGCCTTCACCTTGAAGGTCCGGCGCAAAAGGTACTCGGCCGTCATGCCCTTGAGCATCATGGCGGCGGCCTGTTCGTCGCTGACGCCGTCCGGCAATTTCACAACGCGGTCGGCGGCAACCACGCGCTGCTCGGCATAGGCGCCGACATTGACGGCATAGGCGACGCGATCGCCCGGCTTTAGCCAGTCGACGTCGGCACCGACTTCCAGCACCTCGCCGGCCGCCTCGCCGCCGGGGATCAGCGGAAAGCCGCCGGGCGGCGGATAGAGGCCCGAGCGATGGTAGACATCGATGAAATTGAGGCCGATCGCGGTGTGCCTGATCAGGATCTGTCCGGCACCGGGTTGCCCCGGGTCGGCGTCCTCATAGGTCATAACCTCCGGACCGCCATGGGCGTGGATACGGACTGCTTTGGGCATCGATTGGTCTCTCTTGGGATACGGCTCGCCTGGGGCGGCTGTCAGGCTTTGGGGTCAGTCTTTCCGGCGCCGGGCTTGGCGCCGAGATTTGGAAAGAACTGCATGATAGCGCCGATGCTTGCGAGGTAAAGTCCGGTCACGGTGATGCCGATCTTGGTGAAGTCGCTGACCTGTTCGCCAAGCACGCCGATCTGGTCGTAGAAGGCGGCGAGTGCGGCCTGCGCCAGCGCCAGCGCGCCAAAGGCGCACCACAGCAGCGTCATGCCGAGATTGATCGGCCGCAGCCGCACCACGCGCACCGGATGGATGAAGTTGATCGGCACGAAGGTGAGAATGCCGGCCGCCACCACCACGCCAAACGAAACCCATTGTCCCGGTTCGATGACGAACAGCGTGAACACCACCATGTTCCAGACGACCGGGAAGCCCTTGAAGAAATTCTCCTTCGTCTTCATGCCGGTGTCGGCATAGTAGATGGCGCTGGATACGACGATGATCGCCGCCGACAGGAACGACAGCTTTTCGCCCATGAAGCCGCGCTGATAGAGCGCGAAGGCCGGGATAAGCACATAAGTGACGTAGTCGATGATGTTGTCGAGCATTTCGCCCGACCAGGTCGGCAGGATTTCCTTGACTTCGAGCTTCCTGGCGATCGGGCCGTCGATGCCATCGACGAACAGTGCCAGGCCGAGCCACCAGAACATCGCCGTCCAGCGCTGCTCGCTTGCCGCGACCAGCGACAGGAAGGCCAGGAACGAGCCCGACGCGGTCAAGAGATGGACCGAAAACGCGCGCGCCTGCGGCCAGGTGACTTTCTTCTTCGGCCGCGGAATTCGGTCCGCGATTTTCTTGGCCGTTTTCCTTGCCGATGTGTTCTTGCTCACGGGCCGCGCCAGTCCAGCTTGCAGATTTCGGCCGAGCGGCCGGCAAAGTTCCAGTTGCGGCCGAAGGCCCGCATCTTGCTCTTGTCGGACTTCGCCACGATGATTTCCGGCGCGATCCAGTATTCGGAGTTGCTGATCACCGTATCCTTCTCGCGATCCTTGCCGGGAACCGGCGTCACCGCCCCGTCGATGATCTTCGGTATCTGGAAGATGCGCGTCTTGTCACGCGTCTCATAGCTGATCGGCACCTGTTCGACGCCGAGGAATTTTCCGACCAGGATGGAGAGCAGCGACGTGGTGCCGCCGGCCTTGCCGGTGAAGATCCTGGTCAGCGCCTTGACCGCGTAGACCGAGGCGCGCTTGTCGATGAACAGGCCTGCGGTCCAGTTGCCGCGGCTCATAAAGCCGGGAATTTCCATGATCAGCCCGAGATTGAGGCCGGAGAGGTCGACGTCGCCGAAATGGCCGGCGTCGATGCGGAATCCGGCCCAGGTCTGGCAATAGCCCTCCGTCGGCGGATGGCCGCCGAGAGACAAGACGCAAGGGCAAAAAACCGTGCAATTGCAGGAGAGTACGAGCTCTCCCTTCATTGCCCAGCCCTGGTCGCTCATCGAATTCTCTCCCCCTCAGGCCGAGACTAATAGCAGCGCGGTTGCCCACACAAGCAGTATCGCACCGGCAACCCGGCTTGGCATCCTGCCCGCTGTCTGTTTTTCGATCAGGGTGAACAGGCTGATCAGCGCCATCCAGAAGACGTTCATGGCGCCCACGGCGAACATCACCAGCATCAGTGCCCAGCAGCAGCCAAGGCACCATACGCCTTGCTGCATGCCGAGCCTGAAGATGCGCAAGGGTTTTGCGCTCCAGTTGGCAAACAGGATCGAAAACGGGTTCCGGCACTTTGTCAGACAGGCTTCCTTCAGGCCGCTGAACTGGTAGAGGCCGGCAATCAGCAGGGCGAGCGCGCCGGCAATTCCAACCGCCGGATCGAGCATCTGCCGGGACGCGGCGAATGCGTGGAGGCCGAGCGTCAGCGCGGCAAACAGCGTCGACGCAACCAGCCATATGCCGAGATAGCCGGCGACCAGAACAAGCGGGTGGACGACCGGCTCGCCTTTGATCCGCGCCGTGTCGGCGACCTCGCAATAGGTGCGGATCATGGGTGCCGCTGAGGGCAGCATGGTCGCCACCGCCATCAGGAACCACATCGACATCAGCGCCAGGGCTTGCATCCCTGCGGTGCTGGCAAGCGGTGCAGGCGCAAGGCAAAGAGCAAAGAACCGGTCGAGAAAATCCGGCAGCGGCAGCCGCGGCAGATATCTGAGCACCGTATCGCCGGGCGCATCGGCGCCGGCAAAGCGGCTTTCGGCGCCGCGGATCGCCATCGCGCCGAGAATGGCCCAGGCAAGGGCGATGCCCACGCCGACGCTGACGGTCACCGCCAGCCGGGAATTGCGCGCGACGCTTGCCGTGGCGCGGCCGGCCCGGTCGAGATGGCTGAAGTCGTCGCTCATGGCAATCGAAATGGGCCGAATCGCCGCGTTGATCAAGCCGCATGATCGGGCCTATACAGATTGGCGGCCGGTTGGGCCTCAATTGCGATCCGGAAGCCGAAATTGGACCATCAGGAAACAGCGCGGATACTGGTAGCCGGCAGCGGCCCGGCCGGCCTGATCGCCGCGCTCGGCTTTGCCGAAGCAGGCTTTCCGGTGACGCTGGTCGGCCCGGAAGCAGCCGGCGCCGATGGTCGCACCACCGCCCTGATGAACCCTGCCCTTGCGGTGCTCGAGCGGCTGGGCGTGCTCGCCGACCTCAAGCCGAAGGCGGCGCCACTGAAGGTGATGCGCATCGTCGATGCAACCGGCCGACTGATCCGCAGCCCGACGGTCACCTTCCGCGCGACGGAAATCGGCGAGGAGCAGTTCGGCCTGAACCTGCCCAACAGTGTTCTTCTCCCCGCCCTTGCCAAAGCGGTTGTCGCGCATTCCGGCATCGACTGGCGGAAGTCGATGGTGGGGAACTGGCGCCTCGACGCCGGCCATGCGCATGCGACATTGGCTGATGGCAGCGAGATTTCGGCATCGCTGGCGGTTGCCGCCGATGGGCGCCTGTCGCCGGCGCGCGAGGCGGCAGGCATCCCGGCCTCCGTGCGGCCCTATCCGCAGGCAGCGCTCGTCCTCAATTTCGGCCATCGCAGCGAGCATGCCTTCACCTCGACCGAATTCCATACCGAAACCGGTCCGTTCACGCAGGTTCCCCTGCCCGGCAATCGTTCCAGTCTCGTCTGGGTTGTGAAACCGGAGACGGCGAAAGAGCTTGCAGCACTCGATGACGACACGCTTTCGCAGCGCGTCGAAGAGCAGATGCAGTCGATGCTGGGCCGGGTCTCCGTCGAGCCTGGCCGGCAGGTCTACCCTCTGTCGGCGGCGTCACCTGGGCGTTTCGCGCAGAACCGCGTCGCGCTGGTCGGTGAAGCCGCGCATGTTTTCCCGCCGATCGGCGCACAAGGTCTCAATCTCGGTATCAGGGATATCGACGACCTGATTGGAATCGCTTGTGAAAATCGATCCGACCCAGGCTCCAGAATGAGCCTTGCGGCCTATGATTCCAGGCGGCGGCCCGACATATTGGCGCGCAGCGGCGCGGTCAATCTGCTCAACAGGTCGCTGCTGTCGGACATGCTGCCGGCGCAGATGGCGCGCAGTGCCGGTCTCAGCGTGCTTGGCAGCTTCGCACCGCTGCGCGCCTTCTTCATGCGTGAGGGGCTGCGGCCGGGCAGTGGCTTCCAGGCGCTCACTGGGGGCTTCAGGAAACAGGTCCGCCGGTAACCAGGCCGACATCGGACATTCTTGCCCCGTCCCGAAACCTCTTTGCCGGCAGGACCGTTGCTTGATCGGACGTCAAGCGCTTCGGGATTGAATTGACCGGGCGTCTGCGCCAAATAGGCACCCACCCTAAAGTCGGGCTCGATTTTGGTGGCGGGATGTGTAGATTCAAGGTCTTAGGGCGTCCTTGCGGCGCTTTGAAGACTTAAGTGGTGAGTACGATGAAAACGGCCAAATTCTCGATCGGACAAGTGGTCCGCCACCGGCTGTTTCCGTTCCGCGGCGTGATCTTCGATGTCGATCCGCAATTCGCCAACACCGAGGAGTGGTACGAGGCGATCCCGGCCGACGTGCGGCCGCGCAAGGACCAGCCTTTCTACCATCTGCTGGCCGAAAACTCGGAGACGGAATACATCGCCTATGTGTCCGAGCAGAACCTGCTTGAGGACCAGTCGGGCGAACCGGTCCGGCATCCGCAGATCGGCGAGATGTTCGACAAGCGGCCCGACGGCCGCTACCAGCCGAAACGTCAGTTGAGACACTGACGCGGGCAACAAAAAAGCGGGGCATGCCCCGCTTTTTTCATGACTCGAGATTGTCCCGGCGATCAGTTGGCGGCTTTCGCCTTGTCCTGCTCTTCCTTGAGCTTCTTGGCGAAGTCCTGGTTGTTCTTGGCCACGAAGTCCTGCAGCTTCTTCTGCCGGTCCTCGATGTCCGACTGCTGCAGCGGCGGGCCGTCATAGGCGCCGCTGAAGCCGGTGAGCGCAACCTTGATCGGGTTCGGCTGGTTCTGGAAATTGACCGAGGTAAGCGTGATTGCCTGGCCCTTCTTGAAGGACGAGACGAGCTGGTCGGTGAGCGGCACTTCGGCCACGCAACGGTCCGGGAAGCAGATCACGTAGTCGAGCTTCTGCGCCTTGCCGGTGTCGATCTGCAGGCCGATGCCCGGAGGCACCAGACGGCCGGTCGGAACCGTCACCTGGAACACCTTGCGGTTTACCTTGCCTTTCAGCTCGATCAGGCTGACGCCGGTGACCAGCTGCCCGTTGCCGGCGGTGACGATGTTCTGGACGTTGCAGATATCGACATCTTCCTGCTTGGTGCAGGCCTTGAACCAGCCCTGCGGAATCTGCTGTTGCTGCTGTGCCGAAGCAGCGGGAAGCTCAGCGCCCAGAAAGCCGACCACGCCCGCGGCCATGACCGAAAGGCGGTATGCGTTGCTGTTCAGGCTCTTCATATGGTGTACTTCCTCTCAATGATCCCGGAACCGGCCGCTTCGTGCCGCGTGGTCCCAGCTACCTGTTGCCGAAATGAGGCAACAGCATGACTTCGGTGCGCGTGTTACACTGCCAGCGATGTCGAATCCAGCCCGTTCTCCGCGATTCTTGGTGCGAAGATGACACGGGCAGCCCCTGTGTCGGAGCGCTCGCCGCAGGCCGAACTCTTCTCCCGCAGAGCGATTCAATCCCTGCTTGAAATGCTCTAGGGTGCACAGCGAATCACAAAGCCGCCTGCAAGGAGACGGTCATGGGCCGCGTTCTCGTTTGGCTGATCGCCGCGATCTCGTTTCTGACCGTTTCGCTCCGGCCGGCCGCGTCGGAACCGAGGCATGCCATCGCCATGCAGGGTGAGCCGGCGCTGCCGGCTGACTATCAGCATTTCGACTACGTCAATCCCGATGCGCCGAAGGGCGGCAGCATCACCTATTGCGTGGTCGGCAGCTTCGACAATCTCAACCCGTTCATCCTGAAAAGCCTGCGCACCACGGCACGCGGCATGATGGACACGATCTACGGCAACCTCGTCTTCGAGCCGTTGATGCAGCGCAATTTCGACGAGCCGTTCAGCCTCTACGGCCTGCTCGCCGACAGCGCCGACATGGATCCGGAGCGCAAGTCGATCGAATTCCATCTCAACCCGAATGCAAAATGGTCGGACGGCGAGCCGGTGACGCCGGAAGACGTGCTGTTCACCTACGATGTCTTCACCGACAAGGGACGGCCGCCGTACAGCGACCGCATGGCCAAGATCGCCAAGCTCGAAAAGACGGGCGACCACAGCGTGCGCTTCACCTTCAACGACAAAGCCGACCGCGAGTTTCCGCTGATCATCGCGCTGACGCCGATCATCCCGAAGCATGCCTTCGACAAGGAGACGTTCGACAGGACGACGCTAAAGCCGGTGATCGGCAGCGGACCCTATACGGTGGATAAGGTGCAGCCCGGCCAGCGCATCGTGTTCAAGCGCAATCCGGACTATTGGGGCAAGGATGTCCCCGCCAAGCGCGGCTTCGACAATTACGACCAGATTACCATCGAATATTTCCTGAACGCCAATGCCAAGACCGAGGCCTTCAAGAAAGGCATCTGCGCCATTGACGACGAGACCGATCCGGTCAAGCGCGAGCGCGACATGGACTTTCCGGCCTTTCGCAAGGGCGATGTGGTGGCCGAAACCTTCGACACCGGCATCCCGCCGGTGGTGACGGGCTTCCTGTTCAACACCAGGCTGCAGAAATTTTCCAATCCGGTCGTGCGGCGCGCCCTGGGCATGCTCTACGACTTCGAATGGGCCAACAAGAACCTGTTCGCCGGCAAATACAACCGCACCATGAGCTACTGGCAGAATTCCGAGCTTTCGGCGCTCGGCCATCCCGCCGACGACAGGGAGAAGGCGCTGCTGGCGCCCTACCCCGGCCGCGTGCCGGCCGATGTCATGGACGGCAGCTGGCGGCCGCCGGTCACCGACGGCTCGGGCCAGGACCGCAAGGAGCTGAAGGCGGCGTTCGACCTGCTGAAGGCCGCGGGCTACAGCGTCAGGGACGGGACCATGCTCGATCCCGAGGGAAAACCCTTCGGTTTCGAGATCATGACTTCATCGCAAGATGAAGAACGGCTCGCCGCGATCTACCAGCGTACGCTGGAGAAGATCGGCATCAACGTCACCATCCGCGGCCTCGATGGCGACCAGATCCAGTCGCGCAAGCAGCGCTTCGATTTCGAGGTGCTGATCGGCTCGAGCGGCTTCAACAACTCGCTGTCGCCGGGTATCGAACAGATCGGGCGCTGGGGCTCTGCCGCCGCCAAAGCGGAAGGCTCGTTCAACCTTGCCGGCGTCGCCGATCCGGCCGTGGACGCGGCGATCGATGCGATGCTGAGGGCTCGTTCGAGGGAAGACTATGTCGCGGCGGTGCGCGTTCTCGACCGGCTGCTGATCTCCGGCAACTACATGGTGCCGATGCAGCACAACGACCAGCAGTGGATTGCCTACTGGAATTACCTGGAACATCCGCAAAAGACGCCCATATTCGGTTATCAACTGCCGACCTGGTGGCGCAAGGCGAACTGAGATCCTTCCAGACAGGAGATGAAGATGAGCGACGGGAACTCGATCACGGTCGACGTTGTGTCCGATGTCGTTTGCCCGTGGTGCTTCATCGGCCAGAAGCGTCTCGACAAGGCGATCGCTGCCGCCAGCGACATCGACGTCAATGTGCGCTGGCGGCCGTTCCAGCTCGACCCGACCATCCCGCCCGAAGGCAAGGATCGCCGCGCCTACATGCTGGCCAAATTCGGCAGCGAAGAGCGCATCCGCGAGATCCATGCCCGCATCGAGCCTCTCGGCGAAGCGGAAGGGATTAGATTTGCCTTCGGTGCCATCAAGGTAGCGCCCAATACACTCGACGCCCACCGCGTCATCCGCTGGGCAGGTGCTGCCGGCGATGCCGTGCAGAACCGGTTGGTGCGCCGGCTGTTCCAGTTGAATTTCGAGGAAGGCGCCAACATCGGCAACCATGGCGTGCTGGTCGAAGCCGCACGCGAAGCCGGCATGGACGCCTCCGTGGTCGAAACGCTGCTGCCGACCGACGCCGATGTCGAGGCGGTGCGCACCGAAATCGCAACTGCTTCGCGCATGGGCATCACCGGCGTGCCGTGCTTCCTGCTCGAAGGCAAATATGCTGTGATGGGCGCACAGGACGCCGAGACGCTTGCCGACGCCATCCGCCAGGTCGCAGCGGCCAAGGCGCGGGGCGAGTTGGAAACGGCGAGCTAGCCTACTTGACCGTCACCTTGGCCTTGCTGACGAAGAAACCATGGCCATTGCTGCTGCCGCAGGTAAGCCCCTTGGTCGATGACTGGCAGGAGAACGGTCCCTTCTTCCAGCTGTTCCCGTAGGCCAGCTTGGCGACGTCGCTGCAGCAGCCCTGCTCGCCGGGGTTCTTGATCAGCGTCGCCGGTCCCTTTGGCCCAAGAATGACGGTGACGTAACTCGGCTCGACGCGCGAGCAGCTCAGTTCCGGCCCGCCGTCCTGCGGCTGGTAGGTGCTGGTGCCGCCCTTCGGCGTGTAGATGCAACCGATATTGCCTGATGGCGTGTTGAACTCGATCTGACCTTCGGCGCTCGCCGGAATGGTCTGGCTACCCGCATGCGCCAGAGGCATCCAGGCGAAGGCCACGAGCATCGCGACTGAAAATGTACGTGCAGACATGGAAGACCCCTAAGCCAAATGTGTGGATCAGGTTCAATCCGCACGGCTGCATTGTCAAACGCGGCTTGCCGTGCATCTGGGAAGGCGCGAACTGCCCGCGCCCTAAAACGCTTCGTGCGAGACGAATCGATGCAGGCTCGGCTGCCCGCGAGTCATCACGAGAGTATTGCTGGAGTGGTCGGGGATAGCCGATTGGGGGACCTGCCAGTCAGTCCTTCGTAGGAAAATCGGCCGCTCGGCAAGGCGAAAAGGTTCACAAAATCGTGTGAGAAGCTTCCCTTGGGGAAGGTAAATACGGCCGCCGCCATGGCTGCTCAACCTATTGGAATAACTACCAATAATCCGGTTTTTGTGCGCTGCTTCCGCAGCTCGACCTGTTGCTCCATGGCAACGTTGCGTGCGCGTGTTCACAGAGGGTGGGAGAAAATTAATAGAAAATGATCAATTGGTGTTACTATCCGTAACAAAACTAAAAAAGGTTTAGGCGGGATCGTGATTCGGGTCGGCAGACCACGACGTACAGTACCGGCAGAACTACCTAGCGAGGCCGCAAGGCCTTCGCCCCTGACGCCGGTGTCGTCGATGCGTACCTTCTGGGGGCTGATGCGGGCCTACTGGTTCTCCGACCGCTGGAAGGAAGCCTGGACACTCACCCTCGTCATCGCGTTGCTCACGGCGCTGTCCAGCAAATCGGGCGTGTGGTTCGCCGAAGCGTCGGGTGAACTGGTCAATTCGATCGCTTTTTTCCACGATGCCGCAAATACCGCACCCCTGAAGTCGCTGCTGACCAACGCCGGCATCCTGGTCCTGTTGGTCATCCTCAAGGATGCGGGCTTTACCGGCATCCGCAGCCTCGTTTCGGCGACGCTGCATCGCAAATGGCGCGGCTGGCTGGACAGCCGCTTCAACGAAGCGCTGCTCGACACCAATCACACGCATTTCCACGCCCAGCATGGTTCGTCCGGCAACGCGGCTCCCGACAACATCGACCAGCGCATCCAGGAATCGATCAAGGACATGACCGGCGGAGCCATCGGCCTCGCCATGGGCGTCCTGGCTGTTGCCACGTCACTCTATTTCGTCGGCCAGAAGCTGCTTGAGACCTCGGTGGAAGTGAGAGGACTGGAGTTCCTCGGCAGCTACGGCAGCGCGATCCTGGCCTTCCTGGCCGTCGCCACCTATGTGCCGCTGAACACCTGGATCGCGGTGAAGCTGGGCAGATTGCTGGAACGTCTCAACGTCAGGATGCAGCAGTCCGAAGGCAGCTATCGCGGCGAACTGACGACCTTCCTGCGCCGCAGTTTCCATGTCGCCGCCTCGCAAGGCGAGAATGTGCAGAAGTCGATGCACAGCCGGCTCTATGTCGATATCGACCGCACCTGGGCGCGACTGAACATCGTCAACACCAGCTATAATTCGTTCGAGCTGATCTACAATTTCATAGGTGCCCGCATTGTCGCCTATGGGCCGGGCCTTGTTCCGTTCATCCACAACGGCTTCGATCTCAAGGGCTACATTACCGGCTCCGAATTGGTCAATTCGCTGATCAGCCAGTGTTCATGGTTCATCCATGTCATGCCTAATATCGCGACATTGCGGGCCAACAGCCAGCGTGTGACCGAACTGGCGAACGCCATCGAGAACGTCCAGCAGCCGCAGGAGTTCTACAGCCAGACCGGCCGTTCCGACTTCCGCTACGACCGCCAGAACCCGGTTTTCGGCCTGACCATCCAGAAGCTGGAACTGGCACATCAGGGCGAGGACGCGACACCATTCCTGAGCGTGGCGAACCTGCGCTTCCGGCGTGGCGAATGGACGTTCCTCAAAGGCGAATCGGGCTGCGGCAAGACCTCGCTGATCAAGGCGATCAACGGCCTGTGGCCCTATGGCCGCGGCACCATCGTCTTCCCGGAAGGGATCAGGAGTTTCTATGCCGCCCAGGAGGTCAAGCTGCAGCAGGTCACGCTGAAGCAGCTGGTCTGCCTGCCCGGCTCCGAGCAAGATCATGGCGATGCGCAGGTCGCATCGGCCTTGCACAAGGCCGGCCTTGGCGACTTCATCGAGCACCTGGCCGATGAAAGCCGCGAAGGGAAGAACTGGGACCAGGTTCTTTCAGGTGGCCAGAAGCAGAAGCTGGTGGTCGCCCGCATCATCCTGCAGCAGCCTGGGCTGCTGTTCCTCGACGAGGCAACCGGCGCGCTCGATCCCGAAGGCAAGATCGCCTTCCACCAGGCGATCAAGGACAATTGCCCAGACGTCACGGTGATCAGCGTCATGCACGAGGCCACGCCGCCGCGCTCGCTGTCCGGCGCCGAGTTCTATCACAGCGTGGTCGCGATCTCGGACGGCGTCGCGACCAAGAAGCCGCTGGCTCCAAGCCTGCCGCGCGAACTCACCACCATCCTCGCACAGCCAAGGCCGGTCCCAAGGCCGGTCGAGGACAAATGGCTGCGCTTCCCGCGCCGGCTGAAGCAGAAATAGCCCCGCCACCGCGCATCCTTGCCCGCCGGCATCAGCCGCGGTAGCTCGACCTCGCGCGGCGATCACAGTCTCGCGATCTCGCCCTCCGGTGTCGTTTTTGCCCTTTGCCGCGATTGACTCGGCAAGAGGCGCTCCTATGTTGCGCCGGCTCGCAGAATTCAACCTACAGCGCCGCGCGTCACTTCGGACGCGCAAAGGACGCTGTAGAAACCTAGAATTTGCGCATGATCCTTTCCGAAAATCGAAACCGATTTTCGGGGTCATGCGCTAGCCCGCGAGCAGAAAGGTCACCGCGCCATGCCTGGCGACAGTAGTCGAACGCAACCGCCGTCCGCCTAGACGTGACCTGAGCGGTTCACGTCCTGCCGGACGGCAAGGAGTGAACCAATGAACGAACTTTCCCCCGTAGCGGGCGACGAGGCCGTCGCTATCGCCCGTATCCTTGCAAACGATCACGTCGCCGACGTTGTCGAGGCGCTCAACCACGAGCCGCGCGAAACGGCGATCGAGCTGCTTTGCGAAGTGCCGTTCGAGCGGCTGGTCGAGATCTTCGACCAGCCGGAACTCGACGGCGCATCCGAGCTTGTCGAGGCGCTGCCGCGCGCCAAGGCCGGCAAGCTGCTCACCGCCATGTCAGTCGACCGCGCCGCCGATATCCTGCGCGAGCTGGAAGAACCGGCGCGTTCCGAACTGCTCGTCGAACTCGCGCCGCCGCTGCGCGCCACGCTGCTTGCCATTCTGGGCTATCCCGAAGGCAGCGCGGCGTCGCTGATGACGACGGAGTTCGTCAGCGTGCCCTCGGATTGGACCGTGGCCCGCACGCTGGACTACATCCGCAAGGTCGAGCGGACGCGCGAGACCATCTACGCGATCTACATCGTCGATCCCGAGACGCATGTCCTGGTGCGCTCGACGGGCCTGCGCCGGCTGATCACCGGCGAGCCGGAAGATCTGGTGATGGATGTCGCGCTGGATCGCGTGCCGGTGACGGTCTCGCCGCTCACCGACAGCGAAAAGGTGGCGCAGCTGATCTCCAAATACGATTTGCTCGCCGTTCCGGTCGTGGACCACGGCAAGATCCTCGGCATCGTCACCATCGACGACATCATCGACACGATGGTCGAGGGGACGACCGAGGACGTGCATCGTTTCGGCGGCATGGAGGCTCTCGACGAGCCGTATATGAAGATGAGCTTTCTCGCCATGATCCAGAAACGTGCGGGCTGGCTCTGCGCGCTGTTCATCAGCGAGATGCTGACCGCCAATGCGATGCAGAGTTATGAAGGCGAGCTGGAAAAGGCAATCGTGCTCACGCTGTTCATCCCGCTGATCATGAGTTCGGGCGGCAATTCCGGCTCGCAGGCGACCTCGCTGGTCATCCGCGCACTGGCGCTGCGCGAGATCGGCCTTGGCGACTGGTGGCGGGTCGCCTTGCGCGAACTGCCGACCGGGCTTGTGCTGGGATCGATCCTCGGCGTCGTCGGCGTCTGCCGCATCACGCTGTGGCAGTATTTCGGCTTCTACGACTACGGCCCGCACTGGGAGCTGATCGCGGCGACCGTCGGCGCGGCGCTGGTCGGCATCGTCACCTTCGGCTCGCTGTCGGGGTCGATGCTGCCATTCGCGCTGAAACGCATCGGCTTCGATCCCGCCAGCGCGTCGGCGCCGTTCGTCGCCACGCTGGTCGACGTCACCGGCCTGGTGATCTACTTCTCGGTGGCGCTGGTCATCCTGCGCGGCACGCTGCTCTAGCAACGTCGAGCACTCTCATCGCGGCATCTTGTTGCCGCGATGAGCTCTGTCGCGACATGCGTCAATCGATGCGCTGGCCGTCCTTCACGCGGTAGGTCGGCTTGTACATGGTGACCAACTCTTCCGCCGCCGTCGGATGCACGGCCATGGTGCGGTCGAAGTCGTCCTTGGTGAGCCCGGCTTTAAGCGGAATGCCGAGAAGCTGCGCCATTTCGCCGGCGTCGGGTCCGAGGATGTGGGCCCCGAGCACTCTCTTCGAAGCGCCGTCGACCACCAGCTTCATCAGCATCTTTTCGTCGCGGCCGGACAGCGTGTGGCGCATCGGGCGGAATGAGGCACGGTAGATTTCGATGTCGGAAAAGCGCTTCACTGCTTCGTCCTCCGCCAGGCCGACGGTGCCGATCTCGGGCTGCGAGAACACCGCCGTCGGTATGGTGTCGTGGTCGGGCGCGGTCGGATTGCCCTTGAAGGCGGTCTCGATGAAACACATCGCCTCGTGGATCGCCACCGGGGTCAATTGCACGCGGTTGGTGACATCGCCGATCGCCCAGATATTGTCGATGTTGGTGCGGGAGTACTGGTCGACAACGATGGCGCCGGTCTTGCCGAGCTCGATGCCGACGCCTTCCAACCCCATATTCTCGGTGTTGGGGATGCGGCCGATGGCCAGCATGACCTGGTCGACCGTCAGCACCTTGCCGCCGGTGACTAAAGCGTCCAGCCGCCCGTCCGGCCGCTTGCGGACCCATTCCGACACGGCATGACAGAGGATTTTTATGCCCTTTTTCTCCATGGTATCGTGCAGCGTGCGCCGCAGGTCCATGTCGAAGCGCGACAGGATCTCCTTGCCGCGATAGACCAGCGTGGTGTCGACGCCGAGCCCATGGAAGATGTTGGCGAATTCGACGGCGATGTAGCCGCCGCCCTCGATCATGATCGCCTTCGGCAGTTTCTTGATGTCGAAGGCTTCGTTGGAAAAGATGCAAAGCTCGTGACCTGGGAGCGCGGGATGCGGCGCCGGGCGGCCGCCGGTGGCGATCAGGATCTGGTCGGCGGTGACGGTGCGATCCTCGCCGAGAAGATGCACCACATGCGGGTCGACCAGCATGGCGCGCGAATGGAAGGTCTCGCCGCCAGCGCCTTTCACGTTCTTTTCGTAGATGGCCTCGAGCCGGGCGATCTCGCGATCCTTGTTGGCGACCAGCGTCGGCCAGTCGAAGCTCGCCTCGGGCACCGTCCAGCCGTAGCCGACGGCATCTGCGAAATGCTCGGGAAATTGCGAGGCATAGACGAAGAGCTTCTTCGGCACGCAGCCGCGGATGACGCAGGTGCCGCCATAGCGGTATTCCTCGGCGATGCCGACGCGCTTGCCGAGCGCTGCCGCGACACGCGCCGCCCTCACCCCGCCGGAGCCGCCGCCGATGACGAAAAGGTCGTAGTCGTAGCCGGCCATGCGCAGATCCTTGCATTCAAAAATGTCTGAGACAGGTATGCCGCCAACCACCAAAAGAAAAGCCCGGACAAAGCCGGGCTTTCTGGTCCAGCGGCCATCCGGCCGCCTGGAAAGGCAAATCAGTTCTGCGTGTTGTCGGCGGGCGCGTCGCCGTCAGCCGGGGCAGCGCCGTCGGCGGGAGCCGCAGGGGCCGTGGCATCTGCGGGAGCAGCGGGCGCTGCCGGTGCATTGGCCTTCGCCGCCGCGGCCAGCGTTTCGCCGACCTGCTGGGCGAGATCGCGGGCAAGGCCGTTCTGCCAGATGTCGGCGGCCTTCACCAGGTCGCGCGTCACGGTCGGGCCGCTGTCAAGCAGCTTCTTGCCGGAGTCGGAGCTGTAGAAAGCGGCGATGTCGTTGAGTTCCTTCTCGGAGAAGACCTTGGCATAGGCCAGCGCTGCTTCCTTCTCGAGGTCGGCGCGGCGCGAGGCCAATGCCACCGCCTTGTCGGTGATGGTCTTGCCGATCAGTTCCTGCATGTCCGGGTTCTTCTGGATCAGCTGCTGTTCGAGAGCGGCAGCGGCCTGCGGCAGGATGTTGTCGAACGGGTCGGTGGCGTGGATCGCGGCGACGGCGGCGCGCGCTGCCTTCAGGTGCGATTCGGTCACGTCCTGCGCGAAGACAGGCGAAGAAAACGCGAAAACGGCCGAAGCCACCAGAATGGCCGAAAGGCTGCGAACCCGGTTATGCAACATCATGGTCGGTAGAACTCCCTGGTTTTCGGGCGGCATGGACGGTTTGGATGCCGTCGCCGCCGGCGATGATGGCCGCTGACGCCAGCCCGATGAAAAGACCGTGCTCGACGACGCCCGGTATGGCGTGGAGAGCATTCGAAAGCGCTCTTGTATCCGGAATGCGGCCAAAAGATGCATCGAGGATAAAATGGCCGCCGTCTGTAACAAAAGGCTGGCTCCCCGTCATCCTCAATGTAATCGGACCGGAAAGACCGAGACTTTTGGCCGCTGCACGAACCGCAATTTCGGTCGCCCGCAGGCCGAATTGATTGATCTCGATCGGCAGCGGGAAACGGCCGAGGGTCTCGACCATTTTCGAACGGTCGGCAATGACGATCATGCGCCCGGATGCCGCCGCGACGATCTTCTCGCGCAGCAGCGCGCCGCCGCCGCCCTTGATCAGGGTCAGCGCCGGGTCGACCTCGTCGGCGCCGTCGACGGTGAGGTCGAGCTCAGGCGTTTCCTCGAGCGTCGACAGTGGCACGCCGAGCTCATGGCAGAGCGCGGCGGTGCGCTCCGACGTCGGCACGCCGACGATGGTGAGGCCGGTGGCGACCTTTTCGGCGAGCAGCCGCACGAACTCCTCGGCGGTCGAGCCGGTGCCGATGCCGAGCCGCATGCCTTCGCTCACATGAGCAAGGGCTGCCCGCGCGGCCTCGACCTTCAATTGCCTCGCATCCATGCTGCTGCTGCCCCCTAGAGCAATTCCAGGAAAAGTGTGAAACGGTTTTCCGTCCGGAATTGCGTAGAACAAAGAGATAGAGCGGTTCGGCGTTTCCATGAAACGGTGAACTGCTCTAGCGTCTCGGGCTCCTAACATTTTTGCCAGTCTGGTCAAAGCCCCCGTCTGGTCAAAGCCCTTGGCAGCAGCGTAACGCCTGGCGACGCGCAGGGAGCGATGCGTGGGCAGCCTTCATAGGAATATCTTCCTTGAAATCGTTGACACGGTGACAGCAGGTATGCTACATATCTGTCCATGGTGCTGATTTGCGCCAACGACCCGCCGCCGTGGCGGGTTTTTTCATTTCTGGCGGCTCGCCGCGAATCCGGTGGGTCTGCATGCCTCGACTGCTTGCCAGCCCGCTTGCCTTGACGCGCCGCAGCCGCTATCGCCTGCCGGCATGCAATCGCCACAGGACAGGCCATGACCAGACCGATCATCGTGTTCGACCTCGACGGGACGCTGGTCGACACGGCGCCGGATCTGCTCGACAGCCTCAACCACAGTCTCGCCGCCAGCGAACTGGCGGCCGTCGATGAGGCCGGCTTCAAGCGCTACGTCGGCCATGGCGGCCGGGTGATGATCGAGCGCGCCCATGCAGCACAGCGGCGATCGCTGGCGGTGGACGAGCATGACCGGTTGCTGAAACTGTTCCTCGACCACTACACCGACAACATCCCCGGCAAGTCGCGCCCCTACCCCGGCGTCGTCGAGGCGATCGCCCGGTTCGAGAAGGCCGGCTATCTGCTTGCCGTGTGCACCAACAAATACGAGGCGAATTCGGTTGCCCTGATCGAGGCGCTCGGCCTGGCGAAGCATTTCGCGGCGATCGCCGGCCAGGACACGTTTGCCTTCCGCAAGCCCGATCCGCGCCATCTCACTGAAACCATCAAGCTGGCCGGCGGCGACCCGCATCGGGCGCTGATGGTCGGTGATTCGCAGACCGACATCGACACCGCCAAGGCCGCCGGCATTCCGGTCGTCGCCGTCGATTTCGGCTACACCGACCGCCATGTGCGCGAATTCGAGCCGTCGGCGGTGATTTCGCATTTCGACACGCTGACGCTCGATCTGGCGGAACGGCTGATCGCCGCAGCCGAGGGCTGAGCGACAAACGCAACCAGCCTCCGGCGCCTGCCCGGCCTTGCCACGTTTCAGTCCGTGCGGAATGGTGGCACATCGCCTTGACTTCACGAGGCAGCCTCCCTTATATCGCGGCTCGCTTGGCCTTCGGGCAACGAGCGGGCGATTAGCTCAGCGGGAGAGCACACCCTTCACACGGGTGGGGTCGCAGGTTCAATCCCTGCATCGCCCACCATCTTTTCAAGCACTTAGCAGTGATCGTTTTCCCTTCCGCACAACTATCGGCTTCCGCCAGGGCGTCGGCGTGCCCCAAAAACCTCGTCCGCAGCTTCGCCGTCGTAGCCCGCGAGTCATTTTTCTTGATGGGAGCAGATCAGACATATTTAATTCCTCCCGCACTGCACCGTAACGGCATTGTCCATTGCTTTGTCGGCATAGAAGTAGAAATTCATGAAATCGTCGATTACGCCCACGGTTTCTGCGCTCTCGATGCATTCCTGCACGGCTTCGCCAG
This sequence comes from Mesorhizobium sp. IMUNJ 23033, assembly GCF_044778005.1. Classification (NCBI taxonomy): domain Bacteria; kingdom Pseudomonadati; phylum Pseudomonadota; class Alphaproteobacteria; order Hyphomicrobiales; family Phyllobacteriaceae; genus Mesorhizobium; species Mesorhizobium sp. IMUNJ 23033. The sequence continues at coordinate 91,243 of NZ_JBJACT010000005.1, forward strand.
AGCCTTTAGAGGCGGCCAGGCACGCTCCTACTTTTTTGCCCTCAGGTTGCGTAATCTCCGGTGACGACAAGCGATGCATCAATCTATCATCTCTTCCACGACTGCTGCGGCCAAAAACCTTCATTTGAAGCATCAAAGAGACTTTTGCACTAGACATATTGTAATTTTTCAAATTAGGTAGAATAATTATTCCATTCTCTATATAATTTTCAAGTATTTCTGTCGGTCGAACCTCACCTGTGGCCACCCTATGCCAAATAAAGCGAAATGCCTCGTCGCATTTATCTGATAGAACCATGTTTTCGAATGCCTTTTCGTCGAAATCCGAATAATTTGCCTCGCGATTTCGCGCCAGACACTGTTGTCCGAAAACATCGCAGCCGAGCGCCAGGGTCAGAGTGGAGACATGCAAGATTTTCAAGAACGCGTTTTTACCGTTCATGGAACGCCTCATCCGTCATCTCCATCAGCGGGTCGAGCAGGTATTCCAGCACCCGCCGATTGCCGGTCTTGACCTCCGCAACGAAAAACCCCGCCGAAGCGGGGTATACTCGATGAAAACATCGCGTGTGGCTAGCGTAGTAGCACGACACCCCCAACCAATGATGCCCCCACGTTTGCGACTGCCGCTAGTATCGAAGTTTTGAGCAGGCTCGGTTTGGCACGTTTGGTCGATGTATCCATTAGAGCTTCCTTTCTGGTTTCAGCGAATGCAAGGCGCTGACTGACAAGCGTAATCAGGAGAAATGGTAGACCGAAGAGACACATGGTTAGGGTAGAGGTGCTATCTAGGCCTAGCGCTACTAGGCTAGCCACACGTTGCGCATGTGGTAATGCGCCTTCAGAAATCAAAGGCGCAGCGGTCGCTCACGCCAAATAATACCGCCTCAAACGAGATCAACCTCCACCCACAGCCCACCCTCCCCGCGAGCCTTATCGCGTGGCGCGTGTCGCACCGCACGGATCGATCCGGACGGCGTGGCGAAGGGCGGCTTGCCGTTCTTGTCGGCCAGCCACTTGTCGTCGGAGCGGATGACGCGGCCGTTGGCCTTGGCGGCTAGCGCGGTCAGGATGGGGTCGTAGGGCATTTCGTGCCAGCGGACTTTCTTGGCGTCATCCTGGTTGGTCGGGATGAAGGCCGAAAGATCGGCGTTGGTCAAAAGGTCGATGCCCTGTTTTTGCGGCATGGCGTTCTGGCTGCCGTGATGGGCGACCTTCAGATAGACCGTGCGTGCCATGAGGTCGGCTGTCGTCACCGTCGTCTGCTCCAGTTGCCATTTCAAATCCTTCCAGCTCAGCCAGTTGCCGATCTGCGCGTCGCCCGGGAACAGGAACACGTTGTTGCTGTCGGTGAACTCGAACGCCAGGACCAGGCTGGTGTTGTTGACGCCCCGATCGAGCTGCAGGGCAAGGTCGGCGGCAATCCCCATCCAGTCGGCGTCGATGCGGCGCCACGACTGGTCGGGGTCCTCCGTTGGCGCCGGATGGGAGACCGGCCCCGCATAGTGCTCGCGGACAAAGGCGCCGATATCGATCCTGGGATCACTGCCCTTGTCGCCGTTCAGCGCCGCTGACAGTTCCGTGCCGACGTGGCGCTCGAACGGGCTGAGCTCATCGATATAGTCTGCATCGCCGGTTCCGTCGTTCATCTTCAGCCCCGCGGCAAGCGCCCGAGCGAACGGACCGCCGCTGGCAAGCGGAAACATTTCGCCCGCCCTCTCCTCGAGCCGAAGTGCCGCCTTGTCGCGAGGCGGACCAAGCACGTAGATGCGCAGATTGGGCAGTTCCTTGATCGAGAGCGGCGGCTTGCCTGGTTCGAGATAGGTCGGCCTGGTCTTCGAAAGACCGGCCGCTGCGTCTCGCGCCGAGCGCACTCTTTCGCCGGCGGCGCCGAACTGGAAGCCGAGCACCGACCGCAGCCCGTCACGAATGCCTGCCAGATGAGCGGTCGGCTCCTGGGCGGCATCGAGCCTCTGGCTCACACCTTGCAGCGCCGTCAGGGCCGAGGCCTTGAACTTGTCGAGCTCGACGGCCTGCTGGTCGGCCGGGTTTTCCGTCCATGCCATCCATACCTCTTTGACCTCAAAGCCCGCGAACAGGTCCTTCGAGGTCAGGAAGCCCGAAACATGGTCCCAATGCTCATGGGTGACGACGAGGACGTCGATCTTGCCGCCATCCGTCGCCTTCTCGATGTCGGCGACTATGTCCGCCACCAGCGCCGGGCCACCCTTGATCGACACATGAACGCCGCAGTCGATCAGCATGCGGAACAGTGAGCCGTCGGGCGTTGGAAAGCTCAGCAGGTGGCAGTCGCCGATGCCCTGGCAATAGTGCCGGACCGTCACGGCGGGCTTTATCGCCCTTGCCACTGCCGCATCCGCCGCTTCTTGCCGCCTGGTTCTTGTTGCCGGCTTCCTAGACATGATCGTCATCTCCATCGCTGGCATGCAGGAGGGCGAAGGGCTCGGAAACCTCGTTGCCGAAATAAAGCGCTCGCAGCGGCGACAGGTAGTTCGCGGTCGCGGTCTCGGCCTGGCGCTTGCGCCGTTCGGGGCTGCCGGTGTTCTTGATGATCGAATAGCGGATGCTTTCCTTGCCTTTGCGCGGGTCGATGATGAGCGTCGCTCCGCCGCGGAACCAGATGAAGCCGTCGCCCGCCTTCACGCCGTTCGGTATGGGCTTGCCTTCGAAATCGATCGGAATGCGCTGCTGGATGACGGCGATGACCTCGGTACGGAACGAGCCGTTGGGTTCGACACGTCGGGTCGGACGCACGCCGAGGATACTGAAGGTGGTCTCGCCCTTTTTTGCCTTGGCCAAAAGGGTGCCGTCGTCGCGATAGCGCGGCAGGTCGGGCAGAAGTCCGAACTCCTTGTGAAGGGTCGGATGGGCGGTAAAGGTTCGGTGCATCGCCTGCCACATCGCATAGCGGTTCTTCTCATTGAGGGAGAAGATCTCGGAGCGATCGAGTTGCTGGTTCCAGCCGAGGTCGATTTCGTCCAGCAGCCCCTGCAGCCAGGGAGGTGACGGATCGTCGGGCTCGCTCCAGGCAAGCGTCTCTTCCGAGATGGTACGCACGTCGCGCGGCAGAAGCTTCCATCTGCGGAAGGATTCGATGAAAGCCAGGCGATAGTGGAGCGGGTCGTCGGGGAAGGCATCGATGTCGGCCGTGATCAGGGCGCGCAAATATTCGCCGAAGGTGATGTCGACGGCGGGGCAGTAGTCGAGCGCGCGAATGCACATGGTCAGCATCTGCCGGGCGATCTTGGCGGTCTCGTCGGTCAGGCGCTCGACCAGGCTGGGATGCAAGGTGCCGACCGGCAGCACGCCGGTGCCGCCGGTCGCCAGCTGGACCAGATCGTCGGTGCGGCGGTCGGCGATCGCCAGGAACGCCTGATAGACGGCAAAGACCAGGATCGAGCCCCGGTCATGCGGCTCGAAGGTCTTGGCGTAGTCGAGCGCGGCCATGCCGGGGCCGCCATAGTCGCGCAGTGGCCCGGCGCGGCCGCTGCCCTCGCCGAACTGCGCGGCGATGCCGGACAAAAGCGTGGCAACGGACACATCACCCTTCGCCTTGGCGATCGCAAAGCTGACCAGCTCCTTGAGGGTGAAATGCTGGAATAGCGCCACGATATCGGCAAAGGCCTCATGGAAGGCCGGCACGTCAGGGTTGGATGCTTCTTCGAAAAGACGGTGCAACCCGTCGAGCAGCGCATGCGACATCTCATGCGCGACAATGTCGCTCGACAGGCAGGAAAACACCGTCGTGCCCGGCGTGGTGACGTCGCCGTCCTTGCTCTCGGCCGGAAAATAGCCGAACAGCAACGCCTTCTTGTCGGGGCTGTAGTAGGCGTTCGCAGTGCGCAGCGCGTGCGGATAGATGCGCAGGCGCGGCACTTCATGCGCCTTCATGGCCATGCTGCCACGGCTGCCGACCTTGCCGGTATAGTGCGGGGCCCACAGCGCGCGGCGGCCCAGGGCGCGCTCGAAATGCCCGATCGTGGTCATGGCGACGGCATAGACCATCTGCTGATGGAATTGCGGATTGCCTTCCGAGGGCGGCAGACCGTCCTGAGCGAGCAGGATCTTGTCGTTGAGGTCGACCGGGTCGTAGACGCGGTTGGATGCCGGATCGATGTCGATGACCTCGAGATATTCGCCGACCGGACCGCGCAGCAACGCCTTGGCCGTCGACGGCTCGTCGTCCCAGGGAACGGAAAGGGTCGCCTGAAAGACGGATATTGAATCCAGCTGCTTGGCGATGGAAGGATCGAGCGCATAGATGCGCAGGCGGCGCTTGGGCGGCGGCAGCGCGCGCGGCTTGCGCTTGATCTGCGGTGCCGGTTTCGTCGCCGCCGGCGCAGGAGGGCTGGCGCCCGGCCGTCCCAGCGCGCCTTCGAGAAAGGTCCGCAGCGGCCCGGACGGATTGCCGTCATCGAGCGCGGCTTCCAGGTAGCGGTTGCGCGCGGCGGCCGAGATCTTGCTGGGGTCGACATCCGGATCGGCGATCGCCTGGTCGACCGACGCGACGCGCTGTGCCATCTGGGTCAGTTCCAACGCCAGCATTTTCCGATGTATGATGTCGGCGGGCGACATCGCCGCCACGGAGTTGCCGCCACCGGTGATGAAATCGAGCCAGGCCCAGGAATATTCGGCCGGCGGCAATCTGCGGAGCTTGTTCTCCGCCGGGGGCATGATGGAAAGCGCGGCATCCGCCCGGACCACGCCCTGGCCGATCTTTTCCAACGTCTCTGCCGCCCCCATCTTGGCCGTGGTCTTCGACGCCGCTGAAAACAGCGCGAAGCGGACTGCTTCGATGCGCATCCAGGCTTGCGAGTAATTCTTCACGACGTTCCAGTGCTCGGCCAGCCAGAGTGCTGCCGCGGCGGCGATCTGCGGCGTTGCCGCCGATGTGCCGCTGCCATCCATGTCGACGATCTTGGCGCAGTCGATCTCGGCCCACGGCACGTTCGGCGTATAGGCGCCAAGCGCCGTCTTCATCTTCGATTGCGGCCCGTAATTGCCTTGCATGGTGCCGAAGCTCAGGCCGGAATAGGCGCGGCCGTCGGCCATCACGCCGCAGGCCGCCAGAACGCGATTGTAGCGGGCCGGAAAGACGATGCTTCGTGGCGTGATCGTGAAATTGTTGCCGGCGGCGGTGACCATCACGACGCCGTTGTCATAGGCAAGGTTGACCGCATCGACCAGCGCCTGCGAGGTCAGGCCGCCCATGCTCATCGACAGCACCTGCGCGCCTTTCGCGCGAGCATAGTCGATGCCTTGCACCATGGTGCCGGTGGTGAGCCGCACCACCCAGTCGGCGATGCGCACCGGGATGATGTTTGTCTGGGGGGCGGCGCCGACGAAATCCTTGAAGCCTGGCCAGTTCGGCGAGGTGCCGTCGAGCTTGTTGCCGGCGAGCAGGCTGAGCGTGCCGGTACCGTGGCCGCGATTGCTGGCGAGGCCGCCTGGCGGAGCATGATCGGTGGCGTCGTTCGGGCCGGCACCGTCATTGACGAAATTGCGCTGCTGCGCGGTGAGCAGTCCGGCGGGCAAGGTGCGATGCCCCGGATCGAAGCCGGTATCGAGATGGGCGATGGTGATCTTGGCCTGCTTGGCGCCGACCTTGGCGCGGGCGGTGGCGAACTGGCTGAAGGCCGCTCCGGCATTCCAGGCGACGACGCCCGGCTTGGTGGCCTGCCCGCCTGACGGATCCTGGTCGTCGAAGGTGCAGACCGGACTGGCGCTCGCTGCCATGCCGCGGTCGCCATTGGCGTCCTTGTAGTCCCAGTGCTCGACGATGTCCGGCTCCACGGCCAGGACTTCAGGGCCGCCTGCCGCCGCGAATGCCTGGCCTTGGCCGACAAGGGCATGGGCATCGTTCCAGGGATTTCCCGAACTGGCCTTGGCGCTCAGCCTGAGCCAGGTCGCGCCTGGATCGGCAGCGGCGCCGAGATTGCCGCCCGAAGCGCCCGGTGGCACGCGCAGGATTGGCTCGACGTCGACCGCCCCGAGGCGCAATGACCGGCTGCCCGCGGCAAAACCGGCACCATCGCCGCGCACCTTGATCAGGAGTCCCGCTGCCGTCGCCATGGCATGCTCCACTTTCCCAATCGGTTGAAGTAGAAATCGTAGTCTCGACTGTCAGATCCTGGCAAGTGTGGGTGGAAAAACCGCCAAACAACTGATGCTGCGCCGGCTTATGTTCCAGGATCGTTCGTCATTCAAATATTGCCGATTGCCGGCTGCATGACAATCGCGCCATTCGACAGGTGTCTCTGTGACGGACTTCACAGATGCTCGGCAGCTTCCGCACGAATGTGGCCAGGGGTTCCACTTCGGCCGGCTGCTTCGACCCGAGTTTCCCAGACTTCGAAAAAAGGCAGCCGCTCCAAGGCGGGTTTTTTTGAGCACCTAAGCATTTGCACGGCTGCCGTCGCGCGCTCTCGGCTACCTCCCGCCGCGCGTGCAGACGACCTTCCGTGCTTCGGCTGCGGCCTTACATGAACGCCGGGCTTTGATGATGCGCTCTCTTGCCGTAAACTTTAGCAGTTGGGGTAATTGGAAAATCGATATGGCTTTCGCCAGCGCGAACGACAGGAACGATCTGCCGCGCCTCGCACGGATCGACCCGCGCCAGTTCGACCTGCTGTTCAGCGGCTGCAAGCTGGAACGCTACGCAGCCGGCCAGCACCTGTTCGTCCAGGAAGATGCCGCCGACCGCATCTACGGCGTGATGAGCGGCACGGTGGAGATTTCGATCTACTCGCCCGGCGGCCAGAAGCTGGTGGCCAACATCGAGCTCCAGCGCAGCCTGGTCGGAGAGATCGGCGCGCTTGACGGGCGCCCGCGCACGGCAACCGCCATCTGTCTCACGGCTTGCGAGCTGGTCTCGCTCAGCCGGACGCAACTCTTTGACCGAATTGAGAAAAACCCGCCTCTGGCGCGCGCGATGATTGAGTTATTGTGCGCGCGGCTGCGCTGGGTCAGCGGCGAGCTCGGGGACCAGGCCTTCTTCGGCATCGAGGCCAGGCTGGCGAAGCGCCTGGTGTTTCTTGCCGGCGTCATGGCCGACGGAGCAGGCTGGATACCGATCTCGCAATCGGAGCTCGGCGATTTCCTCGGCGCCACTCGCGAGTCGGTCAACAAGACACTGAACGACTGGCGCAACCGGCAGATCATCGCCATCAAGCGTGGCGGCCTGCGCATAACCGATAGCAAGGCGCTCAACCATATCGCCGAAACGCAGGACGACGACTGAGCGATTCCGGGCCGAATCAGAGCCGCGATATCAGGTAGCGCAGCGACGATCGGCTCGGCATGAAGAAGTAGCCCCCGCCCTTCGTGGTGACGAATTGCGGGATTTCCCGGAGGATCGTGACCTTCTCCCACGACGGGATGGTGAAGTGCCCGTCTTGGTCGCGCGCACCAATCGTCGGATCCTTTTCGCCAACCAGGCCCTGAAAGGAAGTCGACGATACCCAGGTCTGCTGGATGAATTCGTACTGGCGCTCGATGTCGGCGTTCAGGCACATGAAGAGCAGCCCCTTTTCGGCCTTTCCACTCTCACTGTCCTGTTTCTCATAGGTGCGCCCGACGCGCAGGATGCGGTGGCGCTTGCCGATATTGATCTCCGTCTCGCGGTCCTCACCAAGCGAGTCGCGCGGGTTGGAACGGCGTATGTGGGCTCCGAGCGGGCAGCGATGCCCTTGCGGATCCTCGGCGCCGATGGCGAAATTGTTGTCAACTACGCGACCGGGATGATCGGGATTGCGCACCAGCGAACTGCCGTTCTGCCAGCGGCCGAGCATCTTGGCTGCAACCCACTCCGATGTCATGGACTGATTGCCGGTTTCGTGAGCAACCTTCGCCGCTGCCCTTTTGCAATAGTCGTTGAAAATGTCGACATGCTGCTCGAACTGGCGAACGACCAGGAACGAGCCGTTGCGGCCGAAATCCCGCGGGGGTGGAGGCAGGCCCGGAATCTGCCGACTACGACGCACCTGCGACAGGATTCCGCTCCGATCGCGCGAGGCGCTTACAGAGGGCGAGGCCGGATAGAAGCCGTGCTCGTCGCGGTAGCCGAACAGGAACTCGCCGGGTGCGACCAGATGCATGGGCGCGGCGCCCCTGCTGGCGCGCGTCGTGCCCCGCACGATCGGCTGCGAAATCCCATCAGCGAAGCCGAAGTGCTCATAAGCAGGCCCGCGCTGCGACTTGTCGTCAGGTTTTGCCGTATTCGACGATTTCGTGTTCGTGTTGGTCGGGTCCCGCTTTACGGCGAGCGGCAGTTCAGCGACGACCTTCATCCCCGCGCCGGTCGTCTTTCGTTTCACGATGGCAATCTCGGTCGCCAACTTTTCCGGTTTTTCCGCATAGCAGACGATGACCACGTCCACGGGCTTCTTCAACGACCCCCACTCCCATTCGTCGGGTGCTTCGCGGCTTCGGTCGTCCAGGATGCGCCCACGCTCGGGATTGCCCATGCCATGGCGAAAGGCAATCGGGAATGTTTTCAGCGGATCGTCGTCGTCGTCGGCGCCGGCGTCGAGCCCAAGCTGCCGCAGACCGCCGGGACCAAAGGCCACCGTCATGGCTCGCCCGGCGGGCCTGCCTTCGCCGAAACTCGTCTGTTCGATGACGAAATCGAGCCAGGCCCGGCGTTTGGACGCCGGCAATTTGTCCGGCACTCCGATCGCAATCATATGCGCATAGCCAAGCGGGCCGAACGGGCCGAAGAAGAGGGACTGGATCTCGCCGGTTTCCAGTTGCTGCTCGAGAGGCGCCGGAAAGGCTGAGCTGATGTTGGCCAGCAGCGAGGTGGTCTTTTGAACGGTGGTTCTTTCGCTCATCGGACGCGGTAGCGAACCGAACAGGCTCAGCCAGTCGCGCGCCTCGTTGCCGACGGCGGAAGCGATGCCGCGCCTGATCCGGGAATTCATGCGGATGCGCGTGGTGTTGAGATGGGGATAGGCGGAATACCAGAACAGGGTCGGCACCTGCTGGCGCCGCGCCCAGCGCTTGAAACGGTCGCCGTCGCGCGCGCCGTCGAGGAATAGCCAGCGTGTGCGAGGATAGCCCACGGTGTTGCTCCACACGCCGGTCAGCCCGGCGGATGCCTTGGCAATGAAGTCTTCGAGATAGCTCTCCCAGCTGCCGCCGTAGTTGGAGAAGAACATCAGTCTGTTGGAGCCCGGCAGCAGCACCCAGCGGGCGAAATGGATGGTGTTGATGGTGTTGAGAAAGCCTGGCTTGAACACCTTCTGCGCAGCTATCGAGATCAGGTAGAAGGAAAACCTGAGCGCTAGCGTCCGCAAGATACCGGCCTTCATCGTCGAGATCGCGGTCAGATGGTTCTGCGCCGCATGGTCCTCCTTGGCGAGTATCTCGTTCAAGGCAGATATTCCGATCGATGCGTTTTCCGGCCGATCCTTGTCCTCGATGCGCCGCAACGCCAGCAAGCACAAGAACAACAGCAGCGCCACCGCTGCCAACAGTCCAAGCGCCGACAACAGAAGCGAAGTGACTGCTATGGCTATGGCGGTGAAGGAGATTTCGTGGGAACTGATGTCAATGGATCTGCCGAACACCACACTGTAAGTCATGTACCAGCACGCAGCCCAGATGACCGCCACTGTCGCAAAAACCGGTGGCACCAGCAGGGTAGTCATGAGGGCACGGCCCCAATGACCCGGAGGCCTTTCCAGCTGGCTTTCGGCGGGCTCGAATGCCCAGCTGAACTTTCCGAGCGACCGGACATGCTGGCGGGCCTCGGCAAGCACCGCGGCGGCGTCACCATTGCCTGCACGTGGACGTTCGACGATGTCGCGTACCGCGTCGGCGAGGTCGGCTTCGGCCAGGATGCGTCGGACCGAATGTCCGGGCGTGCCCGAAAACACCAGACCGGCGGCGCTGCCGAATGATGGTGATATCGCGACGTTGTGCTTGCGCAGGAAGTCGTTCAGCGCGCTGCCTTCGGGCAGACCGCAGAAATCCTTGAAAATCGGCCGCAACTGGTGGCCAATGGCCTGCGCCAGGGCATCGATCACCTCATCGGCGCTGCCGTCGCCGGAGATTTCGAGAACGAGGGCGCCTTTCTCAAGGCCTGACGCCTCATCTGTCTCGCCGGTGCCGGCAACGGCCAGGCTGGTGAAATGAATGGTGCCGGCAATGTCGAGTTCCTCGCCGACTGCCTGCGTGGCCGGATTGCCTAATGTCGCGACCCTTTTGCGAATGGCATCCAGCGATGCGCCCCGTGTGATCGGACAGACTACCGTCACCATCGAATGATCGACCGTGCGGCACAGCGCCGGCCGGTCGAAATCGACCTTGAGGCTTTCCGGATAAGCGCCGAGGTTCGTCATCCACCCGGCCTTGCCGGGCGCCCGGCGCAGCCTGTCCTTTTGGAGCAGGGCGCGAATGCTTTCGCCGATCTGAATCCTGGCGATCTCGGCGCCGATGCACAAATGGATGCCGTGGCCGAACACCATGTAATCGCGAAGCGGACGCGAGGTGTCGAAGTCGTTCGGGTTTTGCACCGCTTCGGGATCGAACATAGCCGACAGCGTGGCCGGCATCACCACCGTTCCCGCCTTCACCAGGCGCTCGCGCGGCGTGCCCCTGGCGATGGTCGCGTCACGCGAGGTATAGCGCCAGGGACCGACCCAGATCGGCTTGAAGCGCATGGCTTCCATGATCGCCCGGTCAAGCTTGCCGGTATCGTCATCGGCTAGCGCCGCATCGACCGCCCGCCGCGCGTCCGGCCGGGACAGGATGACATCGAGGCAGTTGCTGCCGGCCAGCACGTTGGTCGGGACAAAGCCGGCGATCATGCCGAGCATGACCGAATGGAGATCGGGCTTCGACAGGCGGCCTTGATCGAGAAGGGCGACGAGCCTGGGCAGCGGCCGCTCGTCCTTTCCTCCCCTCTGCCTGATCGCGTCGATGGAGCGGTCGATGACCTTGATCAGCCGATCTCCCGCGACCACGGCAAGCTGGCGCGTGGTGGGGCTTGCCGTCGGATCGGAAAAGAACAGCGCGCTCAATGCGATCGCCCAGTCGGCGAATTCCGATTCGTCGTCGATCTCGAGACCAAAATAGTCGCGGCAGATGCGCACCGGAACGATCTTCATCAGCCCGGAGATGGCGTCAAAGCCGGGGTTGGCCCGGGTCATGATGTCCTTGGAATGATGTGCGGCGATCGGCCGGACCATGGCCTCGACCTCCGCCGGCGGGAAGGCGCTGAGCACCGACGATTTCATCTGCCGGTAGGCGGCGCCGTCCTGCATGCCGAGAATGAAGTTCGACCCCCGCGCCAGCTCCGCCATTTCGGGGCCATAGGGCGTCTCGAATTCGTCGCCGCGCTCAAGGATGTCGCGAACGTCGGCATTCCTGGTCACCAGCAGGAAATTGCCGAAAGCAAGGTTTGGCCAGAAGCGGCGCAGCAGCCCCAGCATCCAGCGGGGATCGCTGAACAGATAGCCGGCGATGCGAGATGCCAGGCCGTCCTTGGAACGGAGCCGCTCGAGATCAAAGGGCGGCATTTCCGACACCGGACGCTGGCTTTTCTGGGCGGCGAGAATGGCGGTGAAATACTTGATCTTGATCATGCGCGTTCAAGCCCCCCGGCTGTCCACGTCATTGCGATACCGGCTAACCCCATGGCCTAGGTTTGCTTCGGCTCTGCGTATGTTAAGTTCTTCACAGTCACCCTTGTTCTACCACTTGTCAGCGGCCAAATCATTTGCCCGACCTGGCCGCGTCGAAATTGCCGATAAGGAATTCGTTCGCCGCCTTGTCGACGAAAGGTATCCAGCGCACCCGCTGGTCGGAGAAATCCGGGTGCCTTGTCGTGAAAATGGCCAGCTCCCGTCGGGCTTCTTCCGTGCGGCCGCTGCGCGCCAAGGCACCGATCTTGAGGAACCTGGCGTAGAAGTAGCCAGGCGACAGGTTGAGCGAGCGATCCGCGATGGCGATGGCGGCCTGCCAGTCCTCGACGAAACTGTAGGCGACCGCCAGTTCCCCTAGATTGTGGAACCTGTAGAGATCGAAGGGGCTCAATCGCTCGGCGCCGAGAAAGAACGGTATCGCGCCGGCGGCATCGCCGAGCAGCAGGCGGGCGCTGCCCATCGCCGAGCTTGCGAAGGCAAAGCTCGGATTGATATGGATCGCCTCCTCCAGATGCTCGACCGCGGCCCGCGGCTCTCCCCTCATGATGTCGATCGCGCCGAGATGGGCGTGCGGGCGTGCGTCCAGGCTGTCCATGAGCAAGGCCTTGCGAGCATATTGCTCGACCTTTTCCAGATCGTCACTGTCGCCGAAACGCAGCCACGCCCGCCAGAAATACCACCATGCGAGCTCATTCAGCACGGCGCTCGAATTGGGGTCTTCCCGATAGGCCTTTTCGAAGAAATCCAGCGCGATTTCGGTGTCGCCGCGGGTGCGCCGGTTCATGTGCCAGCGGCCACGCCGCACCAATTGCCAGGTCTCCAGGCTTTCCCAGGGCACCTGGAAGGTTCGCGCCTGCTCGGCCCGGTCGACCTCCTTGTCGAGAATGGAGACGATCTCGCTGCCGATCTGGTCGCGCAGGTTGAAGATGTCGACGAGGTCGCGATCAAAGCGCTGCGACCACACCAGCCGCCCGTTCGAGGTGTCGGCAAGCGACGTGTTGAGCCGGATTTGCCCGCCATTGCGCGTCAGCGTGCCGCTGACGATGTAGCGCGCGCCGAGCGCGTTGCCGATCACCCGCGTCCCCAGGCTGTCGTCACGGAACTGGAAGCTGGAACTCTTGGCGATCACCGAAAGCCATCTGGTGTTGGACAGGCCGTAGATTATGTCCTCGGCAATGCCGTCTGCCATGTAGCCGACATCGTGCTCGCCGCCGTCGCCGGCAAACGGCAACACAGCGATCGCCGGCGGGCCCTTGGGGGCGAGTTTCTGCTGGCCAAGGGGCGAGGATATGGCGACCAGTTGGGCCATGGGCGCGGAGCCGTTGCCGCCCCGGCCGGCGATCAGGACGCGCACCGGCAGCGCGATGTTCTTCAGCATGAATTCGCCAAGGTCGGTGAATTCGGCCGTTGTCTTGTCCTTCACGTGGTGCCAGGTGGTCTCGGAGATGGCGAGCCCGTCATGCGGAGCGAGTTCCTGCAGCCTGGCGGCGATGTTGACGTCGTCGCCATAAAGGCGGCCTTCGCGCACGATGACGTCGCCGGTGTTGATGCCGGCACGAAAGGGCATGCGCATGTCTTGCGCTGCCGATGCATTGAGCGTCACGATCCGGCCCTGGAAATCGAAGGCCGCACGCAAGGCTTCGATCGGACTGCCGAATTCGGCCATGACGCTGTCGCCGGCATCGCCGAAGGTGCGGCCACCAAACGCCCCACAGCTATCGGCGATGATGTCGCGCCGTTCCTCGAAGGCGGCGACGGCCAACTCGTCGTCGATACCCATCAGCCGTGAAAATCCAACGGCATCGATGGAAATGATTGTCGCCAGCTGACGGGTGTAGTTCCGTTCAGCCATAATGGAGCCCCCCGGTCCCTTCTGGTCCTGTCCAACACAGGCGATTGCCCGCTCTTGGGCGCTTCGCCGCGTTGCTGAATGAAGATTCAGACAGGCCGGCGCGCAGATACCGACCTGTCATGGCAGGAAGTCTAGCAGGGTCACGGCAAAAGCTCCACCATGATCAGCTAATGTATCGCAGAGCGCGGCTCCGCCATGGTTAGCTGCTGGCTATCTGAGATCTCGGATAGGGCATTTGTCCTTACGCATTGAAATTCAATGGCATTCGTAGATTGCAGCTGCAGCGATTGGGAACGGTTTTTGATGATCTCGGATCGCAATTGCAAACAATGGTGGTGCAACGATCCGATCCTACCTTTGGCGCACCGGAACAAACCGGCCTGGAAGCGAGTTTCCAACCCACATCACGCCAACATGAAATGAGGGCACTCATGCGCATCGTTGTTCTGGCGACCAGCCTGGCGGTTCTTCTCGTGAGTGGATCGGCTTTCGCGGCCGACGAAAAACCACTGCCCCCGCCCAATGCCAAGAAGCTGTCGGAGATCATCGCCAAGGTCGAACAGCGCAACGACTTCCACTATGTGAAGGAGGTGGACTGGGATAGCGGCGTCTATACCATCACCTACTATACGAGCGACAAGGCGAAAGTCGAAATCTCCTACGATCCCGTGACCGGCGAGACGAAATAGGATCGCCAACGCGCTGCAGACCTATGGCACGGCGCCCTATGCTCTTGCGCCGGCACATCTTTGATGGCTGACTGCGGCTCTATAATTGCGGGCACGGGGGTGCATGGCAGTGGTAAAGCACGTATCGAAGCGCGTCCTGATGATGCTCGCCGGCTATCTGGTGGCGGTTCTGGTGGGGCTGTTCGCGGTGGTGGCGATCTACGCCATGGTGAGTTCGCTGCCCAACGCGCCAGAATATTTCAGCGTCGTGGGCGTTAGCCCGATCGCGGCACTGCTGGTGCCGCCGCTCGGCATGTTCATCTATTTCCTGACGATCATATTGACCGGGATGCAGACGCTTGTCTTTGCCCTGATCGCCGAGTTCTTCTCGCTGCGCAATGCCCTGCTGCACATGATGTTCGGCGCCATCGCGGCGGTCGCGGGATTCGCCCTGATCTGGCCGGGCGCATCGGAAAATCCGGAGCGCTGGGCCGATATGGGTATCATCGGCGCGGCAGGTGTCGTGGCCGGCCTGGTCTATTGGCTGATTGCCGGCCGCGACGCCGGTTTCCAGCGGCCGCTCTTCGAGCGAGCCTAAGTCGCGTCGCGCACCCTCCGGCCGGGCTTTGGGGCTTCAGCTCGCCGGCGAGCGGACCGCTTCGGTGGCGTCGAGCGCCTGCATCAGCCTTGTGTCGCGGTCGTAGATGTCGCCGAAATATTCGACATTGCCGGACATGTCGGGCCAGGCGGTGAAATAGGCGACATAGACCGGGATGGTCCGCGTCACATTCTCGGTCGAATGCCCGTGCTTCAGCTTCTCGACGACATAGTCGACCGAGGTGCCGAGCACCGCCGCCGCCATGCCGCGCGGATCCTGCAGCCGGATGCAGCCGTGGCTGAGCGCGCGCATGTCGCGCTCG
The DNA here is from genome assembly GCF_044778005.1 of Mesorhizobium sp. IMUNJ 23033. Taxonomy (NCBI): domain Bacteria; kingdom Pseudomonadati; phylum Pseudomonadota; class Alphaproteobacteria; order Hyphomicrobiales; family Phyllobacteriaceae; genus Mesorhizobium; species Mesorhizobium sp. IMUNJ 23033. The sequence goes on from NZ_JBJACT010000005.1 coordinate 106,352, forward strand.
AAGAAGGACTTCTGCGGCGTATCATGCATGTAGATGGCGTGCTTGTTCGGGAACAGTATCTTCAGCTCGCCCAGCGCGTTGGCCTCGCTTGGCAGCTGGCGCACGCTGTACGGGATGTTGGCGCCGTAGCCACCCCAATTGACCGCCGATGACGGGACGCGCTTGCCACGCGAATCGGTGACTTCGTAGCCGGCGCGGTCGAGATAGCCCGGATCGTTGCGCAGCCTCGGCAGCATCTCGTTGACGATGATCGACTGCGGCACGCCCCAATAGGGATGGAAATCGACCTGCTTGATCTCCTTGTAGAAGAAGGCGGTCTGGTTGGTCGTCCGGCCGATGACCACGCGGGTCTTCAGCTTCACCTCGCCATTGTCGATATAGCTTGCGGTGAAGGCCGGCTGGTTGATGAACACGCGTGGACTGCCGAGGTCGGAAGGCAACCAGCGCAGTTCCTCGAGTGCTACCTCCACCTTCCCGATCTTGTCGGCCTTGGACGTGCCGGCCAGCGAGGCGACCGTACGCGGGCCGATGACGCCGTCGCCTTTCATGCCGGCCCGCTTCTGCACCGCCTTGATGACCGGCACCAGCTCGGGGTCATAGATCTCGCTCTTGCCGAGTCTCGCCAGCACCTCGCCATAGTCGCCGCCCATCTCGTCGTCGAGATTGCGAGCGATCAGCGTCAGCAGCTTGGGCAGTTCGGGACTGGTCTCGCCGGGTTTCAGCAAGAGCTTGGGATCGACGACGATCTCGTTCTCCTCGCTGGCCTGGAGCGCTTCCAGTTCGACGCGCAGTGCCTGGTATTCAGGGTTCTGCGGATGCCGCGATTCGAGATAGGTGCGGACTTCCTGCGTATGCGCCAGCGTTTTCAGCACGCCTTCCATGTCGAGCGGCTTTGGTGGAAAATCATAGTAACCGGTCATGCGGTTGGGGTCGACGCGACCGCTCTGGGCGTCATGGGCGTAGCGCAGCACGCGTGCCGACAGCGACATCTCGAAGCGGACGAGTTCTTTCAGGCGCTCGTCGGGGGTAGCTGACGACATGGCGGTGGCCGGAACGTCGACCGTATAGTCGGCCGGCGTCAGGCCGTAGCTCGCGGCCTCGCCAAGCACCCGCACCGCATCCTGCGCGCGGCTGTTGGGAGCGGTTCCGCTGACCCAGATGAAATCCGGATTGGCCGAGTAATAGGCGATCAGCGCCTTGGCGACATCCGGTTCGGCATAAAGCTCATAGTCGCCGAGACCGGCAATCGCCTCAGTGAAAGCATTGCCGGTGACGGACGGCACGAAAGCGGCATCCTGCGGTGCCGCGGGCTGCGGTTTCGGCATCAGCGCGGCGAAGTCGACACGCACCAGCCGGTCGGCCTTGTAGGTATAATAGGACGGGCTGCTGATCCTGGTGCCGCCACCGCCACCGGTACCGGGGTTTGGCTGCGGCTTGTATTTGGGTGGCGGCGGGAACTCGCCTTGCGGGTTATGTCGAACACCGCCGCCGAAAAGCATGTCAAACAGACCCTGCGCGCTGGCCTGCGGTACGGCGATGACCAGCGTGGCCGCGACCGCAAGCGGCAATACGGCGGCTCTGTTTCCGAAGATATTCATGGATCACCCGCTCCGGTTGCAACCGGTTCCCGTTCCGCGCCGCTAGACGATCTTGCCAACCGCATGGCGGATGTAAGGCGCGACTATACCGATTCATACCGATTTCGTTAAGCTTCCATAAATTTCGAAGGGTCTGTTGCAGAACGGTTTCACAAGTTTGTGACGGTCTGAGCGAATTCGTTTCTGCTCCGGCCGGTTGAAACCGGGTTGCGTCAGGCGTTGGCGCCGCCGTCGATGGTCAGCGCGGCGCCGGTGACGAATCGGCCTCGGGCCCGCCAGCCAGGCGACCATGCCGGCGATCTCCTCGGCCTTGCCGAATCGGGGAGTCGCCATCTTCCGCCGCAGGGCTCGGTATGCGGACTGTGGCCGGGGCAATGGCGGCATGGAAGGCAATGGCCGGCTCCGACCCTGCGTGACAAACGCCGGTCATTGTGCTGGAGATCCGTCGGCCGAAAACGAGCGGTCGGGAAGGATGTGCGGGTGAAAAAAGGATATCGCGAGCTGCTCGACGAGGCCAATGCCGCGATCGAGGTGATGTCGCCGGAGGAAGCGGCAGGGCTGCTCGACGATGAGGGCACTGTCTTCGTCGACCTGCGCGATCCGCGCGAGGTGGAGCGCGACGGCAGGATCCCGGGTGCGAAACATGTCACGCGCGGCATGCTGGAATTCTGGATCGATCCGGAAAGCCCTTACCATAAGCCGTTCTTTGCGTCGGGCAGAAACTTTGTCTTCTTCTGCGCCGGCGGCTGGCGCTCGGCGCTGGCCACCAAGACAGCGCAGGACATGGGACTTGCGCCGGTCAAACACATCTTGGGCGGCTACACCGCCTGGAAGGCGGCCGGGCTGCCGGTCGAGCCCGGGCTGAGGAAGAAATAGAATTTAGTGCAGAGCTACCGGCTCGCGCTCGCCGGCAACGAAGCCGACGGCGTGCTCGACCACGCCCTTGTCGGCGAGGATGCGACGGTGGCCAAGGCCCTCGGCCCAGTGCAGCCTGACATGATCGCCGGCGCCGGCATAGCGCCTGGCATGATCGGCGGAAACCTCGCGGTCGTCGGGTGCATGGATGACCAGCGTCGGCACCGGCGCCTGGGCAAGCTGACGATCACCGGTGAATTCGCGCAACGGCCGGCCGGATAGTTTTTCGACCCGGTCGGCCATGGCAACCTGCGAACGCGGGCCGACATTGAGCATGCGGCTGAAGTCGTCGAAGATCGCCGGCAGCGAGCTCGGCGCTGCGATCAGCACCAGCCGATCGGCCGCCACCGGCTGGATGCCTTTGACGGAACCGGCGACGGCGTTGGCAGCGACGGCACCGCCGAAGGAATGGCCGACGATTACCGCGAACGGCCCGAACCATTCGCCTACCACCCTTGCAGCGTCGACCGCGTTGACCATGTTCAGGCGGCGGCCTTGCGATTGGCCGTGGCCCGGCAGGTCGAGCGAGACGACCCTGTAGCCGGCGCCGCGATAGCCTTCGATCAGCGCGCGCATATATTCCGTGCGTGAGCGCCAGCCGTGGATGACAAGCACGGTGCCTTGGGCCGCCCTGCCCGGCTCGGGCCGGAATTCATGCGCCATGACGCACCCCGTCCTGGTCTTCAGCCGGTGATGGCGCGCCTCGGTCATGAAGGCTGCCGCACGGTCGACGGCGCGGCGCTCGCCGTCGCTGAGGGCTTTGACGTTGGGCGTGCGGCAGAACAATTCGAACGCGGCGCGGCCGCTCAGACGCGGCGCCACATGCTCGGCGGCGCCGAACACACCTCGGATGACCTTCAATCCAAATGATGCCATAGTGGCGATCCATCCATTCGTTCAAGCGTGAACATAATAGTTCAAACATGAACATTAAGCAAGACCTGCCCTGGGACAACCCGCGCTTTCGCAACTGGGTCGCGGTGGCGCGCGCCTGCCATGTGCTGGAGCGCACGCTGGCGGTGAAGCTGGCGCCGCTGGATCTCAAGCCTGCGCAGCTCGACGTGCTGATGAACCTCTATCGCCATCCAGGCATGTCGCAGCACGATCTTGCCCGCAAGCTCCTGGTCGGCCGTTCCAACATCACCATGCTGTTGCCGCAGCTCGAAACGCGCGGCCTGCTGCGCCGCGAAGGCGACGAGAAGGACAAGCGGGTGCTGCGGCTGACGCTGACCAATGACGGCGAGGCCCTGCTGATGCAGGCGCTGAAGATCCATATGGCGCTGATCGAGAAGGCGATGAGCCAGTCGACGCCGGAGCAGTGCGACCTGATCGGCGAGCAGATGCGCAAGATTTACGAAGTGCTGAAGGACGCGTGACGCGTGTCGGTATTCAGGTGAGGCCGGCCTGCAAACGGCGGTTTCCTGCGCTTCCGGTGCTCACGTACTTCAAGTACGCTCCGCTTCGGTTCTCGTAACCCACCGCTTTCGCCTCGGCCTGAACCTGAATCCCAACACACGTCAGGGGAGTTCACCACATCGTCTTCTTCGCCCGCTCCGGCCATTCCTTGTCATAGGCTTCGCCGTCGATGTTCTTGCGGCTGGTGATTTCGAGGATCTGGCCAGGCGTCGGCAGCGATTTCGGGTCGACATGCCTTGCCGGGTTCCACAGTTCGGAGCGGACGGTGGCGCGGGCGCATTGGAAATAGACCGAATCGATATCGATTACGGTGACCGAGCGAGCCGGCTTTCCGTCGACGCTGAACGAAGCGCAGAGCGCGGCATCGGTGGTGATGTGGGCGCGGCCGTTGACACGCAGCGTCGTGCCGGAGCCCGGCACCAGGAACAGCAGGCCGACGCGCGGATCGCGGATGATGTTCTTCAGCGAGTCGGCACGGTTGTTGCCACGCCGGTCCGGCATCATCAGCGTCTTCGGATCATGGATGCGCACGAAGCCGGCGAGATCGCCGCGCGGCGAGCAGTCCAGCCCCTCCGGCCCGCTGGTCGCCAGGGAGACGAAAGGCGAGGCCTCGATAAAAGCCGCGTATTCGGGGATGACGTGGTCGAGTTCCTTGACCACCGACGCCTCGCCGGGCAGGCCATAGAGGGCTTCGAGCTGTTCGACCGTGGTGATGACGGACATGTTTTTCGTCTCCGAACCTTTGCCGGCGCTACTCCAGATCGATGACGCCATGACGACAGCGGCATGAAACTAGCGGTCGCGGCTGAGCCCCTTTTCCGCCAGCTCGGCGAGATAGGCGTTCCAGCGCTCGTCCTTCTCATGACCGAGCGTATGCAGATAGTTCCAGGTGAAGATGCCGGTGTCGTGGAAATCGTCGAAGGTGATGCGCACGGCATAATTGCCGACCGGCTCGATCTTGAGGATGGCGACGTTGCGCTTGCCGGGAACGGTCACCCGCTGGTCCGGCGAATGGCCCTGCACTTCGGCCGAGGGCGAGGCTACGCGCAGCAATTCCGCCGGCAGTTCGAACGGCCGGTGATCCGGAAAGGTGACGGTGAGCAGCTTGCGGTCCTTCGAGACCCGGAGTTCCTTCGGCGCCGTCATGCTGATCATTCCTGCGTTGCGTCCCCCCTTCCCTACGCTGCTTCGCCACACGCGAAAAGGCCGTTGCAGGCCAGCCGACACGCAATGTCGGTGAGGGAATGTTACCAAAGATCAAGACCGGCTATCTTGAATGCTGGAGCGGATCGTATCACATAGCCGTATATAACGACGCCGCTCACGGCCACGGAAGCGCTTGAACATGGACATGATCGACCCATTCGGTCGCACGATCAGCTATTTGCGCGTGTCGGTCACCGACCGCTGCGATTTCCGCTGCACCTATTGCATGGCCGAGGACATGACCTTCCTGCCCAAGAAGGATTTGTTGTCGCTGGAAGAACTCGATCGGCTCTGCACCGTCTTCATCGAAAAGGGTGTACGGAAGCTGCGGCTGACCGGCGGCGAGCCGCTGGTGCGCAAGAACATCATGCATCTGGTGCGCCAGCTTTCGCGCCACCTCGACAGCGGCGCGCTGGAAGAACTGACGCTGACCACCAACGGTTCGCAGCTGTCGCGCTTCGCCCAGGAGCTCGCCGATTGCGGGGTCAGGCGCATCAACGTCTCGCTGGACACGCTCGATGCCGACAAGTTCCACCAGATTACTCGCTGGGGCCATCTCGGCAAGGTCATGGAAGGCATCGACGCCGCGCAGGCCGCCGGCTTGAAGGTCAAACTCAACGCGGTGGCGCTGAAGGATTTCAACGACGCCGAGCTGCCCGACATGATGCGCTGGGCGCATGGCCGCGGCATGGACCTGACGGTCATCGAAACCATGCCGATGGGCGAAATCGACGCCGATCGCACCGACCAGTACCTGCCGTTGTCGCTGCTGCGCGCCTCGCTCGAGCGGCAGTTCACGCTGAGCGACATCCCCTACAAAACCGGCGGCCCGGCGCGCTATGTCAATGTCGCCGAGACCGGCGGCAGGCTCGGCTTCATCACGCCGATGACGCATAATTTCTGCGAGAGCTGCAATCGCGTCCGGCTGACCTGCACCGGTACGCTCTATATGTGCCTCGGGCAGGAGGATGCCGCCGACCTGCGCGCGCCGCTGCGCGCATCCGAAGGCAACGAACTGGTCAGCGCGGCAATCGACGAGGCGATCGGCCGCAAGCCGAAGGGCCATGATTTCATCATCGACCGCCGCACCAGCCGCCCCTCGGTCTCGCGTCATATGAGCGTCACCGGCGGCTGATTTTTTCTCGGGATTGGTGCAAGATCGCCTCCGGCAACAGGCCGCGGGAGGCACCGTGAGGCACTTTCAGCTCATCTCGATCGCCTTGGCGTCGTTTGTGACAACCGCAGCGATCGCGGCTCCATTCACCTATACCAATGCGCGCTTCGGCACCGTCTGCACCTTTCCCGACGAGATTTTCACCTTGCCCCAGCCCGAGCCGGAGAATGGCGACGGGCAGCAATGGCTCAGCGCCGACGGCGCCAGCCTGATCTGTTCGGGCATCCTCAATATCGATGACGACACGCCGAAGAGCTTTGTCGCCGCTGAGAAAGCGAGCAAGGAGCCGAGCTACAAGATTACCTACAGCAAGAGTGGCAAGGACTGGGCGGTGCTGTCGGGCATCAAGGGCGAGGCCATTTTCTACGAGCGCCGTCTGTTTGGAAAAGACGGCGTCATCCGCACCGTCTGGATCGATTATCCGCCAGCCCTGAAGTCTAAATACGATCCGCTGGTGGGCGCTATTGCGGGCAGCCTCAAGGGGCCGTGAGCATTTTGCGCCACACCACGAAATAATCCTTATCCGCCAAGTTGCATCGGATTTACCGACTCGATGTTCCGGCCTAAGCCTTCGCCCGGAGTGGTTCTTCACTCACAGGGGGAATACAACATGCGCAAACTTATTCTTTCTCTTGCATTGCTCGGCCTCGCGGCGGCGCCGGCAACGGCGCAGTCGATCGGCGGCAAGTACACGGTGGCCGGCACCAATTTCGACGGCTCGGCCTATGGTGGCGAGGCAACCATCACTTTGACCAGCGAGACGACCTGCACCATCCATTGGGAAACCGGCGGCTCATCCTCGGACGGCATCTGCATGCGCAACGACAATGCCTTTTCCGCCGGCTACGCGATGGGCAAGGAAATCGGCCTTGTCGTCTACAAGGTTGAGAAGGATGGCTCTCTGCACGGCCTGTGGACGATCGCCGGCAAGGACGGCAACGGCACCGAAGTGCTGACGCCCAAGAAGTAAGGCTCCACCGATCCTCTGCGGAATGGGCCACAATGGAAAGCCGTGGCCCATTCCTTTGACGTTGCTGTTTTGCGGCGGGCTGATACAGGCTGACGCAAAGCACACCGGTGACCGCCCTTGCCTCTTTCGCCAAATCTTCGCGGCGCGCTGTTCATGGTCGTGGCCATGGTCGGCTTCACCCTCAATGATGCGATCACGAAATTCTCCTCGGAATCGATGAACATGGCGCAGGTCATGCTGATCCGGGGCGCCTTCGCTTCTCTGTTCGTCGGCCTGCTTGCCTGGCAGCGTGGCGCGCTGGCCCGGCCTGCCTCGATGCTGCAGCCGATGGTGGCTCTGCGCGTCACCGGCGAGGCCGGCGCCACGGTGTCGTTCCTCCTTGCGCTTGCCCACCTGCCGATCGCCAATGTCTCGGCCGTGCTGCAGGCACTGCCGCTGGCGGTGACGATGGGGGCAGCACTTGTGTTCAACGAGGGCGTCGGCTGGCGGCGCTGGCTGGCGATTACCGTCGGTTTTGCCGGCGTGCTGATCATCGTGCGGCCGGGCTTCGAAGGGTTCAGCGTCTATTCGCTGCTGGCGCTGGCGAGCGTTGCCTGCTGCGCGGTGCGCGACCTTGCTACCAAGCGCGTCCCGCAGGCAATCCCGACCTTGCTTGTCTCGACCGCCACGGCGTTGGCCATGACGGTGCTGGGCGCGGCACTGCTTTCGCCGATGGGCGGCTGGACGCCGATGAGCGGCGAAGCCACGGCGCTGCTGGCGTTGGCGGCGGTGCTGGTGCTCATCGGCTACCAGTTCATCATCATGGCGATGCGCTCGGGCGACATCGCCTTCATCGCGCCGTTTCGCTACACCGCCCTGCTCTGGGCGATCCTGCTCGGCCTGGTCGTCTTCGGCGACATCCCAGACCTGCCGATGATCGCCGGCGCGTCGATTATCGTCGGCTCCGGGCTCTATGCGCTCTACCGCGAACGGGTCGTCGGCAAGCGGCAAACCGCCGCCGAAAGCGCTGGACCTGACATGGCGCCGGACGGCATATAGATCGTCCCGAGACCCCGCGATTTTACGGGCTGAAGAGAAGACGGCGGACCATGGACCGGGACATTGCAGGGATCATTCTGGCCGGCGGCCAATCGCGGCGCATGGGCGGCGGCGACAAGACGCTGCTTGTGCTGGGTGGTCGCAGGCTGCTCGACCATGTCGTCGCCCGCCTTGCTCCGCAGGTCGGACCGATGGCGCTGAGCGCCAATGGTGATCCGATGCGCTTTGCCAGGTTCGGGCTGCCGGTGCTTGCCGATACGGTGGAAGGTTACGCGGGACCGCTTGCCGGGATCCTGACCGGTCTGGAATGGGCGTCCATGGCTTGCAGCGGGGTGGTCACCGCCGCCGGCGATACGCCGTTCCTTCCCGAGGACCTGGTCGAACGGCTTGCTGCGACAGCAGCCGAACAGCCCGGGGCCATCGCCGTTGCCAGTTCGGACGGCAAGCGGCATCCGACATTCGCGCTCTGGCCGCTTGGCCTGCATGACGCCTTACGCCGGTTCCTGGTCGATGAGGACAATCGACGGGTTTCCGCCTTCATCGAACGGCATGGCTTTGTCGAGGTCGAGTTTCCGATGTGGAGTTCCGGCGAGCACGAGATCGATCCGTTCTTCAACATCAACACGCCCGATGACCTTGCGGCGGCCGAGCGTCTGTTGCGGAGCATCAAACCATGAGACGCGTCTTCGGCATCACCGGCTGGAAGAATTCCGGCAAGACCACCCTGACCGAAAAGCTGGTCGCCGAGCTGGTGCGGCGAGGCTGGAGCGTGTCGACGGTGAAGCACGCCCATCATGATTTCGACATCGACAAGGAGGGTGCCGACTCCTTTCGCCACCGCCAGGCTGGAGCGATGGAGGTTGCGATCGTGTCCGGCCGACGCTGGGCGCTGATGCACGAATTGCGCGGCGAGGACGAGCCGACGCTGGACGCCATCCTGTCGCGGCTGGCGCCGTCCGATATCGTGCTGGTCGAAGGGTACAAGCGCGAGGCGCACAAGAAGATCGAAACGCGGCGGCTTGAGGCGAAGGACCGCACGCCGCTCGCAGCCAGCGATCCCAACATCGTCGCCATCGCCGCCGACTTCGCGGCCGATGGAGAAGGTCTGCCGGCGTTCGATCTCGACGACGTGAAGTCGATAGCCGACTTCGTTGAAGGCGTCTCAGGCCTGAAGCGCTGAGCGAGCCGGCGAAACATCTTTCACCGCGGCCAAACGTGTTTCCAGGTTCTAACCTTGCGTCATCTTTGGCCGGGAATGCAAATCCCCGAGGCCACTGTTTTGCAGTTGCTTTTTTCGGAGAAAGAGTGGGAGTATCGCCGCCAGCGGGCGGTCAAAAACGCGCCGCCCTCAGAGCCGCATGGAACAGCGGCCGGGACAATATGAGAGGATCATCATGCGTATTGCATTGCGTATCGCGCTCGCCGCATCGGCTGCGCTGCTGACTTTGGGCGTCGCCCAGGCTCAGGAAAAAACCCTGAAGATCGGCACGGAGGGCGCCTATCCGCCATTCAACAACCTGACTTCCGACGGGCAGCTCGTCGGCTTCGACATCGACATCGCCAAGGCTCTCTGCGATGAGATGAAGGTGAAGTGCACCTTCGTCGCCCAGGATTGGGACGGCATCATTCCGGCGCTGCAGGCGGGCAAGTTCGACGCCATCGTCGCGTCGATGTCGATCACGCCGGAGCGCGCCGAAAAGGTCGACTTCACCCACAAATACTACAACACGCCACCGGCGATCGTCGCGCCCAAGGACAGCGACATCAAGGGCGTGACCAAGGAAGACCTGGCCGGCAAGACGATCGGCGTGCAGGCTTCGACCACGCATTTCAACTATTCGACCAAGATCTACACCGACAGCACGGTCAAGCCCTATCCGACCGCGCAGGAATACCAGCTCGATCTCGCCAATGGCCGCCTCGATGCCGCCAATGACGACATTGTCGTGCTGCAGCAGTGGCTGGACTCGCCTGACGGCGCCTGCTGCAAGCTGATCGGTGCGATCAAGCCGGTTGTTGAAATCCACGGTCCGGGCGCCGGCATTGCGGTACGCAAGGGCGAGACCGACCTGGTCAACCAGTTCAACGCAGCGATCGACGCCATTCGCGCAAATGGAAAATACAAGGAAATCAACGACAAGTATTTCAAATTCGACGTCTACGGCGGCGATTCCTGATCGCGGCCTTCTGATCGAGAGAACGGCGGGATAGTCCCGCCGTTCTCATAAGGATGCCGCGCACCAGGGCGCAGCGGCGTGACTCTCCAAAGGCATTTGGGAGAACAGGCGAGCGGATGCTGAGCGTTTGGACGCTTCTCAGTTGGGGACCCGATGGCTGGCTCGACGACATCGTCTCTGGTGCCGCAGTCACGGTTCTTCTGGCGCTGGCAACCCTTCCAATCGGTCTGACGATCGGCTTTTTCATAGCGCTGGGCAAACAGTCCGAGGAGCCTTCGCTGCGCATCGCGGCCAACATCTACACGACGATCTTCCGTGGATTGCCCGAACTGGTGACGCTGTTTCTGTTTTTTTTCGGCGGCCCGCTGATCCTGCAATATCTCATCAGATTGGTAAGGCCCGAAGCGACCATCGACGTCAACGCCTTCGTTGCCGGCATGATCGTGCTAGCCATTATCTTTTCGGCCTATGCCAGCGAGGTATTCCTTTCGGCTTTCCGGGCCATCCCCAAGGGCCAATATGAAGGCGGCTACGCTGTCGGCCTTTCCTATGCGCAAACGATGCGCAAGGTGATCTTGCCGCAGTTGGTCCGCATCGCGTTTCCAGGCCTGGAGAATTGCTGGCTGAGCCTGCTCAAGGACACCTCGCTGGTGTCGGTGGTCGGCCTGGCTGAGACACTGCGTCAAGCCGGCGTGGCAGCACGCGTCACCAAACACACTTTCCTGTTCTTCAGCGTGGCCGCGGTGGTGTTTCTTATCCTGGCGGTCGTTTCATCCTTGGCAACCGGCGCCATACAGCGCTCGCTTAGCCGGCGGGAGGCACGGCGATGAGCGTTGCGGCCGACGCCAAGACCGCTGTAGAACGGCCTCCCCCGCGTGCACGTGGTTGGCCGCGTTCACGCATCATCGGCTATGTGCTGATAGGCATCTGGATTGCCGCCGGCGGCGGCATCGTCGCCTATCTGGCTTGGGCCTGGAACGGCGAACTCTTTGCCAAATATGGTCCGAGCTACGTAGAAGGCCTCGGCGTCACGCTTTCGCTCGTCGGCATTTCGATTGTGCTGGGCGCCATCCTGTCGCTTCCGGTCGCCTATGCGCGCATGTCGAAGAACCGGATCCTGTCCGGTCTTGCCTATTGCTATGTCTATTTCTTCCGCGGAACGCCGCTGCTCGTCCAGACTTTCCTGGTCTATTACGGTGTCGGCTCGTTCAGGCCGCAACTCGAGATGGTTGGGCTGTGGGGCTTTTTCCGTGAGGCGTTCAACTGTGGTGTCTTTGCCTTTGCCCTGAATACGGCTGCCTATCAGGCCGAAATCCTGCGCGGCGCCATCGAAAGCGTGCCGAAAGGCCAGTGGGAGGGTGCTGCTTCGCTCGGCCTGCATAAATTGCAGACGTTGTGGAAGATCATCCTGCCGCAAGCGCTGGTCGTCGCGCTGCGGCCCTATGGCAACGAGCTTATCCTGATGATCAAGGCGTCCGCGATCGTCGCCATCATCACCGTGTACGATCTCATGGGCATGGCAAAGCTTACCTACTCCCGCACCTTCGATATCCAGGCCTATATCTGGGTCGCCGTCGTGTATCTGGTGATTGTCGAGATATTGCGTCATGGCATCGAATGGATCGAACGCCGGATCACCATCCACCTCAAGCGCTGACGCGTTTCCGGATTTAGGCCCAAGGCACCACCTGCGTCGGCATCTTGACGAATCCGCCGCAAGGCCTAGACGTTCCACGGCAAATTCTCGTTTCCGCTGGAAGGTAGGCCTATGGCATCGGTGGCATTTCTCGGTCTTGGCGTCATGGGTTATCCGATGGCCGGGCACCTCAGGAACAAGGGCGGCCACGACGTCACCGTCTACAACCGCACCACGGCGAAGGCCGAGCAATGGGTCGGCCAGCATGGCGGTCGTTTTGCCGCGACGCCGACCGAAGCGGCCGAGGGCAAGGATTTCGTCTTCTCCTGCGTCGGCAATGACGACGATTTGCGTTCGGTGACGATTGGTGCCAATGGCGCCTTCAAGGCGATGAAGAAAGGCGCGGTCTATATCGACAACACCACCGCATCGGCCGAGGTCGCGCGCGAACTGGCCGAGAAGGCGAGCGCACTTGGCTTCTCTTTCCTCGACGCGCCGGTCTCCGGCGGCCAAGCCGGCGCCGAGAACGGCGTGCTGACCGTCATGGTCGGCGGCGAGCAGGCAGCCTTCGACAAGGCCAAGCCCGTCATCGATGCCTTCGCCCGCATGGTCGGGCTGATGGGGCCGGCAGGTGCCGGCCAGCTCACCAAGATGATCAACCAGATCACCATTGCCGGGCTGGTGCAGGGCTTGGCCGAGGGTATCCATTTCGGCAAGAAGGCCGGGCTCGACATCGAGAAGGTCATCGAGGTGATCTCCAAGGGCGCCGCCGGCTCGTGGCAGATGGAGAACCGGCACAAGACCATGAATGCCGGCAAATATGATTTCGGCTTCGCCGTGGACTGGATGCGCAAGGATCTCGGCATCTGCCTCACCGAGGCCGATCGAAATGGCGCCAAGCTGCCGGTGACGGCGCTTGTCGACCAGTTCTACAAGGATGTGCAGGCGATGGGCGGCCGGCGCTGGGATACGTCCTCGCTGCTGGCGCGCCTGGAGAAGTAGGATAGCGCGGTGGCCGAGCTTTCGCCCCAATCCAGTGCCGACGAAATCGTCGCGTATCTGCGCTCGATCGGGTCGGAGGAAAATCGCCGTGGCATGCTGCGCTACGGCATCAAGATCGAACGTGCGCTCGGCATTCCGCACGGCGTGCAGCGGCAGATTGCCAGGAAAATCAAGCGCAACCATGAACGCGCCTTCGAACTATGGCAGACCGGTATCATGGAGGCGCAGTTCATCGCTTCCGTCACGGCCGACCCGAAGCGGTTTTCAGCTGCGGATGCGAGGCAATGGGCGGCGTCTTTCGATTCGTGGGATATCGTCGACGGCGTCTCCGATCTCTTTGTCGACACGGAGTCCTGGAGGGATCTGATCGACGAGTTCGCGGCCGACGAACGGGAGTTCGTTCGACGAACGGCCTTTGCCATGATGGCCTGGTCGGTCGTCCACCGGAAGCAAGAGCCAGCAGCGACGTTCCTCGGCTTCCTGCCGGTCATCGAAGCGCATGCCACCGACGGCCGCAACTTCGTGAAGAAGGCTGTGAACTGGGCGCTTCGTTCGATCGGCAAGCGATCGATGGAGATGCACGGCGCTGCCTTTGCCGTCGCTGAACGGCTGGCGCAGTCAACCGACAAAACGGCGCGCTGGATCGGCAAGGACGCAGTGAGGGAACTGAGTAATGCCAAGACGCTCGAGCGGATCGCTGCCAGGAAAGGCTGAAGTCAAGCCTGATCTCGCCAAACTGCGGTTCATCGAGGTGACGAAGGAAACGCGCGCGGATTTCGAGAACCTGTTCGAAGCGCCGGGCGGACCGAAATATTGCTGGTGCACGGCCTGGCGCCATGTGCGCAGCCGCGAGCATGTCCAGAACGATGAGATGAAGCGGGCGATGATGGCGCTCATCGAGGCGGCACGCCGGTCGGCATTCTCGCCGAACTCGAAGGCAAGTCCGTCGGCTGGTGCTCGGTCGCGCCGCGCCAGACCTATCGCAAGCTCTCGCAACAGCAGGACGACAGCGAGGCCGGTGTCTGGTCGATCGTCTGCTTCTACGTGCCGAGGGCGCTGCGCGGCGACGGTTTTGCCTCGGCATTGCTCGACGCGGCCATCGATCACGCCTTGACCAAAGGTGCGGACACGATCGAGGCCTACCCGGTCGACGAGGCATCGCCGACCTACCGATTCATGGGCTTTCGCGACATGTTCGTCGCCCGCGGCTTCCACGAGACCGGCATGGCCGGCTCTCGCAGACATGTGATGCGGCTGGAGCGTTGACGCTACCGACGACGGCGGCTTTACTTGATGTCAAAGGGAAGCAACCAATGCGCATTTGCCTAAGATCGACCGTGGCTCTGGCAATCGTGCTGCTCCTGCCCATTGCGTCGGCAAACGCGTCCCCTGAAACCGCGCACATATTCTGGAAGGACCTGCGTCCGGCGACGCAAGCGATCGCCGAAGACGCCGGCCTGCCGATGATCGCGGCAAAATTGCCCGACCACGGCGAGACGTTGTCCATCAATCTGCAGGACAAGACTATTCAGTTAGCCGGCTATGCACTTCCGGTCGATCGCGAGGGTGACCTCGTCTACCAGTTCCTGCTGGTGCCGTGGACCGGCGCCTGCAGCCACATGCCGACGCCACCGCCCAACCAGATCGTGCTGGTGACGCCGGCACATCCCTACAAGATGGCCGAGGCCTACCAGCCGGTTTCCGTCACCGGCACGCTGCAACCGGGGTTGGAGAAGAGCCAACTGTTCATCCTCGACGGCGTCAGTGTCATCCAGTCGGATTACACCGTGCACAAGGCCGAGGTGGCAAGTGTCGACAGCGTGCCGGACACGATCACGCTGCCTGTGAATTCGCCCTGGAGTTTCCTCAACAAAAAGAAGAACTAACTCATTGAGCCTCAGGCGGCGTTGGCGCCCGATTCCTTGTCCAGCACCATATAGTCGAGCGGGATTTCGGTTGTGTACTTGATCTGCTCCATGGCGAAAGAAGACGACACGTCGCGGATCTCGATCTTGGCGATCAGCCGCTTGTAGAAGGCGTCGTAGGCGGCGATGTCGGGCACGACGACGCGCAGCAGATAGTCGACGTCGCCGCTCATGCGGTAGAACTCGACCACTTCCGGAAATTCCTGGATGACCTCGGAGAAGCGCCGCAGCCACTCGTGGCTGTGCGAATTGGTGCGGATCGACACGAAGACGGTGACGCGCACATTGACCTTCTCGTGGTCGAGGATGGCGACGCGCCGCTTGATGACGCCCTCTTCCTCGAGCTTCTGGATGCGCCGCCAGCACGGCGTCGTCGACAGCCCGACTTTCTTGGCGACATCGGCGACCGCGAGCGTCGCGTCCTCCTGCAGGAGGCGAAGGATTTTTCTGTCAAGGCGGTCCATTGGATGCTCCCAGAGGAATAGTTTGGCTATATTCCCTTTTATCCGAGGCTTTCACAAGAACAAAATTCTCCCAACCGCCGCAAAAGCGAGTGATTTCTTGCAGGATGGCTAAACAAGGCGATAGCGGATTTCCGACCTCAGGAACGGCAGCAAATCCATTTCGAACCATGGATTCTGCTTCAGCCAGCCAGAGTTGCGCCAGGACGGATGCGGCAGCGGCAGCACTTTTGGGCCGGCCGGCGCCTCCCATATGGCGCGCCAGTCCTTCACCGTTTCGGTCAGCGAGGAACGGCGCGTGGCGCCCATGTGCCAGGATTGCGCGTAGATGCCGATCGTCAGCACGAGATCGATGCGCGGCATCAGCGCCATCAGCGGCGCGCGCCATGCCGGCGCGCATTCGCGGCGCGGCGGCAGGTCCGCGCCCTTGGCGTCCTGGCCGGGAAAGCAGAAGCCCATCGGCACGATGGCGAATTTTTCCGTGTCGTAGAACTCCTCGCTGGTGACGCCGAGCCAACTGCGCAGCCGGTCGCCGGAGGCGTCGGTGAAGGGCATGCCTGTGATGTGAACCTTGGTGCCCGGTGCCTGGCTGGCAAGCAGGATGCGGGCGCTCGACGACGGCCGCAGCACCGGGCGCGGCTCGTGCGGCAGCGGCCGGCCGAGCGGGTGCTCGACGCAGATGCGGCAGGCGCGGACCTTGGCCGTGAAGCGTTCCAGGTCTTCGCTCACCAGATCCATGACAGAACCTACGCAGCAGCACTTGGCCGGCTGGAGATCGCCTGATGCCAGCGCAGCACGTTGGAGCACTCTTCCGGCACCTTGATGCGTGCCGGCTTCATGAAGTCGATGGCGATCAGGCCGGTGATGTCGGCGATCGAGTAAGCGTCGCCGGCGGCGAATTCCCGTTGTGCCAGTTCGCCGTCGAGCAGCTTCAGGAATTCGAGCGCTTTCGGTTTGTTGGCCTCGCCCCATTCCGGGATTTGCGGGATCTCCCATTCCTTCATCGCCGGGTGGATGTGGCGAAAGGCCTGCGCTACGCAACTGAGCAGATTGAACTCCATGCGCCGTTGCCACATCTCGACCCTGGCCTTGCCGAGCGCGCCGCGCCCGAACAGAGCGGGCTCGGGATGCAGCTCCTCGAAATAGCGGCAGATGGCGACGGATTCGGTGATGATGGTGCCGTCGTCGAGTTCGAGCACAGGCAGGCGCCGCAGCGGGTTGCGTGAGCTGACCGGCTCTTGTTTGTGCCCAAGCGCGCCCATATCGACGGGCACCAAGGGAACCTCGATCTCTTTCTCGGCGAGGAAAACGCGGACCCGCCGCGGATTGGGCGCGCGGCCGCCGTCGAACAGTTTCATCCCATCCCTCCCGATTTGTTCTGACAGACTATAGGGTTCATGCAGCTGTTCGCCATCACCGGAAGCGGAAAAACTCACGCATGGCGTCGCCGATCGAGGCGAGGGTGCCGTGCTTGCTTTCGACCAGATCGTGGCCGTGGGTGTGGCGCCAGTCCTGCGGTTCGTCGAAGCTGCCGGCCCAGATGCCGGACTTGCCGGCGCGGGCGCCGGCCTCCTCGGTCTCGAAATCGCCAAAGGCGACCGCCCAACCGGCCTCGACCTGGGCGCGGTTGAGATCCGTGCTGCCGGCCTTGCAGTCGCCAAGCAGCCGGCCGTAGCGATCGCGCTGCCAGCCACTGCAGGAGACGGGCCGGCCGCCGATCAGCCGCACCAGCGACTGGCGCGCGAGCTTGCCGCAAGGGTAGTCGGCGCCATCCTTGCGGCAGACCTGCTGGTATTCCGGGGCGTCGATGCCGCGCATGCGGATGCGCTCGCTGCCGAGCGTGATCGAATCGCCATCGTTGACGATGGCGGCACCTTCGGCCTTGCGGGTCTCGAACCGGTCGAGGCGCGCCGCAAGCAGGATCAGCAAGCCAAGGAGGATGACCGTCAGTCCGTAGTCCAGCAGCCTGCGCCACAGGCTTCGCGGCGGCGGCGGAGCATAGCGCCGACGCGGCCTCGGCGACCACGAACGGCTCATATGGCAAACAGTCTCTTAATCATTCGAACGTAGCTTAACGAATTGAAATCGCTGCGCGCATAAATCGAAGTTATCATGCCTTTGCTACGCTCGAACACAGCGGACAAATTCATTGTGGACCGCAGGAAACCGCATCGCAACAGCGATGTGGCGCGCGCGGTGCGCAGGACGCGTGACCGTCTCTCGCAGCAGGCCGGCAATCTCGACTTCGACCGCGAACTCCTGAAGCTGCACGCTCGCTCGATGATGGGTGGAGTGATCGCCATTCCGCTGCTTGTGCTGGCGATCGCGGCAGCAGGCCTGCTTGCCGGAATGGACAAGCAGATCGCCGTCTGGGCGCTGTTCATGCTCATCTGCTACACCGTCGTTTCATTCATGGCGCGGCGCGTCGATCGCACCGAAGCTTCCGAACTCGACCCGTCGCGAACGCAAAGGGATTTCCTTATCGGCCACTCGCTGTGCGGCCTCGGCTGGGCCTGGTTCGCCTGGCTCGGTTGCGCAACCTGCCAGATCGACCAGCTCCAGGTGGTCAAGGCGATGGTGCTGCTGGTTGCGATGGCGGCGACTTCCGTCATGGCCTCGTCGCTGGGTGGCGCCCTGCTGGCGACCTTTGCCGTTCCGGTGGCGGTCTATGCCTATGCCGGCGCGCGGTTCTGGATGCCGATCGAGGTGATCATGGCCGCGCTGCTGGTCGCAGCCTTGCCCTTCTTCATCTACGTCGCGCGTAATCTCAACCGTTCGTCAGTGATGCTTTTGTCGTTTCGGTCCGAAAAGGACGCTTTGATCGCCGAGGTCGAGACGGCGAAATCGATGTCCGACGAAGCGCGGCGGCGGGCCGAGGATGCCAATCTGGCCAAGTCGCGCTTTCTTGCCTCGATGAGCCATGAGCTCCGGACCCCGCTCAACGCTATTCTCGGCTTTTCCGAGGTGATGGCCAACGAGGTGCTCGGACCGATGAGCAACCCGACCTACCGCGACTACGCTCATGACGTGCACGAGTCCGGCCAGCATCTGCTCGATCTGATCAACGAGATCCTCGACCTCTCTCGCATCGAGGCGGGTCGCTACCAGATCAACGAGGAGCCGGTGATGCTGCTCAGCGTCGTCGAGGATTGCTGCCACATGATGGAGCTGAAGGCGCGCAACAAAGACATCCGCGTCGTCCAGGATTTCGAAACCACCTTGCCGCGGCTATTTGCCGACGAGCGCGCGGTGAGGCAGATCACGCTCAACCTTTTGTCCAACGCCATCAAGTTCACCGCATCTGGCGGCGAGGTCCGCGTGCGGGTCGGCTGGACGGCCGGCGGCGGGCAATACATCTCGGTCAAGGACAACGGCCCGGGCATACCGGAAGAGGAGATTCCGGTGGTGCTTTCCGCCTTCGGCCAGGGTTCGATCGCCATCAAGAGCGCCGAACAGGGAACCGGGCTCGGTCTGCCGATCGTGCAGGGCCTGCTGGCCATGCATGGCGGCGAGTTCGAGCTTCATTCCAAGCTGCGCGAAGGCACCGAGGCGATCGCCATCTTCCCGCTCAGTCGGGTGATGGAGGAACTGCCGGCCCTGCCCACCAAGGCGGTTGCCGCGCGCAGGCGCTGAATCAGTTTCGAACAGCCGCCGCCATGCCCGAGCTGGTGAGTGCGGCGGCCTTGACCAGACCGGCGGCAAGTGCGGCCCCTACCCCTTCGCCGTGGCTGACGCCAAGGTCGAACAGCGGCCGAAGGCCTAGCCGTTCGGCGGCCTTTGCGTGCCCTGTCTCCGGTGACAGGCCAGCAAGAAGACAATGGTCGAGCGCAGCCTCGTTCGCGGCATACAGCACCGCCGCCGCGGCGGTCGCGGCAAAGCCGTCGAGCAGCACCGGGATGTTCTGCATGCGGGCAGCCAGGATGGCGCCGGCTATTGCCGCGAACTCGCGGCCGCCAACCCGGCGCAAGGCCTCGAGAGGATCGCGCAAGGCGTCGGCATGGAAAGCAAGTGCCGTGTCGACCACCTCGGCCTTGCGCGCCAGCATCGCGGCATCGGCGCCCGATCCCGCTCCAACCCAGTCGGCGCCGCCGCCGCCGAACAGCGCGGCGCACAGGGCGGCGGCGACGGTGGAATTGCCGACGCCGAGATCGCCGAGGCAAAGCAGGTCGCTGCCGCCGGCAATCGCCTCCATGCCGAAGGCCATGGTGGCGGCGCAGCCGCGCTCGTCGAGTGCGGCGTCGTCGGTGATGTCCTCGGTCGGCATATGGAGCGCGAGGTCGAAAACCTTCAGGCCGAGATCATTGGCGATGCAGACCTGGTTGATCGCAGCACCCCCGGCCGCGCAAAGCTCGACGGCATTGGCTGTGGCCGCCACCGGCCGCGGCGAAATGCCGTGACGGGTGACGCCATGGTTGCCGGCAAAGATCGCGACCAAAGGCCGGTTCACTGCCGGCGGGGCGCGCCCACTCCAGGTTGCGAGCCAGGCGGCGATGTCCTCGACGCGGCCAAGCGATCCTCTGGGCTTGTCGGCCTTGGCAAACAGTGTGCGGACACGCGCCTCGGCCTGCGCATCGGCCGACGGCAGGTTTGCCAGCAGGTTGCGAAAATCGTCGAAAGGCAGTGCGCTGGTCATGTCGGTGGCGATCGTTGCTGGAGTTGGTCAGCGGCATAGCCGCCTTCCCTGGCCGGCACAACCGCCAGCGTTGACGCGAACGCGTTTGCCGACGGCGGAATCTGGAGGGCTTGCATTGGCCCCGGCGTTGCACCATGTGGAAGCTAGGCAAGAGAATGTCATGACGGCCATCGAATCCCCGTGCATCCTGGTTTGTTCGATAGACATGAAAACCGGATTCTGTTTCGGCTGTGGCCGCACGCGCGAGGAGATTGGCGCCTGGATCGGCATGACCCCGGAAACGCGCCGCAGCGTCATGGCCGAATTGCAGGCAAGGCTGGAAACGGTCGAGCGGCGGCCGCGCCGGGAAACGCGCCGCACGCGCATGGCGCGCGAGCGCGATGTGCTTTCGTGAAACGGCAAAGCCAATGAGCCGACTGTTCTGGATAGTGATGGTCGTGATCGGCGCGGGACTGATCCTGCTGATGATCAACGATTCGGCTGGCAGCACTTTCGGTGTCGAAAACTATGATTTCAGCCGGCTGATCTGGCTTGGCGCGATCGCTGCGCTGATCGGCGCCAGCCTCATTCGCTCAGGCCGGCCACTGGGTGACATGGCCCGCAATCTCGGCACCTGGGCCGCCATCGCGCTGGCGCTGGTCGCCGGCCATCAGTACCGCTACGAGTTGCAGGATATCGCCAGCCGGGTGACCGCCGGTCTCGTTCCCGGCAGCCCCCTGGCGCTGGGCGTGGAAGACGGCCACGCGACGGTGACACTGGACAAGGCCGACAATGGCCATTTCGAAGCCCGCATCATGATCAATGGCGCGCCGATCCGCGCCGTCGTCGACACCGGCGCGACCAGCATCGTGCTGACGGCGGAAGACGCTCAGGCCGCGGGCTTCAACCCTGCCACCCTCAACTTCACCATACCGGTCTCGACCGCTAACGGCATGGCACGCGCCGCCGCCGTGAAGACCGACGAAGTGGCGATCGGCGGCATCGTGCGCAAGGACATGCCGGTGATGATCGCGGCGCCCGGCATGCTCGGCCAGAGCCTGCTCGGCATGAACTTCATTGGCTCGCTGTCGGGCTTCGACGTGCGCGGCGACCGGATGATCCTCAGGGACTGAAACCCGTCAGGCTGCTTCCGCGGCAGCACCGCTGAAATCGACGGCGGCAAAGGCCTTCTTCAGCACATCCGGTCCAGCGCCCGGCCTCGTCGCGTCGGTCGACAGGATCTGCCGGTAGCGGCGCGCGCCAGGCAGGCCGTGAAACAGGCCGACCATGTGGCGGGTGACATGGCCGAGCCGTCCGCCCTTCTCGATATGGCGGGCAGCGTAGGTCGCCATCGCGTCGATCAGCGCCGCATGGTCGAACGCGCCCGACGCATCGCCGCCGTAGAACATGGCATCGGCTCCGGTCAGGATACCCGGCGTGTGGTAGGCAGCGCGGCCTAGCATGACGCCGTCGACATGGTCGAGATGGAGACGTGCCGCGTCCAATGATTGAATGCCACCATTGATGCCGATGAATTCATTCGGTTTTCTGGCCTTGAGCCGATAGACCCTGTCATAGTCGAGCGGCGGGATGTCGCGGTTTTCCTTCGGGCTCAGCCCCTCCAGCCACGCCTTGCGGGCATGCACCCACAGCGCGTCGGCGCCGGCCGCCAAAACGCCGTCCGCCAGCGCATCGAGCGCCGGCTCGGGGTCTTGCTCGTCGACGCCGATGCGGCATTTGACGGTAACGGGAATCTTGACGACGGCTTTCATCACGGCGACGCAATCGGCGACCAGTGCCGGCGTCTTCATCAGGCACGCGCCGAACGTGCCCGACTGGACGCGATCCGACGGGCAGCCGACATTGAGGTTTATCTCGTCATAGCCGAAGGCCTCGCCAATGCGCGCCGCCTCGGCCAGCTTCTGGGGATCGGAGCCGCCGAGTTGCAGCGCCACCGGGTGCTCCGTCTCATCGAAGCCGAGCAGCCGCTCACGCGCGCCCTGGATGATCGCATCGGCCACCACCATCTCGGTGTAGAGCAGCGCACGACGCGTCAACTGACGGTGGAAGAACCGGCAATGCCGGTCCGTCCAGTCCATCATGGGCGCAATGGCCACTCTATGCTTTTGATTTTTCAGCATTTTTTCTTTGACATCAAATCGTTAGAACCTGCCGAGTGCACACGAATTTACGCCAGAATACGACCCTTTTCGCCACGTTCCGATCTCTCAGTGCACACGGAGCGCACACGAAAAAATGGCCACCTATACAAAGCTCTCATCCGGTTCCTGGCGTGTCCAAGTCCGTCGCAAAGGTCGCTACATCAGCGAGACCTTCCTGCGCCGAGACGACGCACGGCGCTGGGCAACCGAAACCGAGCGCCAAGTCGATCGCGGTGAAACTCCGACCAAGTCCCGTATAGCGCGCCTGAAAACTTTCGGCGAACTCATCGACCTTCATATCGACGACATGTGCGATGTAGGCAAGTCCCCTCGCCGCTCCAAGGCTGCAGGCCCTCGATATGCTCCAAAGACATCTGGGAAGTGCAACATAGCGGCGCTCGATCGCGAACGGCTCATTCGTTTTGGTCGCGACTGCGCCGCCCAAGGTGCCGGACCGATGACTCTCGGCATCGACATCGGCTTGGTAAAACTTATCCTGTCTCATGCTGCCGCCGTTCACGACCTGCCTGTCAAGGTCGAACCGGTTGATCTGGCGCGTATCGCCCTGAAGAGGCTGGCCTCGTTGGGAAAGGCCATCAAGCGCGCGTTGACTACCACGGCACGGCCGTAACTTTGCTCGCGAAGCTTCGTAGTTCAGGGCACTTCGCTCGTTCCTAACCGGCTCGGCGCGCTGACTCACGACCAAAGAGGGCACGCGTCAGAAAGTCGATGCCTCATCAACTTTTTTTCTAAAACCGCATCTAATGTCCCAATTTGTCCCATAATCACACGCAATTCCGGCTGAGGCGCGACCCAGAAAGTTCGAAAAGCTTCCAGAAACCCCAGCCAGCTATTTACGCAATGAAATCATGCAGTTAGTTGGCCCGGTAGTGACGGAAGCGAGTTGCATGGGTTTTCACGTCCTGTAACGCTCAAACCGTTACTTTCTGGGCCTGTCCCGTCCCGTCCCTCGCTGTCCGTGCAACATGACTGCAACACGGACGAGCCAGTTTGTTCCCGCCATGTTCCCAACAAAAAGCCCGCCACCCAGGGATAGGCAGCGGGCGCTAGTTCGGGAGGAGAGTCCCTTTGCCCGTGAACAACGGTACGCCTCGCTTATCTGGATAATAAGCTCGCGCCGGTTGAAGCTCCGCATATTCAAGCTGCGTGACTTTTCTGCCACAAGATAAAGAATGCCCGCCACCGAGCAGCGGGCCAATGCTGCAAATCTGCAGCGCCAGAACATCGGGAATGCCGGCCCGACGATCGTCAACTAGCCTTCCGGTCGTAGACGCCGGCCGTTGCTGCGGAGCAAGTCCCTGGCCTTGTCGCAGCCCTCGCCGGTGCGTTCTCGATCACCTCATCTTGCATCCAATCGCGAGCGCTCCAGGCGCGGGGCTATTGCGCGCATGGTGTCGGCGGGGTTGTTTCGCTCACCCATGTCGACCGACCAGGGCGAAGCCAGAGCGCAACTCATGAGGATCGACCCCCGCCACTGCCATCGTTCCTGAATTAGCAAATCTAAATGCGAGCGCAGCGCCACCTGTGGTAGAAATGAACTGCTGGAGTAGGTCTCTCGGGAGGAGTCCTTGGGTATAAAATCGAAGCTCGCCCAAATGTCGGCGGCGCTGCTCACCAGGCGTGTGGCCGCCACTCAATCAACTGGTGCCGTCAAGCCGATCCGAACGTCGCTTGCCGACGTTCCTCTCAGGCGCCAGCCTCTTCCGTTCAAGCCGAAACCGCCGGTCCGTCCGTGTAGCAATATGTAGGATCAGCCAGACAGCGAAAGGTCGGACAACGGAACGAAAGTCGGATTCGCGAATTCTACTGCCACTAATTGGAATCGTCGCCATGAGGCTTGCGACCCTCCACCTTGAAACTGCGAGATACGGGGACGTATATCGCGCTGAAATGCTCGCGAAGCTGAGGCGGCAAGTTGTCCGGCACATCAAGCGCACAGACGCGTCGGCTCAAAAAGTCGAAGAAGCGCTGGCCAGGTTGGCTGAAGCAAACGCGCCCACGGACCGGCTGGCTCAGTATGGCCGCCGTCCCCGGGCTGTCTCTTTCTGTAGAAATTTCTGAAACGAAAACTTTCTGGGCGGATTCATTCGGCCGCCTCGGCTGTGCGCTTGTTGCGTAGGGACGTAGCTTCTGTGGCAAGTGCCTGTCATCGATAGGTTTGCCTCTGATGTCAGACCATGGAGAGTCATCAAGGTTACAGAGTCGGGGCAAGATGGATTCGGTAGCCAACACGTCGTTGTCACTGAAGACTGTCTTGATGTTGAAGAGCAGTCGAACGCCTAGGCTGGGTGTGCTCTCCTTAGAGAGCGCAACAACTGCAACACGGGCGCGTTCCGGCCGCGAGAGGCCGAAAAGCATGCTCCCGGTCTAACGTAACGCGCGGCGAGGGTGTCGGTCGGGCGCTCCTGATAGGGCCCCATTCACCCCCCACCCCTCCACCGACGAACCCCGGGGGCGGGTGCCGGAGGCGGCCTACTATGGCACTTGCCTGTGCGTTCTTACCCGCGCAGGTGTGGCCTTAGGTCGCAAACTATTGGCTTCAGAAGCAGAGCCTCGGGCTTCATTGACGGTGCAACCAACACCATATGGTTATCCATAGCCCTCCAAAACGAGAGAAGCTCGCGCCGACGGGGTCGCACTGCGGCTGTCAGCCGAGCAATGGCTATGAACTAGGAAACCATCATGCCTGAAAATATCAGACCAACTTCGAGAGATGTCCCCCTCATTCAGCTAGGCCTCTATCAGTGCCGCTTCCCGGTGAGCGAAGACCGGTCAGTACCCGGCGGCTACCGTTTTTGCGCTGGGCCAACTTCGCCGGATCGCGTCTACTGTGATCACCACCATAGTATCGTCACCGCCGTCGACCCTCGTCGAGCCCGTTCGGGTGTCCACCTCGCTCAACGGCGCGCCGCGTAGTCAAGTGGGGGCGGCCTCCCTGCCCTCTCTCTGGGGCTCGGCGCGATGTGCTCCGACGCTGACAGTCGACTTCGGCCGTTTGCATCTCGTCCTTTCGCGGGCTGAACCCTCCTGGCTGGCGCTGTGAGTTCGTCCATCACCCCGATCCATTGCTTGATGATCCCGCGAGCACGAACGGACATGCTGTGGCGGTCCCCCTCGTCTGTTTCGATGTCGTTTGGATCGATGAATCGCTGGAACAAAACACCGGATCGGATCGGGCTGCGGTATGAAGCCCCGAGACGACGAGCAAAAGAAGAGCCGCCCATAGAGCCGGCGCGAGTGACGATGACAGAACCGTTGCGGATCGCATAATTGATCCTCTCATATGAACTTAGGACGGCAGCGACTTACGCCTCAACCGCCTTTGATGTGAGGCCGAAGCCCCGATGGTATAGGCATAGCTCAATCTCGTAACCGACCATCGCCACCGGCTCGCCAAGTCTGTTTCGAGCTTGTTTCCATCGCGACGCCAACCCTGACGGAAGTCTGCCCAGCACGTAAAACGCATGTCTTGCAGGGCCCAAAAAAGCCACCCCTACCCCCACCGCCGACAAAGCCGGGGGGCGGGTGCCGCGGGCTACCAGCGCGATCCAAGCGGTTTCCGCATCATGAGATTCGCATTGCGTCGGGCGGCCGACGACGGTCACCAGTGTTCCTCCGGCTCGAATCAGGCCCGCGGATCGCTTCTGTATGTCGCCGCCGATGACATCGAACACCAGATCGACGCCGCCGACGTCTTCCAGGGCGTCGTTATCGAGGTCGACGAACTCGTTCGCGCCGAAGTCGAGCGCCTTCTGACGGTCGGCAGAGCGTCCGGTGTCAATGACGTAGGCGCCGGCCTCTCGTGCGAGTTGCGTCACCATCGACCCGACTGCGCCGGCCGCACCGTGCAGCAACGATCAGTTCGGCCCGGCGAGCCGCACCATCTAGTCTATTCCTGAATTTTTTCAATTGGCGGGTGGCGGGAAGCTAATTGCTGTGAAGTGCCGTCAAAAAACGACCGTCTGCGCACCATCCGTGCGCAGACTTCAGATTACCTAACGACTGGAGCCGGCCTAGCGCCTCAACGCGTAGACGTTTTCCATGCTTTCGCCGCCGATCGGCAGTGCCATGTCGTCGTCTAGCAGACGGGTGATGCGGGCAAATCCGGTGAAAGCCTTCCGCGCCTCCTCGGCCGACATATTGCCAGACAGTGCCGCGGCGCAGCAATTCAGGGCACACTGATAAACCGGTCCACGCCGTCCTGTCGGCCACTTACGCAAGAACACCATGGCTTCGGCAACGCTATCGACTTCCTGCACTGGGTATCCCTGCCCGGGCGCAATGCGCACAGGCGTGAAGAAATGCAAGCGATCCATATTTAACCTCCCGGCCGATCGCCTCCGCTCGATCGAACCCCATTAAACTCCTGGATGGGCATTTGGTTCCAGAAAAAAGTGGGCTGCGCATAAAAAACTTCGCGCAAGAAGCGGGAAGGGAGAAGGTCAGGGTTGTCCACCAACCATCTCGGCCAGTCTGCGCACCGTGTTCCAGTTGCGCGAGGTGCCGATACCCAAGCGCGTGTGGCTGGTCGCCGCAATTAGCCGCGAACTTGGTGTCGCGCGCGAAAAGACGATCCAGATGTCGCCGCCGACCGCCTGCATTTTTTCGTCGTCGCCGACATACGCCTGCAGCGTTTCTGCAGCCTCCGCAGGAACAGGCTTGCGCATCACGCGCACCGCCACCTGGTCCGCGGTGGCGGCCGATTCTATCGGAAACGGATTGCCGGCGGCAAGCGCCAGCCAGTCATCCGCGCGGCGCACGATGATGTCGACATGGCGGCCGAAGGTCTTTTCGAACGCGGTCTCCAGCCGCTGCTCCAGCCCGGCAATGTCCGTCGCTTTCGTCTCGAACACCAGATTGCCGGTCGCCACCAGCGTACGCGGGTTCTTCAGCCCCAGGCCTTCCGCCATCGCCTTGAGATCGGCCATGATCACGCGCCGCCCCTCGCCCAGGATGATGCTGTAGAGCAGCGCGACGTAGGTCTGCATGACAAGCCGCGCAGCCGGCTCAAACCAGCCGCGACTGCTCCATCGCCGCCTCGATGAAGCTGGCGAACAGCGGGTGCGGGTCTAGCGGCCGGCTTTTCAGTTCTGGATGGTACTGCACGCCGATGAACCAGGGATGATCGGGATATTCGACCGTCTCCGGCAGCACGCCGTCGGGCGACATGCCGGCAAACACCAGGCCGCAATCCTCCAGCCGCTCCTTGTAGTCGACATTGACCTCGTAGCGATGGCGGTGGCGTTCGGAAATCTGGGTGTCGCCGTAGATCTCGGCGATCTTCGAGCCCTTGGTGAGCTCGGCCTGATAGGCGCCGAGCCGCATGGTGCCGCCGAGGTCGCCAGTCTCCTTGCGCTTCTCCAGCATGTTGCCCTTCAGCCACTCGGTCATCAGGCCGACAACCGGTTCCTGGGTCGGGCCGAATTCGGTTGATGAGGCATGCTCGACGCCGGCCAGCGAGCGCGCCGCCTCGATGCAGGCCATCTGCATGCCGAAGCAGATGCCGAAATACGGCACCTTGCGCTCGCGCGCGAATTTCGCGGCCAGGATCTTGCCTTCCGAACCGCGCTCGCCGAAGCCGCCGGGGACAAGGATGCCATGCACCTTTTCCAGCCACGGCGTCGGGTCTTCCTTTTCGAAGATCTCGCTCTCGATCCAGTCGAGCTTGACCTTGACGCGGTTGGCGAGGCCGCCATGCGAGAGCGCCTCGATCAGCGATTTATAGGCGTCCTTGAGGCCGGTGTACTTACCGACGATGGCGATGGTCACCTCGCCTTCCGGATTGTGGATGCGGTCGGACACCTTCTGCCAGGGCTCCATGCGCGGCTTCGGCGCCGGATCGATGCCGAAGGCGGCGAGCACTTCCGAATCCAGGCCTTCCTTGTGGTAGGCCATCGGCACGTCGTAGATGTGCGGCACGTCGAGCGCCTGGATGACGGCGCTCTCGCGCACATTGCAGAACAGCGACAGTTTGCGGCGCTCTTCCTTGGGGATCGGCCGGTCGGCGCGGACCAGAAGGATGTCGGGCGCGATGCCGATGCCGCGCAGTTCCTTGACCGAATGCTGCGTCGGCTTGGTCTTCAGCTCGCCGGCCGTCGGGATGTAGGGCATCAAGGTCAGGTGCACGTAGACGGCATTGTTGCGCGGCAGGTCGTTGCCGAGCTGGCGGATTGCCTCCAGGAACGGCATCGCCTCGATGTCGCCGACGGTGCCGCCGATCTCGCACAGCACGAAGTCGTAGTCGTCATTGCCGTCGAGGACAAAATGCTTGATCTCGTCGGTGACGTGCGGAATGACCTGCACGGTGGCGCCGAGATAGTCGCCGCGCCGCTCGCGCTCGATGATGTTCTTGTAGATGCGGCCGGTGGTGATGTTGTCCTGCTGGTTGGCCGAGCGGCCGGTGAAACGCTCGTAATGGCCGAGATCGAGATCGGTCTCGGCGCCGTCGTCGGTGACGAAGACCTCGCCATGCTGGTACGGCGACATCGTGCCGGGGTCGACGTTGAGGTAGGGATCGAGCTTTTTGATGCGCGCGCGATAGCCTCGCGCCTGCAAGAGAGCCCCAAGGGCCGCTGCAGCGATGCCTTTTCCGAGTGAGGAAACCACGCCGCCAGTGATGAATACATATCGCGCCATGGGAGTCATCGCTTAACGCGGCCGGATTGATTCCGCCAGAGAAAAAACCGCCGCGCAGGCTTTTTCCCAAGAAGGCGCGAAGCCCCGAGGGGCCAAATAGTGTTCCGATCAAAACAAAAGGGCCGGCTGAGCCGGCCCCTTCGGCATTCTTGATCAAACCGTCAGATGATGACGACCTTGGTCGTTAGATAATAACGACCTTGGTGCCGACCCTGACCCGGCTGTAGAGGTCCATGACGTGCTCGTTGATCATGCGGAAGCAGCCATTGGAGGCGCTGGTTCCGATCGACTGCGGCGCGATGGTGCCGTGGATGCGCAGGTGCGTGTCCTTCTTGCCGTCATAGAGGTAGATGGCGCGCGCGCCGAGCGGGTTCTCGCCGCCGCCGGGCATGCCGTCCTTGTACTGGCCATAGTGCTTGGGCTCGCGCTTCTGCATGTCGAGCGTCGGGATCCAGCGCGGCCATTCCTGCTTGTCGCCGACCGCAACCGTGCCCTTGAACTGCAGGCCTTCGCGGCCGACCGCTATCGCATAGCGGCGCGCGGTGAATGCCGATTCGACGAGATAGAGGCGGCGGGCGCTGGTGTCGATGACGATGGTGCCCGCATCGTAGCCGGTGAATTCCACTTCCTGCGGCACGAATTCCGGCTTCACCTTGAACTGCTTCTTGGCTTCCTTCTTGGCGAGCACCTGATCGAGCGCCCGCGTCTCCGGCAGCAGCGACATCGACGAGGACGAGGTGCCGCCGAACAGGCCGGCGAAGAGCCCGACGTTGCGCGGCTTCTGGCCGGGCGCTTCGCTGCGCAATTCGCCATTGTTGCCGGTCAGCGCCACGTTCATGGCCTCGGCGGGGAGCGTTTCGGCGGACTGGATCGGCGCGATCGGCTGAACCGGCTCGATGATCTTGACGGTCTTCTTGCCCGGCTTGGCGTCCGCCGCCTTGGTTTCCGCCGCCTGGTCCTTCTTGGCCAGGAATGCCTGGCGTTCCGCGTCGGCCTTGGCCTTGGCCGCCTCGCGCATCGCCAGTTTCCTGGCTTCGAGCGCCTTGGCGCGAGCGGCTTCCTTGTCGGCTGCGATCTTGGCTTCGAGCTTGCCGATCTGGGCCAGATCGTCGGCGCTCGGATTTTTCTTCTTCTTGAGAAGCTTCAACTGCGCCGCATCGCTTTTGGCGGCGGCGACATTGATGACATCGGTCTTTCCAACCGATTGCTGTGAAACCATTGCCGGAGTGCCGGCGAAGGCGGCCGAACCCATGCCGAGTACGGCGCAAAACCCCAGGAAAATGAAGCTGCGAAGCTGCATGGCGAAGATCCGATCGTTCAATGCTTGTTGCCACGGCGTCGCCCGGCGCCCCCCAAGGACGCCGAAAGTGCCGCGCGCAATCTATAATCGATTAGCCACGGACGCCTCAAGCGCGCCATGGAGCTACGCTCGGTTGAATCTTCGTGATCGTGCGGCATTTGCCGCGACTGTGTTCAAACGACAACAGATCGCGGCATCAAGAGGCCTGTTCCATGCCGATAGAATCGGGATGGGCTCTATCTTCTATCTTTTTGTTTTGAGCATGATTCCACTTTTCGGGATCATGCTCTGCCGACTACTGGTTCGGAACCTGCGGAGTGACCGGCAAGGTGACGCCATTGGCTGCGGGTGGGGTGGCCGGAGTCGCGGGCGCCGGCGTGGCCGGAGCGGCCGCGGGAGGCGTCGTGGCGGCATCGTTGCCGGAGGGCGGCGTCGGCGCCGTGCTGCCGGCGGGAGCCGCCGGCGCCGTGGTGCCTGCAGGCGCCGTGGTGCCCGGCAACTGGTTGAGCACGCCCTTGCCCGCATTGTCGGAGGATGCCGGAGCGCGGTCGAGGATGTCGATCGGCTTTTCGCCATAGCGGGCAAGGATCGACAATGTCAGCGAGGTGACGAAGAAGGCGGCCGCCAGGATGGCCGTCGCCCGCGTCAGCGCATTGGCGGCGCCGCGCGCGGTCATGAAACCGGAACCGCCGCCGATGCCGAGACCGCCGCCTTCGGAGCGCTGCAGCAGCACCACGCCGACAAGCGCGAGCACGACCATAAGGTGGATGACGATCAGTACGGTTTCCATAATTTATCCTGGCAAGGCCTTGCGCGGCCGCGAAGACGACCGGTGATTTGGAGGCGGCTCCTTACAATGCTTTAACGGCATTTCCAAGCCCGTGGCCGGAATATGGGAAGCATTGCAGTCTTTGCAACGATTTCGCCACCGCGCCCAGGCCGGCAATGAGCCGCCTGGTTACGCGATGTTCAAATAAGCCTCGGCGATGCCGAGAAAGTCCGCCGCCTTCAGGCTGGCGCCGCCGACCAGCGCGCCGTCGACATTGTCGATGCCGAGCAGCTCAGCAGCGTTGGAGGGCTTGACCGAGCCGCCATAGAGAATACGCATCCGTGCCGCGCCATCGCCGAGCAGTTCCACCAGCTTTGCGCGGATATGGGCGTGGGCCTCGGCGACATCGGCGGCGGTCGGCGTCAGGCCGGTACCGATCGCCCAGACCGGCTCGTAGGCGATGATGGTGTTGGCTGCGGTGGCACTCGGCGGCACCGAGCCGGCGACCTGGCGCGACAGGACTTCCAGCGTCGTGCCGGCCTCGCGTTCGGCGCTTGTCTCACCGATGCAGATGATCGCCACCAAGCCGGCGCGCCAGGCCGCGGAAGCCTTGGCTTGGACCAGGGCATCGTCTTCGGCGAGGTCGGAGCGGCATTCGGAATGACCGACAATGACATGGCTGGCGCCGGCGTCCTTCAACATCTCCGCCGAAATCCGCCCGGTATAGGCGCCGCTCTCCTTGGGGTGGCAATCCTCGCCGCCGACCCGCACCGGGGTGCGCGACAGGATTTCGGCGGCATGCGCAAGCAAGGTCGCGGGCACGCAGACAACCGCTTCCGTCTCGGTGTCGAGCCCGCTCATGAAGCCGTTGCCAATCGTCCTCAGCTCGTTCAGCGAGGCGCTGGTGCCGTTCATTTTCCAGTTACCGGCGACGAGCGGGCGGATTCCAGGCGTCATGGGCTTTGTTTCTCCGGGCGACATTGGGCTCCCGCCCTCACTACCAAAATCAGGCCACAAAGCAATCGACAGTGGACCGGAAGGGCGCTATTGCGCTTGTTTCAGACTCGGGCGCACGCGAAATGCGCATAAATCGGAAGTATGCATGCTTGGTATCTTGAGAAACGCGGCGGGCACCTGGGTCGCGAAGGCGCTGCTGTCATTGCTGGTGCTCAGCTTTGCAGTCTGGGGTATTTCCGGGCGCTTGTCTGGTACCTTGGGTGGCCATCATTCGGTGATCACCGCCGGTGGCACGACCGTTTCGATCAACGAATATCGCCTCGCCTATGATCGTCAGGTCAGCGTCATGTCGCAGCAATTCGGTCAGCGCATCACGCACGAGCAAGCAAAGGCGCTCGGCATTGACAATCAGGTGCTGGCCCAGCTCGTTTCGGGCGCCGTCCTCGACGAGCAGGCCCGCAAGCTCGGGCTTGGCCTTTCCAAGGACCGGCTCGCCGAACTCACGCGCGAAGACCCGGCCTTCAAGGGCCCGGGCGGCCAGTTCGACCGCAGAACGTTCGAGTATCTGCTGCGCGAGGTCGGCATGCGGCCCGAGGACTATCTGAAGAATCGTGCCCAGGTGGCGGTGCGCCAGCAGATCGTCGAGGCGGTTTCGGACGGCCTCAAGGCGCCGCAAACTTTCCTCAAGGCGGTGGCGCTCTATCGCGGCGAAGACCGCACGGTCGACTACCTGACCTTGCCTAAAAAGTTGGTCGAGCCGATCGAGGCGCCGTCCGACAGCGTGCTCTCGACCTATTTCGATGCCAACAAGAAGGCCTATGCGGCGCCGGAATACCGCAAATTCTCCTATGTCAGGCTCGAGCCGCAAGACATTATGGATCTCAGCGCCGTGACCGAGCAGCAGATCAGCGACGATTACAACAAGAACAAGTCGCGCTACACCACGCCTGAAATGCGCACCATCGAACAGCTTGTGTTCCAGTCGCCCGATGCGGCCAAGGCAGCGCTAGACTCGCTGAAGACCGGTGCAACCTTCGACAAGATCGTCACCGCCGAGGGCAAGACGCAGGCCGACACGCTGCTCGGCACGCTGGCCAAGGACAAGATCGCCGACAAGGCTGTGGCCGACGCGGCTTTCAAGCTTGCCGCCAATGAAGTCAGTCCGGTCGTCCAGGGCGCCTTCGGACCGGTGCTTTTGCGCGTCACCGATATCAAGCCGGAAGTGGTGAAGCCGCTCGCCGAAGTCTCCGAGCAGATTCGCAAGGACCTGGCGCTGGGCGAGGCAAGCCGCATCCTTCTGGATGTGCACGACAACTACGAAGACACGCGCGCCTCGGGCAGTTCGCTCGCCGATGCAGCCGCCAAGCTGAAGCTCAAGGTCGTCACCATCGATGCGATCGACCGCACCGGCCAGCGGCCTGACGACACGATCGTCAAGGATCTGCCGGAATCGGCCGAGCTGATCAAGTCGGTGTTCGCCGCCGAACCCGGCGCCGAGAATGAGGGCCTGACCACCGCCGACAACGGCTTCGTCTTCTACGAGGTCGGATCGGTCACGCCTGCGCGCGATCGCACGCTGGACGAGGTCCGCCAGAAGGTGGTGGCCGACTGGACGGCTGACGAGACGACGAAGCGGCTCACCGCCAAGGCCAACGAACTGGAGAAGCGGCTCAAGGCGGGCACCACGCTCGATGTCATCGCCGGCGAACTCAAGCTCGAGAAGCAGACCAAGCGCGGCGTCAAGCGCGAGGCGGACGACGTCGATTTCGGCAAGGAGGGTGCGGCGGCGATGTTCGGTGTCGGCGAAGGCGGAACCGGGCTGATCCCCTCGCCCACCGGCGAAGGACAGATACTGTTCAAGGTCGCCGAAGTGTTCGAACCGGCCGGCGCCGATGCCAGCTCGGTGCCGGACGATGCGCAGAAATCCTTCACCGCCGGCATGTCGGACGATCTGCTAGACCAGTTGGTGGCGCAGTTGCAGACGCAGTACGACGTCCGCATCGACCAGACCGCCGTTGCCCAGGCGCAGGCCAGATGAGCGCGCTGAAGACCCATATCGCCAAGGTCGCGGGCGGGACGCCGCTTTCCTTCGACGAGGCGCGCGAAGCCTTCGACATCATCATGTCGGGCGATGCGACGCCCGGCCAGATCGGCGGCTTCCTGATGGCGTTGCGCGTGCGCGGCGAAGCGGTGAGCGAGATCTCCGGCGCCGTCGCCACCATGCGCGCCAAGATGCTGCGCGTCGATGCTCCGCAGGGCGCCATCGACATCGTCGGCACCGGGGGCGACAATTCACACTCGGTCAACATCTCGACCGGATCGGCCTTCGTCATCGCCGGCAGCGGCGTGCCGGTCGCCAAGCACGGCAATCGCGGCCTGTCCTCGCTGACGGGTGCCGCCGATGTCCTGATCGCGCTCGGCGTCAAGATCGACATCCCGCCGGAAATCATCGGCCACTGCATCCACGAGACCGGCGTCGGCTTCATGTTCGCGCCGGCGCATCATCCGGCGATGAAGCATGTCGGTCCGATCCGCGGCGAACTCGGCACCCGCACCATCTTCAACCTGCTCGGACCGCTGTCCAATCCGGCCGGCGTCCTCAGGCAGATGGTCGGCGTGTTCCTGCCGGAATGGATCATGCCGGTCGCAGAGACATTGAAGGCGCTGGGCACCGACCATGCCTGGGTCGTCCATGGCGACGGCTATGACGAGATCACCACCACCGGGGAGACGCAGGTGGCGGAACTCGTCGGTGGCGAGATCCGCAGCTTCACGCTGACCCCGGAAGCGGTCGGGCTGAAGCGCCACAGCAAGGACGAGCTGCGCGGCGGCGACGCGGCCTACAACGCCAAGGCCATGCGCGACATGCTGGGCGGTGCCGCCGGCGCCTATCGCGATACGGTGCTGATGAATGCCGGCGCTGGGCTGGTGGTGGCGGGCAAGGCGACGACGCTTGCCGACGGCATGGCGAGCGCGGCGCAAGCCATCGACAGCGGCCGGGCACTCCAGGTGCTCGACAGGCTGGTAGCAATTTCGAACGGATAGGCCCTTGTCCGACATCCTGCGCAAGATCGAGACCTACAAACGCGACGAGATCGCCGCGGCGAAGTTGCGAGTCCCGCTTGCCGTGATCGAGGCACGGGCGAAGGATGCAGACGCGCCGCGCGGTTTTCTCGCTGCGCTCGAAGCGAAGCGCAAAGCCGGCGGCTTCGGGCTGATCGCCGAGATCAAGAAGGCGAGCCCGTCCAAAGGCCTGATCCGCGCCGATTTCGACCCACCGGCGCTTGCAAAGGCCTATGCGAAGGGCGGCGCTGCCTGCCTTTCCGTGCTGACCGATGCTCCCTCTTTCCAGGGCGCACCCGAATTCCTCACCGCGGCACGTGGCGCCGTCGCCTTGCCCGCGCTGCGCAAGGATTTCCTGTTCGATCCCTATCAGGTGTTCGAAGCGCGCGCCTGGGGCGCCGACGCCATCCTGATCATCATGGCCAGTGTCGATGACGCCATGGCGAGCGAACTCGAAGCCACGGCATTCGCACTCGGCATGGACGCGCTGGTCGAGGTGCATGACGAGGCCGAGATGGAGAGCGCGCTGAAATTGTCGTCGCGGCTGATCGGCATCAACAACCGCGACCTCAGGACGTTCGAGACCAGCCTGACTGTTTCGGAGCGGCTGGCGGCGATGGTGCCGGCAGACCGGCTGCTGGTCAGCGAGAGCGGTATCTTCACGCATGAGGACTGCCGCAGGCTGGAGACAAGCGGCATCGGCACCTTCCTCGTCGGCGAGAGTCTGATGCGCCAGCAGGACGTGGCGGCTGCCACGTCCCTGCTTCTGACTGGCAAGGCGCCGGCCGAGGCCATCTGACGATGGCAGCCGCCCTCACCCATCTCGGCGCCAAGGGCGAGGCCAACATGGTCGATGTCGGCGACAAGGCCGAGACGACCCGCACGGCAATTGCCGAAGGCTTTGTCTCGATGCTTCCCGAAACGCTAGCAATGATCCTGGCCGGGGATGCCAAGAAGGGTGACGTGCTGGGCACGGCACGCATCGCCGGCATCATGGCGGCGAAGAAGACGCATGAATTGATCCCGCTCTGCCATCCGCTGCTGCTGACCAAAGTTTCCGTCGACATCGAGCCGGACCATTCGCTGCCGGGCCTGAAGGTCACTGCGCTGGCCCGCGTCACCGGCAAGACCGGCGTCGAGATGGAGGCGCTGACAGCGGCCTCGGTCGCGTGCCTGACCATCTACGACATGGCCAAGGCGGTCGATCGCGCCATGGTGATCTCCGGCATCAGGCTGGTCGAAAAGACCGGCGGCAAATCCGGCGACTACAGATCCGACCACAAGGCAGGCGCCTAGATGGCGCTGGTTCCGGTCGCCGAGGCGCTTGAACGCCTGCTGGATGGCGCTGCCCCGACAGGCAGCGAAAGCGTCGCGCTCATCGATGCCGCCGGCCGGGTGCTCGCCGAACCCGTCGTGGCGCTGCGCACCCAGCCGCCGTTCAACGCCTCCGCCATGGACGGCTACGCCGTTCGGGCAGCCGATATCGCCTCAGTCCCGGCGCGGCTTTCGGTGATCGGCATGGCGCCGGCCGGGCGCGGCTTCGACGGTGCTGTCCACAAGGGTCATGCGGTGCGTATTTTCACCGGCGCGCCACTGCCCGAAGGCGCCGACACCATCGTCATCCAGGAGAATGTCAGGGATCTCGGTGGTGGCGCCATCGAGGTGACGGAATCGACAGCCGAAGGACGCAACATCCGCCGCGTCGGTCTCGACTTCACCAGGGGCGACGTGCTGCTCGAAAAGGGGCGCCTGCTCGATCCGGCGGCACTCTCCCTGGCGGCCTCTGCCAACCATCCAGAAGTGACCGTGGTCAAAAGGCCGCTTGTCGCCATCATCGCCACCGGCGACGAACTCCTGCCGCCGGGCAGCGCGCTCGGCCCAGACCAGATCATCTCGTCCAATGCCTATGGTGTCGCCGCCGCCGCGCAGTCTGTAGGGGCGCGCGCGCTCGACCTCGGCATTGCCGCCGATCGCAAGGAGGCAATTGCCGCGCTGGTGCGGCAGGCGGTCGAGCACGGCGCCGATGTCATCGTTACGCTCGGCGGCGCCTCGGTCGGCGACCACGACCTGATCCACGACGTGCTGACCGGCGAAGGCATGACGCTCGACTTCTGGAAGATCGCCATGCGCCCGGGCAAGCCGCTGATGTTCGGCCGGCTCGGGGAGATATGCTGCATCGGCTTGCCCGGCAATCCAGTCGCCAGCCTCGTCTGCTCGCAACTGTTCCTGAAGCCGCTTCTGGCGCGGCTCGGCGGCCGCCGCTTCCAGCAGGACATACGCGCGGCCCGCCTCGGGACCGCGATGCCGGCCAACGATCTCAGGCAAGACTATGTGCGCGCGGTGGTTCGGGAAGAGGCCGGCGCGCTGGTGGCGACGCCCTTCGGCATCCAGGATTCCTCGATGCTGAGAATGCTCGCCGACGCCAACGGGCTGATCGTGCGCGAGCCGTTTGCGCCTGCCGCTGCAGCGGGTGCCACCTGCAGCGTGCTGATGCTGCGCTGAACCCGTTCCTATTCCGCGATCAGCGTCCGGGTCAGCGGATGCTCCGGGTCTGCAAGACCGTCGATGATGCTGAAATGGTGCCGGTCCGGCTCGACCACCGAGCTGGTCGCAGCGCCGAGGCCGGTCCAGATGTTGGCCAGCAGAGCGCTCTGACGCAGGAACTCGGCGCGCTCGCCACCGCCGACCCAGCAGGTCAGGCGTGCATTGTCCATCGGGCGCAGAAGGGCCGGGCTTTCGGTCAGCGCTTCGGCATCGTCGATCGCCAGCGTCTCGTTCATGGCGGTGCGCATGAGCGGGCGCAGGTCGTGCACACCCGAGATCGACACGACATGGCGTATGCGCCCCGTCACTCCGGGCGACAGAGGCGTGGTTGCGCTCGCCATCCGGCTGGCGAGATGGCCGCCGGCGGAATGTCCGATCAGCATCAGCGGCCCGTCGACCAGCGCCGCCGCCTTGCCGATCGCCGCGCCGACCTCCCTGACGATGCCGGCGATGCGTATCTCGGGACATGGCGTGTAGGAAGGCATCGCCACCGCATAACCGTGGCCTATCGGCCCAGCGGCAAGATGCGACCAGAAACTCTTGTCGAACGCTTTCCAATAGCCGCCGTGCACGAACACAACGAGCCCGTTGGGTGAGGTGCCCGGCAGGAAAAGATCGAGCCGGTTGCGCGGTCTATCGCCGTAGACGATGTCGAGCCGCGCCCTGCCCTCGGCCGAAAGAGCGTCGCGAAAGGCCCGCGCGGGCTCGACCCAAGCGGCCGGCCAGCGATCGCCGCCAGCGATGTTGGCGCCGTTCGTATAGGCGTTGTTCCAGTCGGAAATACGATGTTCGAGCACCTATGCCCTCCCCCTGCTCTCCTTGCCGCTCAGGTGACCGCTGTCTTGACAGCGAAACGTGCGTCCTTCCAGGCGCCGCTGCGCAGGATGTCTGCCAGAACTTCGACAGCGTGCCACACATCGGCGTAGCCGACATAGAGCGGGGTGAAGCCAAAGCGTATGGTCGACGGCGCCCGGAAATCGCCGATCACGCCACGTTCGATAAGCGCCCGCATGATCTGGTAGCCGTGCTCGTGCATGAATGAAATCTGGCTGCCGCGCCTGGCGCTGTCACGGGTGCTTTCGAGCGTGAGACCGTAGGCACCGCATTTTGCCTCGACGAGTTCGATGAACAGATCGGCCTGGGCGATGCTCTTCTTTCTCACGGCCGCCATGTCGACATCGTCCCAGATGGCGAGTGCGCCCTTCAGCGTGCGCATCGACAGGACCGGCTGTGTGCCGCACAGAAAACGGCGGATGCCGGTGCCGGCTGCGTAGGATTGCTCGAAAGCGAAGGGCCGTGCGTGGCTCCACCATCCGCTGAGCGGCTGCTGCACATCGGCATGATGGCGCTCGGCCGCGTAGATGAAGGCCGGAGAACCCGGACCGCCGTTCAGATATTTGTAAGTGCAGCCGACCGCGAAGTCGGCATTGGCCTTATCCAGTTCGACCGGCATGGCGCCCGCGGTGTGGCAGAGATCCCAGACGATCAGCGCCCCCGCGTCATGGGCGATGCGCGTCAGCGCGGTCATGTCTCGCAGTTCGCCTGACTTGTAGTTGACGTGGTTGACCAGCACCACGGCGACATTTTCGTCGATCAGCTCCTCGATCGTCGGCGCGTCGACGCCAGCGAGGCGGAGAACGGTGTTCTTTCGGGTCGAGGCCACGCCTTCAGCCATGTAGAGGTCGGTCGGAAAGCTGTCGCCTTCGGCGACGATGACGGGCCGATCCGGCCGCATGGCCATTGCGGCGTGCAGAACCTTGTAGATGTTGATCGAGGTGGTGTCGCAGACCACCGTTTGGCCGGACGCTGCGCCGATCAGGCGCCCCAGCTGGTCGCCGAGTTCGAGCGGCATGTCGAACCAGCCGGCCGTGTTCCATGCGCGGATGAGGTCCTGCGCCCATTCTTCGGTCGCCGCCTTGCGCAGCGCGTCGAAAGCGGCATGCGAGGCAGCGCCCAGCGAATTGCCGTCGAGATAGATCACCCCTTTGGGCAGGATGAAGCGGTCGCGCAGCGAGCGCAGTGGATCCGCGGCGTCCATCGCCTCGACGGCCGCAAGATCAGGAACTGCGGTCATGATATGTCTGCTCCCCTCCGCAGGACACCGGCACGCAATGACGACACACAGGCCGATCGGTACTTTCTCTCATCACTCGCCATCGCACTGCAAGAACCTGCCTTGATGACTTGTCGGCCCAACGACAACCCTCGACCTTTGCTCAAAGTTGGCATTTTGAGTTCGTTTCGTTCACGGTGCATCGAGCGGGCTGGATGGTCGAACACGGCCCGACCCGGGAATGTCTGCGCCAAATGATTGCCGGTACTGGAGCCTTCCAAGTCGGGCTGAGGCCATAAATGAAAACAAAATCAATGCGATGAAGCCGGACTCTGAGGGAGTTTGACATTCTCTGTCGACCACAACATCGTTTCGGGCACCTTAAGCCATTCATTAAACTTTAAACGGTTGCGGAACACAAATGGAACAGATAGTGTTTGTTCTGGTTTTGTTTTTCTGATTCCGTTGGGGGCCGCGATGCTGACACGCAAACAACATGAACTGCTGATGTTCATCCATGAGCGGCTGAAGGAAAGTGGTATTCCACCATCCTTCGACGAGATGAAGGAGGCGCTCGACCTTGCCTCGAAGTCGGGCATCCACCGGCTGATCACGGCGCTGGAGGAGCGCGGTTTCATTCGTCGGCTACCCAACCGGGCGCGCGCTCTCGAAGTGCTGCGCCTACCCGATTCGATCGCTCCCGGCCTCAATGCGGCGAAAAAGTTCTCGCCGAGCGTCATTCAGGGCAGTCTTGGGCAGGGCGGTCTCGGGCGGCAGATCAAGCCGATGGCATCGTCGCGCACGCCCCAGGCGGGCAACGACGACGATGCGGTCGCGGCAGTGTCCATCCCGGTGATGGGCCGGATCGCGGCCGGTGTGCCGATCGACGCCATCCAGCATCAGACGCACTCGATCTCGGTGCCGCCGGACATGATCATGGGCGGCGAGCACTACGCGCTGGAGGTCAAGGGCGATTCGATGATCGAGGCCGGGATTTTCGACGGCGATACGGTCATCATCCGCAATGCCGATACGGCGAGCCCGGGCGAGATCGTCGTGGCACTGGTCGACGAGGAGGAAGCGACGCTGAAGCGCTTCCGCCGCAAGGGCGCTTCGATCGCGCTGGAAGCCGCAAACCCGGCCTATGAAACCCGCATCTTCGGGCCCGACCGGGTCAAGGTGCAGGGCAAGTTGGTTGGCTTGATCCGGCGCTACTGAGGCGGCGGTGATTGTTTTGGCGGCGGTTTGCTGGCCTGCCTTTCGGGTCTCTTGTAAGACGGCAGGCCCCTCGCCTCGCGCGAAAATCTGCGCTGCTCGTGCCAGGGCCGGTACGGCTGCTCGATCGCGAAGTCTATCTCCGCTGGCGCGATTGCCGATTGCTGGTCGAAGAAGACGGCGGCGCTGCCCAAGCGGGCAAGCTGCCGTTTCTTGACGACAAGGACAAGCGGATTGCGGCAAGGGTCGTAGGCGGTGGCGTCGTTGACGATGATCAGGGTCGCGAAAGCACACGCTCTCCACGCGTCCTTGCGGTCTTCTGCATACGCGATGATGGCGCCGGACGGATGCCGTGCGAGGCACAGACCGGCGCTGCAGTAGAAGGGCGAGCCCGGCGGCAGGTCGGCCGGATCCATGTCGAACCGCGCGTCTCCCTTCTCGAAGGTCTCCGGTACGACAATGGTTTCGGCTTTCAGTGCCCGTTTCCAGTTGTCGGTGGTGAACTCGTTCGATCGCACCCGGTTGATGGCGAGTTCCCCGCCGCCGATCGGCATGACCACCAGATGCGCATCCTCCGAGATCAGGACATCCGGCGTGCGGGTGTCGGAAACCGTCAGCAGGCCGGCGAGCGCGAATGGAACGGCTGCCAGCCTGAGCCATGTCGTCGCCATGGTGGCGATGACCAGCGCGATGGTCACCAGCAGCACCGACTGAATGGAGATCAACCCGACGGCATCGACCGGCGAGCGCTCGGAAATCCATTCCGAGATCGCGATCATCGCCGTCAGCCCTTTGCCCATCAGATAGAGGGAGGGCCAATCGAGCCCGAAAGGCATCAGCAGCGCGCTGATTACGGCCAACAGCATGACGACCGAGACAATCGGCATGACGGCCAGGTTGGCAAACAGGCTGAGCGGCGACACGCGCTGAAAATGCCAGATGGCGAAGAGCGCTGTCGCACCGCCAGCGATGATGGAGGTCATGGCGAGACCGCCCATGCCGAGCAGGAATTTTCGCGTGACGAAGGCGAGCGGCGATCGCCTTGGCGGCGGCGATGTCGCCCTGCCGGCGCGGTAGTCCGACCAGCCGGCATAGGCGCCGACAAGGGCCGCGGTTGCCGCAAACGACATCTGGAAGCTCGGGCCGACCACTTCGTGCGGCGACACCAGGATGACGGCGATGGCCGAGATCGCCAGGTTACGCATGGTCAGCGCCGCGCGGTCGAACAGCACGGCGACCAGCATCACCGCCAGCATGATGAAGCTGCGTTCGGCGGCGACGACGATGCCGGAAAAGACGAGGTAGGCGGCGATGGAAAAGAGCGCTGCGGCGGCCGCATATTTCTTCACCGGCCGGCGCGAAGCGAAATCGGGAAACAGGGCGAAGGCGCCGCGCAGCAGCCCCATGATGGTGCCGGCGACAAGCGCCATGTGCAGGCCGGAAATCGAGATGATGTGGTAGATGCCGGTGCGCCGCATCGCTTCGTTGATCTCATCCGGGATGCCGGCGCGTACGCCGACCATCAGTGCCGCGGCAATCTCACCTTTGGGGCCGCCAATCTGACCGCGAATGTGGTCTGCGATGTTCTCCCGGGCGTTCTCGATCGCGGACGCCAGGCGCGTCGTGGATGGCGCGTCTTCGCCGGCGCCAGTTTTGGAGGCAACAGTCTTCGGATTGCCGAGGAAAAAGCCGCTAGCTCCGATGCCAGAAAAATAGCTGTCGAAGGAAAAGTCGTAGCTGTCCGGCCGCACCGGTCCGGTCGGCGGAAGCAGCCGGGCATAGCCGGTGATCAGGGAACCGGCCGTCATATCCGGAGGAACTTTCCGCGCCGAAAGCCTGACCCGCTCCGGCGCGTAGCGCAGCTTTGGGTGGGCGGTCGAAATCACGTCGATGGTCAGCCTGACGCGGCCGTTTTCCATTTCCTCCAGACTGGCGAGCCGCCCGGTCAGCCGCGTCTGGATCTCGGAGCCGAGCATTTGCGTTCCGGCACGCCAGGTTTCGACCTTGGCGGCGAGCAGGCCGAGTGCGCAGAGCAGCGCCGCCATGAAGCACAAATGCGTCTTCTGCCATGACCGCGAGACCACCGCGCAGGCCGCCATCAAGGTGACCACGGCGACGGGCCTGTAGAAATCGGGTTCCGTCGCCAGCGAGAAATAAAGGATCACCCCGCATGCCAGAAACACCGGCACCAGCAGGAAGCCTATGCCGCGGTCAAGCTCCGTGCCGGCTGCCGCAGCGATGCTTCGGCGGATTGCGGGACCAGAAAGGCGGCGGAGTGATGCGTGGATCCGCCTGACCGGTGCTTTCGTGGGGATAGGCGCCGGTACGCGATTGCCGGGCTGCAAAAGCTCAATGCCGGATTGCGGCGCTGGCGACAGAACCAGCGCCGGCTCGGCGTACGGAACATCGGCAAACAGGGCCCGCTCGCTGACGCTGCTCGTCGCGCCCTCGCCCTCCTCCGCACCCCGGCCTCGTCCAGCCATCGGGTCTGCCCCTTGCGCCCCAGACCTCCTATGCTACATGAACGCGCAACGCGCGAAAGTCCGCGCAATCACATCCGCTTTCTGCGCTTTCCGAGAGTTCCATGTCCGACAAGGTCGTCACCCGCTTTGCCCCCTCGCCGACAGGCTATTTGCACATTGGAGGCGCGCGCACGGCGCTGTTCAACTGGCTCTATGCAAAACACACCGCCGGCACGATGCTGCTGCGCATCGAGGATACGGACCGCGAACGCTCCACCGCCGCCGCCACCACGGCCATCCTCGACGGGCTGTCCTGGCTTGGCCTCAGCTGGGATGGCGAGCCGGTATCGCAGTTCGAGCGCGCGCCGCGCCATCGCGAGGTGGCTGAGGAGCTGGTGCGCATCGGCAAGGCCTATTACTGCTACGCGACGCCGGCCGAGCTGGAGGCGATGCGCGAGGCCGCACGTGCCAAGGGCCTGCCGCCCCGCTATGACGGCCGCTGGCGCGACCGCGATCCGTCGGAGGCGCCTGCAGGCGTCAAGGGCGCGATCCGCATCAAGGCGCCGACCGAGGGTGAGACGGTGGTGCACGACCGCGTGCAGGGCGAGGTGCGCTTCCCCAACAAGGATCTCGATGATTTCATCATCCTGCGTTCGGACGGCAACCCGACCTATATGCATGCCGTCGTCGTCGACGACCATGACATGGGCGTCACCCACATCATCCGCGGCGACGACCACCTGACCAACGCCGCGCGCCAGACGGTGATCTACAACGCCATGGGCTGGGAGGTGCCGTCGATGTCGCACATCCCGCTGATCCATGGCGCCGACGGCGCCAAGCTATCGAAGCGGCATGGCGCGCTCGGCGTCGAGGCCTATCGCGCGATGGGGTATCTGCCCGAGGCGCTGCTCAACTATCTGGCACGGCTCGGCTGGAGCCATGGCGACGACGAGGTGATGTCGATCAAGGACATGATCGCCTGGTTCGACATCGGCGACGTCAACAAGGGTGCTGCCCGCTTCGATTTCGCCAAGCTCGAGGCGCTGAACGGCGTGCATATGCGGCGCATGGACAATGCCGAGCTGTTCGACATCTTCGTCGCCACGCTGCCCTATCTTGAAGGCGGGCCGGCAATCGCGGCGCGCCTCGACGACGACAAGAAGGCACAGCTGCTCGCCGCCCTGCCCGGCCTGAAGGAGCGGGCGAAGACCTTGGTCGAGCTCGTCGATGGGGCAGGTTTCCTGTTCGCCGAGCGGCCGCTGCCGGTCGACGACAAGGCGGCTTCATTGCTCGGCGGTGACGCGCGCGCGATCCTGGCTGGCGCTCACACTGTTTTGAAGGCGGTTTCCGGGGAGTGGACTGCCGCTGCGGCGGAGGCGGCGATCCGCGAGTTCGCGCTGGCCGAAGGCCACAAGCTCGGCGCCGTGGCCCAACCGCTCAGGGCCGCCCTCACCGGCAAAAGCACCTCGCCGGGCGTGTTCGACGTGCTTGCCGTGCTCGGCCGGGACGAAAGCCTGGCGCGTATCGCGGATCAAATCGATTAGGAAAACTGGCCCAAGAAGATTGGCATTGAAAGGCGCGTTTCGCAGTGCAACATTAGGCCTTGGCCCAATCTGGCACGCACCTCCTAAAATGCGGTGGCGAGTACGCGCATTCCGGTGAT
Organism: Mesorhizobium sp. IMUNJ 23033; assembly: GCF_044778005.1. Lineage (NCBI taxonomy): Bacteria > Pseudomonadati > Pseudomonadota > Alphaproteobacteria > Hyphomicrobiales > Phyllobacteriaceae > Mesorhizobium > Mesorhizobium sp. IMUNJ 23033. The sequence continues at coordinate 151,330 of NZ_JBJACT010000005.1, forward strand.
TTGCAGGATTTGCCTTTGCCGGCATGGAACGAAAGGAGTTTGCAATGACCGAAGCTGCGACAAAACTGGAATTTGGCGGCAAACCGCACGAGTCGACCGCAAAGCTCGAGCTCGCCGGCAAGACGCATGAACTCAAGGTGCGAAGCGGTTCCGTCGGGCCGGATGTCATCGATATCGGTTCGCTCTACAACACGACCGGGGCTTTCACCTACGATCCCGGCTTCACCTCGACGGCAAGCTGCGAGTCGGGGATCACCTTCATCGACGGCGATGCCGGCATCCTCCTGCACCGCGGCTATCCGATCGACCAGTTGGCCGAGCATGGCGACTTCCTGGAGGTCTGCTATCTTCTGCTCTACGGTGAACTGCCGACCAAGGCGCAGAAGGACGACTTCGACTACCGGGTGACGCGCCACACGATGGTGCACGAGCAGATGTCGCGCTTCTTCACCGGCTTCCGCCGCGACGCACACCCGATGGCGGTGATGTGCGGCGTGGTCGGTGCGCTGTCGGCCTTCTACCACGACTCCACCGATATCTCGGACCCGTACCAGCGCATGGTCGCCTCGATGCGGCTGATCGCCAAGATGCCGACCATCGCGGCGATGGCCTACAAATACCATATCGGCCAGCCCTTCATTTACCCGAAGAACGAGTTGAACTTCGCCGCCAACTTCCTGCATATGTGCTTTGCGGTGCCGTGCGAGGAATACAAGATCAATCCGGTGCTGGCGCGCGCCATGGAGCGCATCTTCATCCTGCATGCCGACCATGAGCAGAACGCCTCGACCTCGACGGTGCGGCTTGCCGGCTCGTCGGGCGCCAACCCGTTTGCCTGCATCGCCGCCGGCATCGCCTGCCTGTGGGGCCCGGCGCATGGCGGCGCCAACGAGGCGGCACTCAACATGCTGGGCGAGATCGGCCATGTCGACCACATCCCGGAATTCATTGCCCGCGCCAAGGACAAGAACGATCCGTTCCGGCTGATGGGTTTCGGCCACCGCGTCTACAAGAACTACGATCCGCGCGCCAAGATCATGCAGAAGACCGCGCATGAGGTGCTAGGCGAGCTCGGCATCAAGGACGATCCGCTGCTCGACATCGCCATGGAACTGGAAAAGATCGCCCTGACGGACGCCTATTTCATCGAGAAGAAGCTTTACCCGAATGTCGACTTCTATTCCGGCATCACGCTGAAGGCGCTGGGCTTCCCCACCACCATGTTCACCGTGCTGTTCGCGGTCGCCCGCACCGTCGGCTGGATCGCGCAGTGGAAAGAGATGATCGAGGATCCGCACCAGAAGATCGGCCGCCCGCGCCAGCTCTACACCGGTGCGCCGGAACGCGACTACGTGCCGATCGCGAAGCGCTGATCGGGGCCGAACCAAAACGCGAAAAAGCGCCCGTAAGGGCGCTTTTTATTTGATGTGCCGGAGGACGACTTCCGCCGCGATATCGCCGGAGGGCCGGTTCGTGGCCATACGCTTGGCGATCTCGGCGAAACCGTCTTTCTGCCAGGCGCGCATGCCGGTGTCGGCGAACAATGCTTGCAGTTGCCGGGCGAGGTTTTCCGGCAAGACATACTGGTCGTAGAACTCCGGCACGAGCGCGCGGTCGGAAATCAGATTGGGCAGCAGCGCCGACCAGACGGAAATCAGATGCGGCATGACGAGCCGCGCCACGGGATCGAGCTTGTAGCAGGACACCATCGGGACACCTGACAGCGCAAGTTCGAGCGACACCGTTCCCGAGGCGATCAGCGCCGCGTCGGCCTTGCCGAAGGCCTGCCATTTGCGCTCGGGCTCGAGGATGATTTCCGGCTTTTCGTCCCAGCTTGCGACCGAAGTCCTGACCAGGTCGGCAACATGCGGCACGGTGGGCAACAGAAGGCGCAGGCGATGACCGCGCTGGTGCAGCACCGACACCGTCTTACCGAACGCGTCGATCAGGCGCCGTACTTCGCCACGGCGGGAGCCGGGCAGCACGAGCAGTGTCTTCACGCGATCTTCCGAGAGGTCGCGCGCTTGGCCTTGCGCCCTGGCTGCAGCAAGCACGCCCGGATCCTGTGTCAGGCGGTGGCCGACATAGGTGCCGGGTGGCCCGCCGAGACGGGCCAACGCCTTCACCTCGAACGGCAGGATGCACAGGATGTGGTCGACATAGGGCTTCATCGCCACCGCCCTGCCCGGCCGCCACGCCCAGACGCTTGGGCAGACATAGTGGACGATCGGAATGGCCGGATCGGCGGCGCGGACCTTGCGGGCCACACGCAGCGAAAAATCCGGGCTGTCGATGGTGATGAGGCAGTCGGGTTTTTCGGCGGCGATCGCGCCTGCAGTCTGGCCGATGCGCCTGATCAGGCGCGGCAGGTCACGCAGGATAGCACTGAACCCCATCAGCGCGATCTCGCTGCCGTCGAACAGGGATTTCAGCCCGAGCGCCTGCATATGGCGGCCGCCTATGCCGACAAGCCTGATTTCGCGGCCGGTCGTCCGCTTGAGTGCGGCAATAATGTCGGCGCCAAGCAGATCGCCGGATTCCTCGCCGGCGACGATGGCGATCTTGAGCGGCTTCTCAGTGACCATTAGCCGGCTCCGCCGCTGCCAGACCGACGACAAACAGACCAAGCGCGTTGGCGCGCGCGATGGTGGCTGGGCCTTCCAGAATGAGCGAACGGCCGGCTTCGATGGCGATGCCGGCAAGTCCCGCTTCATGCGCTGCCTCGACCGTCAGCGGACCGATGGAAGGCAGATCGGCGCGCAACTCCTGACCGGGCTTGGCGCATTTGACCAGCACGCCGCGCGTCTTGCCGGCGATCCGGCCATGGTCGCGCAGTTGCCTTGTCCGCTCGAGCAGCCCATTGGTGCCCTCGATGCCTTCCAGCGCAATCACCCGGCCGCCGATCGCGACTGCGGCCTGGCCAATGTCGAGCGCACCGATGGCCTTTGCCGCTGCATGGGCAGCATTGATGTCGCGCCAGTCGGATTTTCGCGGCTCCGCCCTGGTCAACGATCCTTCGGCCGCGGCCAATTCAGGCACGATCTCATGGGCGCCGACGATCTTGATCCCCCGCGCTTCCAGAGCGCGTGCCACGACCTTCAACAAGCCGTCGTCGCCGCGGGCCAGCGCCATGACGACCACGGGAAGCACGGCGATCAGACTGAGGCTCGGACGCAGGCCGGTCAGCCTTGGCCGACGCCTGATCTCGCCCGCAAGCACCAGATGGGTAATCCGGCGCCGTTTCAGCAACGGTACGAGCGAACCGATATCTTCCAGGGCAAGTGTCTCTTGCTCGTAACCGGCGAGATCCGGCTTACGGTCGACTTCGCCTTCCATCAGTATGATGAAGGGCGGATAGCCTCGCCCGGCCAGGCCGGCCGCTACCTCGACCGGCAGGCTGCCGCCGCCGGCAACGATGCCGACCCTGGCGCCCGGCGGAAGATCAAGTCTCGTCCCGGCGGTCTCAGCCTTCGTCATCGGCGTCGTCGCCGTCGCCACCTTTGAGCGACGGGACGGCATAGTGCCGCTTGCCGCGACTGGCGATGAAATCGATGATTTTCATGGCCGTCGGCGACGAGGCGAATTCCGCCTTGGCAAATTCGATGTTCTCGCCAACGGTCCGGGAGCGGTCGAAGATCGTCCTGTAAGCCTTGCGCAGCACATGGATTTCGGCGCGCGGCAGGCCGGAGCGCTTCAGGCCGATGATGTTGAGGCCGCGAAGGCTGGCGCGATTGCCGACGGCAATGGCGTAGGGAATGACATCGCCGACGACGGCTGAGCAGCCGCCGAGAAAAGCGTTGTCGCCGACGCGAACAAATTGGTGAACGGCGGTCAGACCACCGATATAGACATTGTCGCCGATCTCGCAGTGGCCGCCCAGCGTCGCCCCGTTGGCGAAGGTGGCGTTCTTGCCGACGACGCAGTCATGGGCGATGTGGGCATAGGCAAGGAAATTGCCGTTGTCGCCGACCGTCGTCTCGCCGCGGCTGGAATCGGTGCCGAGATGCATGGTGACGCCTTCGCGGATCGTGCAGTTCTCACCGATGACAAGGGTGGTGCGGCCACCCTTGTGCTTGGTGTTCTGCGGCGGCGCGCCCAATATCGCCATCGGATAGACCTTGGTCGCGGCACCGATGGTGGTCGCGCCCATTACCGAAACGTGGCTGACAAGCTCGACGCGGTCGCCGATCACCGCGTCGGCGCCGATATGGCAGAAGGGGCCGACACGGACACCTTCGCCGATTTGAGCGCCCTCTTCGACGACGGAGGAAGGATGGATTGAAGTCTGGATTTTCATGAGCATTCGATTGTCAGACGCTGGTGACCATCATCGCCGAGATCTCGGCTTCAGCGGCCTTTGCGCCGTCCACCAGAGCCTCACAGGCGAATTTGAGCAGGTTGCCGCGTTTCTTGATTTTCTTGACGTGGATCCGCAACTGGTCGCCCGGGACGACCGGTTTGCGGAATTTGGCGTTGTCGATGGTCAGGAAATAGACCAGCGACGGTTTCTCGGTGGCGAGGCTGCGGATGCAGATGGCGCCAGCGGTTTGCGCCATGGCCTCGACGATCAGCACCCCCGGCATCACCGGTTGGTCCGGGAAATGACCCTGGAAATGCGGCTCGTTTATGGTCACGTTCTTGATGCCGACGGCGGACTCGTCGCCGTCGATATCGACGATGCGGTCGATCATAAGGAACGGATAGCGATGCGGCAGGAGCTTCATCAGACCCAATATGTCGACCGCCTCGAGCGTCGCCACCATGTCAGCCATTCCCGTCGCCCTGTTTGCGTGTCCTGGCGAGCTTGCGCAGCATGGCGATCTCGCGCATGGCCTCCGCCATCGGCTGCGCCGGGTAGCCTCCCCAGATCTCGCCTGCCGGGACGTTGCTCATGAATCCACTTCTCGCCGCAAGCTTGGCCCCTGTCCCTATGGTCAAATGATCGGCAAGCCCAACGCCGCCGCCCATGGTGACGTTGTCGCCCACCACGACGGAACCGGAAATACCCGAAAGACCGGCAATAATGCAATTGCGGCCGATGCGGACGTTATGGGCGATCTGAACCAGATTGTCGATCTTGGTGCCCTGGCCGATGATGGTGTCGGACATGGCGCCGCGATCGACCGTGGTGTTCGAGCCGATCTCGACATCGTCCTGGATGATGACGCGACCGATCTGCGGCACGCGCTCGGGGCCCTTGGCGCCGCCTACGAAACCGAAGCCATCCTGACCGATCCTGGCGCCGCCATGGATGATGACACGGTTGCCGATCAGCGCATACTGAACGCTGGTGCCCGGGCCGATATAGCCGTCGCGGCCGATCTGGCAGGAGTGGCCGATGACCGCATGCGGGGCGATGACGGTACCACCGCCGACGGATACACGGGGGCCAATGACCGCGCCGGCCTCGATGATGGCGCCGGTCTCGACATGCGCCGATGGGTCGATGTGGGCATGTGGCGAGATACCGGTTTCGCCGGTCATCGGTCCCGGGGTCGCAGCCTGCGGAAATAGAAGACGCCCGACCAGCGCAAAAGCCTGCTGCGGGCGCGGGTGAACCAGAACGGCGATGCCTGCGGGAGCCTTGCCAGCGAATTCGGCCGGACAAAGAACAGCCGCGGCCTTCAACGACTGCATCAGGGCGAAATTGCGCTTGCCGTCGACAAAGACGAGCGCGTCCTGGCCGCCTTCATTGGCCGGCGCCAATGCCTCGATCGAAATAAGGGATTGGCCGGAATCGACAAGCTGCGCGCCGGTCAGATTCGCGACTTCGCCAGCCGTATACCGGCGTGAGGGCGCGAAGAACACCGGATCGGTCATTCCAGAAGCAATATCCAGCTAGGTCGGATCACTCTCTTCCGGACCGCAACCGGCCCGGAAGCAACGTCACCCGCGGATCAGAAACGGGTCGCTATGCCGAAGTTGAATTCCTGCACGTCGTCGGTGGCTTGCTTCTTGACCGGGATCGCATAGTCGATGCGGATCGGACCGAAAGGCGATGCCCACATCAGGCCGACACCGACCGAAGCGCGCAATTGCAAGTCAGCTGACGCCTGATTGACCAGAGCTTGGTTGGCGATCTTGTTGCCGTAAAGCGTCGCCGCATCGGCAAAGACCGCGCCGCGCAGGCCGAAGCTTTCCGGAATGACCGGCAGCGGGAACTGGGCTTCGGCCGAGGCGTTGAAGTAGGTGGTGCCGCCGAGATGGTCAGTATTGTTATCCTCGGCGACCGGACCGATGCCACCATAGGCAAAGCCGCGGATCATGCGTTCGCTGCTCTGGAAATGGTCGAAGATGCGCAGGCCGTCAGAGCCGTAGCTTTCGACATGGCCGGCGCCCGCGGACACAAGCCCGACCAGATCGAGCTGCTCCGACAGGGTCTGGTAGACACTGCCACGGCCCGTCACTTTGACGAATTTGGCGTCACCGCCGAGGCCAGCCACTTCCGTGGTGACGTTGGCGTAGATGCCCTCATGCGGGTTCTTCATGTCGTCGATGGTGTTGTAGACTAGTCCGACACTGACCGACGACTTGATCCAGGGACTTTCCGCAATGCCGTCCTTAATGGCTTGCGAGACGTCGCAATCGCCCAGCACGCCGTCGCCATTGTCATCGCAGTCGTCGTCAAACTTATATTTTTCCTGCGCGATATTGTACGCCAGCTGCGTCGAGATGTCGTCGGTGATCGGCAGGCCGAAACGAACGGTCGCCCCCAGCGTCTCGCTATCATATTTGTCGTAGTTGCGCGTCTGCTGGTAGATATCGAAGCCGGCAGCGATACGGCGCCCGAGGAAATAGGGCTCGGTGAAGGAGAGGCTGTAGTCGCGCGAATTCTTGCCGCCACCTGCCGAAAGCTTGATGAACTGGCCGCGGCCGAGGAAGTTGCGCTCGGTGATCGAGCCTTCGACAGAGGGGCCTGCCGTCTCGCCGCCGGTCGAGTAGCCGGCGCCGACCGAGAACTCGCCGGTCGACTTCTCGACCACGTCGACCACCAGCACAACCTGATCAGGCTGCGAGCCGGGCACGGTCGAGATGTCGACTTTCTCAAAATAATCCAACGCTTCCAGGCGCTTCTTCGCGCGCTGGATCAGAACCTGGTTGAAGGCGTCGCCTTCGCTGACGTCGAATTCGCGACGAATAACATAGTCGCGCGTGCGATCGTTGCCGCGGATCTCGATGCGCTCGATATAGGCTTTGGTGCCCTGGTCGATCGTGTAGACGACCGAAATGGTGTGGTTCTCGAAATTGCGGTCGCCACGCGGCGTCACCTGGGCGAAGGCATAGCCGGAACCGGCGACCTTCTCGGTCAGCGCGATGATCGTGTCTTCCACGTCCTTGGCGTTGTAGACGTCGCCCTTGTGGGTCTGGACCACTGATTCCAGCGACTTGCTGTCGACCTCGGGGATCGTGCTCTCGACGCTGACGTCGCCGAACGTGTAGCGGTCGCCTTCCTGCACGGTGATGGTGACCGTGTACTTGTTGGTGGTGTCGTCGAGCTCGCCGACCGCGGAGACGACCTGGAAGTCGGCATAGCCGTGATTGTAGTAGAAGCGGCGCAGCAGCTCCTGATCGGCGCGCAGCTTGTCCTCGTCATAGACGTCGTCACGCAACACGAACGAGAGCCAGGACGAGCGCTTCGTGGCGATGACGTCCGAAAGCCGGCGGCTCGAATAGGCGCTGTTGCCGACGAAATTGATCGACGCGATCTGCGTGCGGCCGCCTTCGTTGATGTTGAAGACCACGTTCACGCGGTTGTCGCCGAGATTCATGATCTGCGTGGTCACGGCGGCATCGTCGCGGCCGATCCGGCGATAGGCGGCCTTCACCGCCTCGACATCGGAATCAAGCGTGGCCTGCGAGAACGTTCCGCGCGGCTTCAACTGGACCGCGATCGCAAGGGCGTTGTCCTTGAGCTTCTTGTTGCCCTGGAACAGAACCTGGTTCACGACCTGATATTCGGAAACCTTGACGACCAGGGAGGAGCCGACCTGATTGATCTGGACGTCCGAGAACAGTCCGGTGCCGAACAGCGCCTTCACCGCATCGTCGATATCGGAGCTGGAAAAGGCCTTGCCTGGCTTGATCTGGATGTAATTGCGGATGGTGTCGGCGTCGACACGCTGATTGCCCGAAACCTCGATTCTCGAGACAACGGCCGCCTCGGCAGCCGATGTGGCAACGAACTGCACTGCGAGCGCGCCTGGCACAACCAGAGCGGCGGACAAGGCCACCGCGGACGCGGCGCTCAGAAACTTGGATGCTGCCTTCATCGGGCTTTTGTACCTTTTCTCGAAGTCCCCACGGCGAGAAAACCGGACGTGCGGTAAATTTCCCATACCGTAATAACCGGATTTTCCCTACACGCAAGGCTTCTGGTTAATTTGTATTTACTTAACCCTGATGCGTGGCTTTCGCGTCACGCATATCCCCGTGCATGGTAAACGGCGTCTCAACATTGACGGTGCCGAAGTCAAATTCCTTCATGATTTCAGCACCCAAACAGATCATTCCAGAATACGAAACCCATAAAGCCCAGGACCAGAATCAGCCCGGCCCGGTAGGCCATCTCCATCATCCGTTCCGAGACCGGCCGCCGGATGACGGCCTCCACGCCGTAGAACAAGAGATGGCCGCCGTCGAGGGGGGGAATCGGCAGAAGGTTCAGAATTCCTATCCCGACTGACAGGAATGCCACAAGCTGCACCAGCCACTCGAAGCCAAGTTTTGCCGCCTGGCCGGACATTTTGGCGATCTTGATCGGGCCGCCCAGCTGGCATTTGTCCTCGCGGCCAGCAACGAAGCGTTGCAGGAACTGGCCGGTGCGCTGAATGACGTGGCCGGTCTCCTCGACGGCCGCTCCCACCGCGCCGACAGGGCTGTACGTGATCAGCCGCGGCTGGCCGAGTTCGGTGTTGTTGGCGACGCCGATCACGGCCACCTTGACCTTGTTGCCCAGCGCGTCCTCCTGCTCCATCAGCTCCGGTGTCGCGGTGACGGTCACCTCCTTGCCATCGCGCAGCATGGTGAAGGTGATGGCGTCGCCGGCACGTCCGGAGACCAGGCGCTGGACGTCGGCGAAGGTCTCGATCTTGCTGCCGTCGACGCTGACGAATCGGTCGCCGGGCTGGATGCCGGCCTTGGCCGCCGGACTGTCGGCCCTGACTTCGGCCGCTGTCGGCTCGAGCACGGGCCGGCCATAGACCGAAAACAGCACCGCAAAGACGGCAATCGTCAGCAGGAAGTTGAACAGCGGCCCGGCCACCACCGTCGCCGCGCGTTTCCAGATCGGCTGGGTATGGAAAGCAACCTCGCGTTCGGCATCGGTCAGCGTTTCCATGTCCTCGGCGCTGGGTTGGCTCGATGTGGCATTCATGTCGCCGACGAATTTGACATAGCCGCCCAGCGGTATGGCGCTGAGTTTCCAGCGCGTGCCATGGCTGTCGTTGAAGCCGAAGAGTTCGGGTCCGAAGCCGATCGAAAAGGCTTTCACGCCGATTCCGCACCAACGACCGATCAGGTAATGGCCCATTTCATGGACGAAGACGACTACGGTCAGTACGAACAGGAAAGGCACCAGCGTGCCGAGGACAAAGCCTTCCGTGCTGAAGACCGCGTGAAATATCTCGTTCAAGTCATGCCCTCAAATTCGCCCGCGGCGCAGGTCGCACCGTGACTGTGACATCAATCCAGGCGAATCCGTGGCGCAGCCGGTTCTTTGGCATGCAGGCCCGTTCTTCGCCATGCAGTCGTGTCATTTAGGCCGGAAACAGCCACTGTGCCGGATGGTCGGCGCTCGCCGAAATCCAGCCGATGACGTACAGGGCGAAAGCCGCCGCGACAAGCCCGTCCACCCTGTCCATGACACCGCCATGGCCTGGGATCAGCGCACCGGAATCCTTAGCACCGTGGCGGCGCTTGACCCAGGATTCGAAAAGATCGCCGGCCTGGGAGATGACCGACAAAGCAAGCGCAACAACGCCCAAGATACCGAGGTTGCCGGCACCTGCGACGGTCGCAAGAAGCAGGCCGGCGACCACGCCGCCGATGGCGCCTCCCAGTGCTCCGCTCTGCGTCTTGCCCGGCGAAATCGACGGCGCCAGTTTCGGCCCACCGACGGCGCGGCCAACGAAGTAGGCAAAGATGTCGGTTGCCCAGACCACCGCGAACAGGAACAGGATCGCGACCAGGCCGGAACGGTCGCCATCGCGGAGCAGTGCCAGCGACAGGCCGGAAAGCGCCGCATAGGCAATGCCGGCCGCATCCCATTGCGCGGCTCCGCGCATTTGTGCACTGAGCGCCGCGGCCACAACCAGTGCGGCGACAAGGGCAAGCAGCCAGGAGGCCGGCAGGCCGGCAATCAGCGCGCCGACGAAAACCAGAAGCAGCGCTTCGGGCAGGAAGCCGAGGCCCGCGCCGGCGGATGGCCGCGCAATGCGCGACCATTCATAGAAGATGGCGGCCGCGATCGCCGCACAGAGCAAACGGAAGGGTAATCCGCCGAACCAGGTCAGGCCAAGGGTGATGACTGCCAGCACCAAGGCCGAGACGACCCGCAGCTGGAGGTTGCTCATATGAGCGCCGGTCACGAAGCCACGTCTTGGGCGGCAAGGCCGCCAAAACGGCGTTCGCGGCTGGCAAAATCGCGCAGCGCGTCGGCCAGGTGCTCGCGGCTGAAGTCTGGCCAGTAGCAGGGCAGGAAGACCAGTTCGCTATAGGCCGCCTGCCAAAGAAGGAAGTTCGACAGCCTGAGTTCGCCGCTGGTGCGGATGACCAGCTCCGGATCGGGGATGCCTTCGGTATCGAGAGAACCGGCAAACATGTCGGCGGTGATCGCCTCGCTGTCGATTTCGCCGCGCGCGGCTGCTGCGGCGAGCTTGCGTGCCGCGCGCACGATCTCGTCGCGTCCGCCGTAGTTGAAGGCGATGACCAGGGTCAGCGCTTCATTGCCCGCGGTCAGCGATTCGGCTTCCTGGAGCAGACCCCTGATATCGGGCTGCAGCCCTGCCCTGTCGCCGACGATTCGCACCCGCACGCCGTTCTGGTGCAGTTCGGCGAGGTCGCGGCGGATGAACAGCTTCAAAAGGCCCATCAGGTCGCTGACTTCGGATTTCGGCCGCGACCAGTTTTCCGACGAGAAGGCGTAGACGGTCAGGAAGGAGATGCCGAGGCCGGGAGCGGCGCGCACCGTCTTGCGCAGCGCCTCGACACCGGCGCGATGGCCGGCAAGCCGCGGCATGCCGCGCGCCTTGGCCCAGCGTCCGTTTCCGTCCATGATGATCGCGACATGCGCGGGCGTTGCCATAGTCTCGCTTTCGGGCCGGTGAAAGACCGACCCTAAACCTGCATGATTTCAGCTTCCTTATCGGAAAGCAGGTGGTCGATAGTGCTGATCATCTCGTCGGTCAGCTTCTGGACCTGATCGGAGCGCTTGCGATGATCGTCCTCGCTGATGTCGCCGTCCTTTTCGGCCTTCTTCAAGAAATCCATCCCGTCGCGGCGGACATGGCGCACGGCGACACGGGCGTTCTCGGCATAGCCATGCGAGATCTTGACCAACTCCTTGCGGCGCTGCTCGTTGAGCTCAGGCAGCGGTATCCTCAGATTGGTGCCGTCGACGATCGGGTTGAAGCCGAGATTGGATTCGCGGATGGCGCGATCGACAGCGCCGACCATGGCCTTGTCCCAGACAGAAACCGAAATCATGCGCGGCTCCGGCACGGACACGTTCGCCACCTGGTTGATCGGCATGGCGGTGCCATAGGCCTGGACCTGGATGGCATCTAGCAGGTTGCTGGAGGCGCGGCCGGTGCGCAACGAAGCGAGATCATGCCGGAATGCGGCAATCGCCCCATCCATGCGCCGCTTGAGGTCGTCGAACTCACCACTCATCTTCATCTCCTCGACCCGTTAGCCGGGTTCACTGCTTGTGTTCGAGCCTTGTTTCGAAAAAAACCGGTGCCCAGGTTTTCGAAACCGCTCCGGATCAATCGTCCGCAACGACTGTACAACGGCCGCCGCCCCTCAGAATATCGCCAAAACCACCCTTCTCGTGGATCGAATAGACGATTATCGGAATGTTGTTTTCCCGCGCAAGTGCAATCGCGGCCGTATCCATGATGGAAAGGCCTTTGTTGATGACTTCGGCATGGCTGATGCGCTCGAAGCGCGTCGCATTCGGGTCTTTCTTGGGATCGGCCGAGTAGACGCCGTCAACCTGGGTGCCCTTGAACAGCGCATCTGCGCCGATTTCGGCGGCGCGAAGGGCAGCGGCCGAATCGGTGGTGAAGAACGGGTTGCCGGTGCCGCCGGCAAAGATCACCACCTTGCCCTGGTTCATGTAGGCGGTCGCCTGGCGTTGCGAGAAGCTCTCACAGAGTTCGGGCATGGCGATGGCCGACAGCACCACCGCGTCGACGCCAATCTTGATCAGTGAGGTGCGCAGCGCCAGCGAGTTGATGACGGTGGCGAGCATGCCCATGTGGTCGCCGGTGACGCGGTCGCCGCCTTTCGATGCAACCGCGACGCCGCGAAAGATGTTGCCGCCGCCGATGACCACACCCACTTCGATGCCCAGCGCACGGGCTTCCGCGATGTCGGCGGCGATGCGGTCGACAACCGAGACGTCGATGCCAAAATGCTGTTCGCCCATCAGCGCTTCGCCCGACGCTTTCAACAAGACACGTCGGTAGAGGGGCTTCGCCGTCATCTGGTCCTCGTCATTTTGCGTGTGAAGCGCCTGGGGTGGCAGGCCGCGCAGGCGCCGCGCTCCTAACACCGGCGCAATGCCGAGTTCCGATACACGAAGGGCGCCGCGATGTCACGCGGCGCCCTTTGGCAATTTCCCGGCTGTTTGGTCGCGGCCGGTCAGCTGCTGGTGACGCTGACGGCCTCACCTTCGATAAGCACCTGTGACGCATAGCCGGCAGGCTTGTCGCCGGTCGCGGCACCGCCGGTAACCCGCGCCTGTATCTCGGAACCGAAATACGAGTAGGGAAATGGTGCCGGCGATCTGCTGACCGAATCCAGCCTCTGGCGAAGGTCGGCGGGGATCGAGAAGTCCAGCGCACCGAGATTGTCCTGCAACTGGCCGAGCTTCGTAGCCCCGAGAATGACGGAGGCGACGCCCGGCTGCGTCGCCACCCAGTTGAGTGCAACCTGGGGCATGCTGCGGCCGAGTTCGGCAGCGACCTTTTCGAGTTCGGTCACGATCTTCCAGTTGCGCTCCGTGAATTTCTGGAACCCCGGATGGGTGGTGTTGCGGAAACCATCGAGCCGCCCGGCATTTCCGGCCCGGGTCGGTCGGTACTTGCCGCTTAGCAGGCCGCCGGCCAGCGGACTCCAGACCATGATGCCGGCGCCGTGACGCGTGCCGAAGGGTACGAATTCGTGCTCGATGGTGCGCTCGGCGAGCGAGTATTCGAGCTGCAGGGCCGAAACCGGGTCGTAGCCGCGCAATTCGGCGATCGCCTGTGCCCGGCCCGCATACCACGCCGGCACGTCGGAAAGGCCGATATGACGCACCTTGCCGGCGCGCACGAGGTCATCCAGCGTGCGCATGACCTCCTCGGCCGGCGTCAGCCTGTCCCAGATATGCAGCAGATAAAGGTCGATATAGTCGGTTCCGAGCCGCTTCAGCGAAGCGTCGATGGCACGCATAATGTTCTTGCGACCATTGCCGCCGGCATTCGGATTGCCGGGCTGCGTATTCATGGTGAATTTGGTGGCGATCACCGCCTTGTCGCGTAAGCTCCGCTCGGCGACGAACTCGCCGAGCCAGGTCTCGGCGGTGCCGCCTGTGTAGAGATCGGCGGTGTCGAAGAAATTGCCACCGCCTCGACATAGGCGTCGAACATGGCGCGGGCAGTTTCCTTGTCCGCCCCCCAGCCCAGTACGGTGCCGAAGGTCATCGTGCCCAGCGCCAGCCGGCTTACCCGCAGGCCGCTGTTGCCGAGATTGTAGTAGTTCATTGTCATGACGTCATCCTTTCCTGATCTTGACGGTGCCGGCGCTCAATGGCCTGGAGTGGCCTTGACCAAGGGGTTGCCGCGCTCATGCGTCATGCGGAAGGTGAAGCCGTCGACTTTCCAGCCCGCGCTGGAGCGGACCAGATGGTGCTCGTAGGTGCCCCAGACTTCCCAGAGCGGATCGCCATTGCCTTCCATCCGGTTCCAGGCATAGCCGTTCGACAGAACTATAGCGCTCTCGCCGTCGATGGCGACCTGGTGGTTGGTGCGCAGGTGCAGGCTTGTCTTGCTGCCCTTCAGATTCGCCGCCCATGTCCCGATCAGGTCGTCCGAGGCGATGGTGGCCGCAGGCTGTCCGGAAAGGCTGCTGAAATCGGCGGTGACGCGGTCGGCAAAATAGCTGCGCGCAAGCTTCCAGTCCTGCGCGTCGACGGCGCGGTCGATGGCATCTGCGATGCGGATGACGGCGCGTTCGTCGGCGAGCGCCCGCCACTCCAATGGCTCGGCTCCACCGGCATCGACTGGCGCCAGCGCAATACCTGCTGCGAAGGTGACGTTTCTCAACGCGTTCATAGCTCTTCTCCTTGTGTCAGCCCGCCGCCGATGTGTTGAGGGCAATGTGGGGCAATGCGTTGGCATCGAGAAGATTGCATTGTTCGCAAGGACTATGCGATACTATTCATGAATGGACCGGGACCTGCTCAGCCATCTGCCTGTCGTCGTCGCCGTTGCCCGGCGCGGCGGCTTTGCGCTCGCCGCGGCCGAACTCGGCATGAGCCCCTCGGCGGTCAGCCATGCGGTGCGTCTCGTTGAGGAGCGGATCGGCCAACCTTTGTTCGCGCGCACGACGCGCAGCGTTTCGCTGACGGAAGCTGGCAAGGCGCTGGTCGAGACGGCGGCCCCTGCCCTCCAGGATATCGCCGAGCGGATGGATCGCATCCGCGGCATCAAGGGACGCCCGGCAGGCCAGCTCAGGATCAACGCCTCCAACATCGCCATCCCCCTGGCGGTGACGCCTGTGGTTGCCGCGATGGCGGAGCGCTATCCGGACGTGACGGTCGAGATAGTCGCCGACCAGGGGCTCGTCGATATCGTCGGAGAAGGGTTCGACGCCGGCATCAGGCTCGGCGAGATGATCGCGCAGGACATGGTCACGGTCCGGCTTACGCGGCCGTTCAGCGCCGTCATGGTTGCCACTCCGGCCTATATCGGGCGGCATAGTCGTCCGCGCGATGTGGCCGATCTGGCGAACCACAATTGCATCGGCTACCGGCTCGTCCGCAGCGGCGCGCTCTATCGCTGGGATCTGGCGGAGGACGGCAAAGACGTTTCCGTGGAAACGCGCGGCACTGCAATCGTCACGGATTCACTTGCCGCGATCGATCTCGCGCTGGCCGGAATCGGCATTGCCTATGTCTTCGAGCCGCTGGTGCGCGCACACGTCGCCGCCGGCAGCCTCGTGCAAATCCTGCCGCAATCGGCGATCGAGGAACCCGGCCTTTCCTCTACTTCCCGCGCCGTGCGTCGATGGCGCCGAAGCTCAGGGCCTTCATCGACACCGCAAAGAAATCGGCCGGGCATCCTCGCGGACGCCCGGCCGTGCTGCCTGAGCAGAGAAACCCGTCTTCGGGTTATTTCTTGACCGCCGCGGCGACTTCCGCCGCGAAATCGGTCTCTTCCTTCTCGATGCCTTCGCCGAGCGCGAAGCGCAGATAGGCCGTGATCTTGGCCGGCGCTCCGATCTCCTTCTCGGCATCCTTCAGCGCCTTCTCGACGGTGATGTCGGGATTGATCACGAAGGCCTGCTTCAAAAGAACGACCTCTTCGTAGAACTTGCGCAGACGGCCTTCGACCATCTTCTCGATGATCGCTTCCGGCTTGCCGGACTGGCGCGCCTGGTCGGAGAAGATCGCCTTCTCACGCTCGACCGCCGCCGGATCGATCTGCTCGGCCGTCAGCGCCATCGGGTTAGTGGCGGCGACATGCATGGCAACCTGGCGGGCAAAAGCGTTGGCCGCCTGCTCGTTTCCGGTGGTCTCGATGGCAACCAGCACGCCGAGCTTGCCAAGGCCGTCGGCAACCGCGTTGTGGACATAGGTGGCGACGACGCCGTGCTCGACGGTGAGCTTGGCCGAGCGGCGGAAGCCCATGTTCTCGCCGATGGTGCCAACCGCGTCCTTGATGGTGTCGGTGACCGACTTGTCCGAGCCCGGATATTTGGCCGCTGCGACCACATCGGTCTTGCCGCCATAGGCGAGCGCGACCTTGGCGACGTTGGCGACGATCTCCTGGAAAGCGGCATTGCGGGCGACGAAGTCGGTCTCGGAATTGACCTCGACGACCGCGGCCTCGCGGACGCCGGAATCAACACCGATCAGCCCCTCGGCGGCGGTGCGGCCGGCCTTCTTGTCGGCCTTGGAGATGCCCTTCTTGCGCAGCCAGTCGACGGCCTCTTCCATGTTGCCGTTGGTTTCGTTCAACGCCGCCTTGCAGTCCATCATGCCCGCGCCGGTCAAGTCGCGGAGTTCTTTGACCTGTGCAGCCGAAATGCTCATTGTCGCCTCTTTGTTTCAAATGCGCCGACGCACCATCGATTCCCGATGATGCGCCCGACACCAGCGCTTAACGCGCCAACATATTGGAAAGATGAAGGCCGCAACCGGCCTTCGCTATTAGGCTTCCGGGCTCTCGGCGGCCGGGGTCGGATCGAGCGCCGGCTCGACCGGAGCCTCGACCGAGGCACCGATGTCGACGCCGAGCGCG
Source organism: Mesorhizobium sp. IMUNJ 23033 (assembly GCF_044778005.1). Lineage (NCBI taxonomy): Bacteria > Pseudomonadati > Pseudomonadota > Alphaproteobacteria > Hyphomicrobiales > Phyllobacteriaceae > Mesorhizobium > Mesorhizobium sp. IMUNJ 23033. Next base: position 168,057 of record NZ_JBJACT010000005.1, read on the forward strand.
CCCTGCTGGCGAGCGATGCCGTCGATCGCAGCCTTGGCGATCAGGTCGCAATAGAGCTGGATGGCGCGGGCCGCGTCGTCATTGCCGGGGATCGGGAAGTCGATCTTGTCCGGATCGCAGTTCGAATCGATGATGGCGACGACCGGAATGCCGAGGCGCTTGGCCTCGAGGATGGCGATCGCTTCCTTGTTGGTGTCGATGACGAACATCAGGTCCGGGGTCGAGCCCATGTCCTTGATACCGCCCAGCGCCTTGTCGAGCTTCTCGCGCTCGCGGTCGAGGTTGAGGCGCTCCTTCTTGGTGAGGCCCTGGGCCTCGCCGGCCAGCAGCTCATCGAGCTTGCGCAGGCGCTGGATGGAGTTCGAGATCGTCTTCCAGTTGGTCAGCATGCCGCCGAGCCAACGCGAATTGACGTAGTACTGCGCCGAACGCTGCGCGGCATCGGCAACGATGTCGGACGCCTGGCGCTTGGTGCCGACGAACAGCACGCGGCCGCCCTTGGCGACGGTGTCGGACACCTGCTTCAGCGCCTGGTGCAGCAAAGGCACCGTCTGCGACAGGTCGATGATGTGGATGTTGTTACGGGCGCCGTAGATGTAAGGCGCCATCTTCGGGTTCCAGCGGTGGGTCTGGTGGCCGAAGTGAATGCCAGCTTCCAAAAGCTGGCGCATGCTGAAATCAGGCAGAGCCATTCTTAGTTCCTTTCCGGTTAGCCTCCACGGACACAGGCATTTTTGGACTTATGTCCTCGAACGCCACCGGAGGTTTCAGCCGGATTTCTCCCGGGCAGACACCAAAGTCCGTGTGTGGAATGAGCGGCCATATAGAGGGGATGCGCGACAAACGCAAGCGCTGCGCCGTCTTATGGCTCAGCGTGCGGCGATCAGCGCACCGGTGCCGATCATGGCGCTGCCGGCAAACCTGTTCATCAGGCGCATGCGGCCCGGCGTCCTGAACCAGCCGGAAGCCCTTCCGGCCAGAGCGGCATAGACACCCATGGTGACGATGTTGACGCTGATCACGACGGCAATCACCAGCACTCCGTCGGCGAAGGTCATCGTATCGAGGTCGAGGATCAGCGGCATGATGGAAGCGTGGAACAGGATCGCCTTCGGATTGCCCAGGGCGATGGACGCACCGAGGAAAAACGATCGGGCCAGCCTTGGCTGCGCCGCAGTTGGCCCATCGGATTGCGCGGCTGCCGACCGCCACATCCTGATGCCAAGGAACACCAGATAGGCGGCACCTGCATATTTCAGGGCGAGAAACACCCATTCGAAGGTCTTCGCCAGCGCCACAAGGCCGAGCAGCGCCAGGATCACCAGCACCGCGTCGCCGGCGGCAATGCCGACGCCGGCCATGAAGGCGCGAACGAAGCCGCGCGAGACGCCGTTGGTGATGACCGCAAACATCGCCGGACCGGGCGTTGCCGCCGCAAGCGTGATCGCGGCGCAGTAAGCCAGAAATGCCGTCAATGTCATGGGCGTCTCTTCCCGTTCGGCACTCGCACCCGCCGGAAGATCGCGACGATCTCCTCGCGGCTGCATTCGATGGCGCCGAGCCGCACCGCGCGGTCGCGCTCGAAGCCGGTTATGTCATAATGCGGCGCCGATGTCCTGGGTGGTCCTTGATAGGATGAACGCTTGACGCCGAGCGCGGCCGCAAAGCGATGCAGTTCGTCGGTATCGTCGGCCATCAGATGGCACCAGCGATGGCCGGCCCATTTCCAGATTGCCGCATCGACATAGACCGCCATGAGGCTTGCCGCACTCCCGATTTCTCTCTGGCAGCCATGCGATTAGCCCGGCGTCCAACCTCAGCGATGATAGAAGGGATTCGGATAGGAAATGAAGCCGCCACTTGCGTCGAGACCGGCCACGATACCGCTGATGGCTTCCTGCATACGCGACCGCAATTCGTCGAGCGCCTCGTCGACCGAGCCTTCAAAGGTATGCAAGCCCAGCGGTTCCGGCACGCGGATGTGGGCGCGGCGCGGTCCGGCCGGCTGCGGAATGAAGCGGTTGAGCGTATCGCGCAGTCCACCCTTGCAATAGTCGTTGCGGATGCGCTTCAGATGCTCGGCGATCTCCTCCTGCGTGACCGTCGGACTGACTGACGCCCAAGGCCCGACCCGCTGCAGGCGCTGGATCGTCTCGGTAAGCGCGCGGACCTTTTTCGATCTCTCGGCGTCACCGGCGTTTTCACGCAGCCAGCGGCGTGACAGGCGCAGCAGTTCGATGATGTCGCCGAGGGCGCTGTCGGCCGAAATGACCTCGCCGAGCCGGTGGCTAAGTTCGACCAGCAACGCCTTTTGCAGCACGTCGTATGGGACCCGCCGGTCGGACACCATGCCCGAGGCGGCCACGTCGCGCGACAACAGCGTCGAATAGATATGGTGGACACGCTCCGGCAGCGTATCGGCGGAGCGGCGGTCGATCCCCAGCCTGCGCTCGACATAGGTGCATTCCTTTGCCAGCCCCGGCTCGACATTGCCGGTGAAGGCGAGCTTCCAGACCACCGGCGCGACCCAGACCTTGAAATCGGCAGCCGTGGCGGGGCCGCGCTTCAGCGCCTCGAGCCCCATCTCGACGGCACCCGGAAGCAGCGGCGCGACGACATTGCCGTGCCAGCCGACGCTGCCTTCCGGGTGCAGGAGCACGCCGTGCCCCTGCAGCGCCCAGCCGACCGAGTGTTCCCTGGCCGCTGCGCTGTTGCCGGGGATCTGGGCGATCAGATTGTTGGCCAGCCAGAATTTCTGCATCGGCCGGCCGAGCCCGTTGACGACCCCATGCGTGGCCCAGGAGGCGGCGAGCGGGCTGACCTGCGAGACGATCTCCTTGTCGATCATCCAATCGGTGAAGAACTCGGGATGGTTGGGGGTGATGAAGGTCGCCTTGCCGGCGCCGCAGCAGGCCTTCAGGCGCTCCCGGTCAGCGTCGGGAAAGTCGATGTGGCGGACATTGGCGACGCCGCGCAGCCCGGCCAGCCGGTTGAACGGCAAGAGATCGCGAAACCCCGGCACGCCGCGCAGCATGACGATCCGGTTGAAGACCGTCATGACCCTGATCAGCGCCGGATTGGGCCGCGGCGCCACGAACACGTCGATCCTGCTCAAGCTGCACTCCCCCCGAATATGCTTGAAGGGAAAGCTGGGGCCTGATTGCGGCGCGTTCAAGTCGGTCGCCGGGTCGTGGTTAACTCAAAGCGGGGTGGCGCTACTTCGCCGGACAGGGCTTCGACTGGTCGAACAGGGACAGGTTGACCAGCTTGCCGGTCATCGAGAACTCGCCATAGTCCATGGTGAGATCGCGGGTGATGCCGTTCTCGTGCAGCTTGAAGCTGATCCGGTATTCCGGCACCTCTTCGCCGGTCTTGTCGGTGTCGTCGAAATAGGCGATGTCGACCGGCCAGTATTTGTCGCCGGCAAGCTTGGCCAGCGCCGGCGCTTCCGGGTCGGCCTTGTCGCCGTCGGCCTTCTTGCCGACGATGACGGTGGTGGTCATCACCTTGTTGGCGTCTTCCGAGCCGTCGAAGAGATTGGTTTCGTAGAAATTTTCGCCCTTTTCCGCCTTGCCGATCAGCTCGACCAGATGCTGCGTCGGAAACTGGGTGGCGGCGAGCTCCAGGCTGTTCTTCTCGGGCTTGTCGATATCGACCTTGAGGCCCTTGGCCTCCTTGGTCGCGGTGCCCTTGACCTCCTTGTCGAGGTTTTGGTCGACGAAGGATTTGGTGACGAAGGAGAACGTCTTGCCCTCGGCATCCTCGAAGGTGGTCGTCTGCTGGTCGGTCAGCCTGGTGTTGTCGTTGGTGACGATCTGGGTGACGAAGCGGAACTTGACCGTATAGCCCTCGCAGGGCGAACCATTGAACTCATAGACCATGCGGCCCGATATGCCGGTGATTCCCGAGCGATCGGAGGCCTTGCTCAAGGTGAGATCGTAGACGGCGCGATGCGCCTGCAGGGCCGGCACGGCAAAGGCTGGAGCCATCGAGAAGAGCGTTGGCAGCAGGACGGCGTGGAAGGCAAGGCGCGTTGCGCGCATATGGTGCTCCGATCGTCGCGGCTGATGGCAGGCCGCAGGGAAAGATGGTCCAGCTTAAAAAAAGTCATGGCGGAAGCGAGGCAAAAATAGCAATTTCGGCCCGGCTAACGCGGCGCCTTCCAGCAATAGGGAAAACCAATGAGTGAAACAATCGAAAAGCGGCTAAGTGATCTCGGCGTGACGATTCCTGCCGCCGCCGCGCCCGCCGCCAACTACGTGCCCTATTGCCGAACCGGCAACATGCTGTTCACCGCCGGGCAATTGCCGCTCAAGGACGGCAAGCTGCAGGCGAGCGGCCTGCTGGGCCGCGACGTCGACACGGCAGCCGGCCAGGAAGGCGCAAAATACTGCGCGATCAACATTTTGGCGCAGGCCAAGGCGGCGCTCGGCGATCTCGAGAAAATCCGCCGCGTGGTGAAGATCACCGTCTTCGTCGCATCGGCGCCGGGTTTCGTCGAGCAGCATCTGGTCGCCAATGGCGCTTCCGATTTTCTGGTCGCAGCACTTGGCGAGCGCGGCAAGCATGCCCGCTCCGCCGTCGGCACCGCCTCGCTGCCGCTTAATGCCGCAGTGGAAATCGAAGCGATCTTCGAAGTCGAATAGAGCAGGCGCAATCATGACTGATCTTTCCTGGCTGACGGCCCGCCCCGTCGCGCATCGCGGCTTCCACGACATGAACAAGGCGCGTTGGGAAAACACGCTGTCGGCCTTCGCCGCCGCCACCGAGCGCGGCTATGCGATCGAATGCGACGTCCACCTGTCGTCGGACCGTATCCCCGTCGTCATCCATGACGGCGACCTCAAGCGGCTGACCGGCCAGGACGGTTTCGTCTGGCAGCGAACGGCGGCAGAGCTGACGACGCTGAAGGTCGGCGGCACATCGGATCACGTGCCGACGCTGCAGCAGGCGCTCGATCTGGTCGACGGCCGCGTGCCGATGGTCGTCGAACTGAAGGGCGTTCCCGGTCACGACCAGGGCCTGGTGGAGAGCGTCGGCAAGATGCTCAGGCGCTACAGGGGCAAGGCCGCGATCATGTCGTTCGACCACTGGTTGATCCGCGACTTTCCGAAACATGCGGCCGGCATCCCCGGCGGACTGACAGCCTATGGCAAGGACAACCAGCTGATCGAAGCACATTTCTCAATGCTGGCGCATGACATCGCCTTCACCTCCTATGCGGCGGGCGACCTGCCGAACCCGTTCGTCAGTTTCGTGCGCGAGCGGTTGAAAATGCCTGTAATCACCTGGACCGTGCATGACCAACCGGCGGTCGACCTGACCTTCAGATACGCCGACCAGATGACGTTCGAAGGTTTTGAACCCGATCTCGTAAAGGTGGCGTGATCCAGGCTTGCACGGCCCCATAGGGAGCTTAAATAAGCCTCATGGATCAGGGTGACGACGGCGATGGGCAAACGGCGAATGGGGAGTTTTCGATCCGTGTCGCCGCCGGCATCGGCGCCTTCACCTGCGATGAGTGGAACGGCTTTGCCGGCACCACGAGCGGCGATGCAGAAAATGGCTACAACCCTCTCGTTTCATACGCTTTTCTGAGCGCGCTCGAGGATTCCGGCTGCGCCGTGCGGCGCACCGGCTGGCAGGGCCATCACCTCAGGCTGGAGAGCGCGCAAGGCAGGCTGCTCGGGGCCGTGCCCTGCTATCTGAAATCGCACAGCCAGGGCGAATATGTCTTCGACCATGGCTGGTCGGATGCTTTCGCGCGCGCCGGCGGGCGCTACTATCCGAAGCTGCAAAGTGCTGTGCCGTTCACGCCGGTCACAGGTCCTCGCCTGCTGGTCGGCAAGGGTGAAGACGAAGATACGGTGAAGGCCGGCCTTGCCGCTGGTCTCAAGATGGTGACCGACAAGCTCGGCGTGTCCTCCGCGCATGTCACCTTCGCCAGCGAGAGCGATGTCGCGACGCTGGAGGCGGCAGGTTTCCTGCACCGCACCGACCAGCAGTTCCATTTTTTCAATGAAGGCTTTTCGAACTACGACGACTTTCTCGCCACGCTCGCCTCGCGCAAGCGCAAGGCGATGAAGAAGGAGCGGCGCGAGGCGCTCGCCGACGGCATTTCGATCGACTGGCTGACCGGCAAGGACCTAACCGAAAAGGCCTGGGACGAGTTTTTCGCCTTCTACATGGACACCGGCAGCAGGAAATGGGGCCGGCCGTACCTTAACCGCGAATTCTTCTCGATGATCGGCGAGCGGATGGCCGACGACATCCTGCTGGTGATGGCCAAACGCAATGGACGCTACATCGCCGGCGCCATCAACTTCATCGGCTCCGATGCGCTCTACGGGCGCAACTGGGGCTGCATCGAGGACCACCCGTTCCTGCATTTCGAGGTCTGCTACCACCAGGCGATCGACTTCGCCATCGAGCACAAGCTGAAGGTGGTCGAGGCCGGCGCGCAAGGTGAGCACAAGCTGGCGCGCGGCTATCGTCCGGTGACCATGCATTCGGCGCACTACATCGCGCACCCCGGCCTGCGCAACGCGGTGGCTGACTATCTCAGGCGGGAACGCCGCGAAGTCGAGCGGATGGGCGAATATCTTGAGGACCACACGCCATTCCGCAAGGACCTGGCGGAATAGCTGAAGCCTGGTCGGCGTCGCCTTGCCGCGCGATGGCCGCTAAACGGGCTGGACAATTATCTGGAGGGCACGCCATGGCCGAAGCCACCTACGATCCCGGCAACATCTTCGCGAAAATCCTGCGCGGCGAAATCCCGTCGCATCGCGTCTATGAAGATGACGCCGTTGTCGCCTTCATGGATGTGATGCCGCAAGGGACCGGTCATACGCTGGTGGTGCCAAGGGCGCCGTCGCGCAATCTGATCGACGCCGATCCGGCGACATTCGGTCCGCTTTTTGCGGTTGTGCAGAAGGTTGCGCTGGCGGTCAAAAAAGCCTTCACCGCCGATGGCGTCACCATCCTGCAGTTCAACGAACCGGCATCGGGACAGAGCGTCTATCACCTGCATGTGCACGTCATTCCGCGCTTCGACGGCATTCCGTTGAAGCCGCACTCCGGACAGATGGAGAAGCCGGAGGTGCTGGTGGAGAACGCCGAAAAGATACGGGCCGCGCTGGGAAGCTAAGCCGGCCGCAACCGAAGTTCAGCTAGCCGGCGATTGCGCCAGTCTCTGAAAGGCGGTCGGCTGCGTGCCCAGCTGTTGCAGGATTGCCTGTGCACACCGTGCCGGGCTGAGCTGCGACGTATCGACCTCCAGATCGTAGAGGCCTGGCTTGTGGACCGCCTCCTGCCAGAGGCGGACCGGCAGCGGTGCCGGATCATCACGCGATCCCGTCACATAGCCCTCCGCGGAAGTCTGCGCGCGCCTTTCAAGGATCACCTCGATCGGGCAGCGAACTCCGACGAAAAGCGCCGGCAGGCCGGCGAGCCGCCGGGCGCAATCGGCAAGTATGTTGAGCGGCTTCGAATAGGCGTCGTGGTGACCGACATCGGCGACGACATTCAGTCCCGCCCGGCTATGGGCGGCAATCGATTCATAGAGTGCGGCGTAGAATTGGGGTAGGTAGATTTCAAGATCGGGACGCTCTCCCCCGGGACGCAGGCCGATGCCGGGACGATAGCTTGGCGGGGTGATCCGTGCATAAACGTCGACGCCCAGATTCATCCAGGCGCCGTCGAACGTCTCCTGGATCACCTGGACAATGCTCGACTTTCCCGATCGCGGCGCGCCGTTCAGCACGATGATTTGCCCGAGCTCCACGCGGCATCCTCCTACCACGAAAAAAGCCCCGTTTCCGGGGCTTTTTGACTATTTGACTCGGAGGCTTGTCAGCCCTTGCGCGGCAATTGCGGCACCAGGCTGCGCTTGCCGCCGTCCTTGCCCTTCGGCTCCGGCTTCTGCGCCACCACCTTTTTCGCGGCCGGCTTCTTCGCCACGGCCTTGCGTACCTTCGGCGCTTCGTCCGGCTCTTCCTTCTTCGGTTTCACCGGCGCTTCGTCGGCCAGCGATTCGAGCTTCAGGCCGGTCTCGCCGGTCTCCTTCTTCTCGACGGTGACGCGCACCGTGCCGCCCTTCTTCAGCTTGCCGAACAGCACCTCGTCGGCCAGCGGCTTCTTGATGTGCTCCTGGATGACGCGACCGAGCGGACGCGCGCCCATGCGCTCGTCATAGCCCTTGTCGGCCAGCCACGAGATCGCCTCGGGCGACAGCTCGAAGGTGACGCCACGCTCGGAAAGCTGGGCCTCCAGCTGCATGACGAACTTCTGCACCACCTGATGGATGACCGGCACCGGCAGCGAGCCGAACGGGATGATCGCATCGAGGCGGTTGCGGAACTCCGGCGTGAACAGCCGGTTGATCGCCTCGACATCGTCGCCTTCACGCTTGGTCGAACCGAAGCCGATCGCCGCGCGCTGCGCGTCGGACGCGCCCGCATTGGTGGTCATGATCAGGATGACATTGCGGAAGTCGATCTGCTTGCCGTTGTGGTCGGTCAGCTTGCCGTGGTCCATGACCTGCAACAGGATGTTGAACAGGTCCGGATGCGCCTTCTCGACCTCGTCGAGCAGCAGCACGCAGTGCGGATGCTGGTCGACGCCGTCGGTCAACAGGCCGCCCTGGTCGAAGCCGACATAGCCGGGAGGCGCGCCGATCAGCCGCGAGACGGTATGGCGTTCCATATATTCCGACATGTCGAAGCGGATCAGCTCGACACCGAGCGAGGCGGCGAGCTGCTTTGCCACTTCGGTCTTGCCGACGCCGGTCGGGCCGGAGAACAGGTAGGACCCGATCGGCTTTTCCGGTTCGCGCAGGCCGGCACGTGCCAGCTTGATCGCCGAGGTCAGCGCGGTGATCGCGGTATCCTGGCCGTAGACGACGCGCTTCAGCTCGATGTCGAGGCCCTGCAGCACCTTCTCGTCGTCAGCCGAAACCGTCTTCGGCGGGATGCGCGCCATGGTGGCGATCGTCGCTTCGATCTCCTTGATGCCGATGGTCTTCTTGCGCTTGGCCTCCGGCACCAGCATCTGCGAGGCGCCGGTCTCGTCGATCACGTCGATCGCCTTGTCCGGCAACTTGCGGTCGTTGATGTAGCGCGCTGACAGCTCGACCGAGGCTTTGATCGCCTCGCTCGTGTAGCGGACCTTGTGGAACTCCTCGAAATAGGGCTTCAGGCCCTTCATGATCTCGATGGCGTCCTCGATGGTCGGCTCGTTGACGTCGATCTTCTGGAAGCGCCGCACCAGCGCGCGATCCTTCTCGAAGAACTGGCGAAACTCCTTGTAGGTGGTCGAGCCGATGCAGCGGATGGCGCCGGTCGACAGCGCGGGCTTCAGAAGGTTCGACGCATCCATGGCGCCGCCCGACGTCGCCCCTGCCCCGATCACGGTGTGGATCTCGTCGATGAACAGCACGGCGCCAGGATAATCCTCGAGCTCCTTGACGACCTGCTTCAACCGCTCCTCGAAATCGCCGCGATAGCGGGTGCCGGCGAGCAGCGTGCCCATGTCTAGCGCAAAGATAGTTGCGTTGTGCAGCACTTCCGGCACATCGCCTTCGACGATGCGCTTGGCCAGACCTTCGGCGATCGCCGTCTTGCCGACGCCGGGATCGCCAACGTAGAGCGGGTTGTTCTTGGAGCGGCGGCACAGCACCTGGATGGTACGGTTGATCTCGCTCTCGCGGCCGATCAGCGGGTCGATCTTGCCGGCCTTGGCCTTGTTGTTGAGGTTGACGCAATAGGCGGTCAGCGCGTCCTGCTGCTGCTTCTTCTTGCCGTTCTCCTCCTGCGGCTCGGCGCCATTCGGGCCGCCCTGCTCGTCATCGGCGCCGCGCGGGGTGCGGCTCTCCGAGGCGCCTGGACGCTTGGCGATGCCGTGCGAGATGTAGTTGACCGCGTCGTAGCGGGTCATCTGCTGTTCCTGCAGGAAATAGGCGGCGTGGCTCTCGCGCTCGGCGAAGATTGCGACGAGCACGTTGGCGCCGGATACTTCCTCGCGACCGGACGACTGCACGTGGATGACGGCGCGCTGGATGACGCGCTGGAAACCGGCGGTTGGCTTGGAGTCTTCGTCGTAGCCGGTGACGAGATTGTCGAGCTCCGTGTCGATGTAGGTGAGAACGGTGTGCTTCAGCTCGTCGAGATCGACGTTGCAGGCGCGCATGACGGCGGCCGCCTCGGTGTCGTCGATCAGCGCAAGCAGCAGGTGTTCGAGCGTTGCATATTCATGGTGCCGCTCATTGGCGAGCGTCAGCGCCTGGTGAAGCGCCTTTTCCAGGCCTTGGGAGAAAGCCGGCATGTTACCTCACTTCTTCTCCATCACGCATTGCAGCGGATGCTGATTCTGTCGTGCAAAATCCATGACCTGGGACACTTTGGTCTCGGCCACCTCGAATGTATAGACCCCGCACTCGCCCACTCCATGATTGTGAACATGAAGCATGATGCGTGTGGCGGCTTCGCGGTCCTTCTGGAAAAAACGCTCCAGGACGTGAACCACGAACTCCATGGGCGTGTAGTCGTCGTTGAGGATGAGGACCCGGTATAGGCTGGGCTTTTTGGTCTTGGTCTTGGTGCGCGTGATAACGGCAGTGCCGCGACCGGCCTCGTTGCCGTCGCCGTCACTTTGCATCCGCACCACGCCTGCCGTGGCAGTCAAACCGATCGTCACGTAGTCCTGCCTCTTTCGAATCCCCATGCGAGTTCGACATGTAGGTGTTCGATGGACGATTTTAAGCCCTTCTGGTTAGCTGACAATATGGCTAGGTGGGCAAACTTGAGCGATTTTGAAAATCGTGAGGACATAAAGCCCCGGAATTGAACCGGGCATGAAAAAACCCGGCCGCGCATCCGCGACCGGGTCTGTCCTGCAGGCCCGCAGGCCGTTTTTCAGTGCCGTCGGACGAAATTACTTCGCCTTGGCGATGATCGATTCGAACGGCTTGTAGGCTTCCTTGGCGAGCTCGGCATAGAGGTCGCCGATCTTGGTGGCTTCGGCGACGAAGCTCTCGTAGCTCTGCTTGGCGTATTCGGACTGGATCTCGATCGCCTTGTCCAGCGACTTGGCCGAAAACAGCTTCTCGAACGCGGCGCTGCCCGCTTCGAGGCTCTTCTTGGTGTACTCGCCAGCCTCGGTGGCGATCGCCTGCGCACCCTTCGAGAGGGAAGCGAAGCTCTTCAATCCGGTGTCGGCAAACTCTTTGCCGTATTTGCTGAAGTCCTCATAGGTCTGGGTCATTTCACGTTTCCCTTTGGTTGAAACGCCCTTTAGCCCCGGGCGCCCTTGTGCAATGCACGATGAATATATTGTGCGCTGCACAAAAGTCAAGTTTTTGCCTGCTTTGTGGGCGCCGCTGCGCCGGCAATGGATAAAATTCGAATAAAGGGAGGCTCAAACGCAAAGAAAATGGTGAACGCGGCGGTTACCATAAACGGATTGGTAACGCCGACCGCGATAGTTTGGCCGGAAGCGAGGCAGGTCCCTTTGCCGCCTCCAAGGCAATGAAATTCAAGGGAAGTATCAGTGCGTCAGGCGTGGTCGGGCTTCGTCTCCAAATCCTCAATCTCCTTCAGGGCGGTCATGATCGTCGCTTTGGCGATGGCGGTCGTTCTCGGCGACGTGGCCTCGTCGATGGCGGCCAAGTCCGCGGCCATCGTCGTCGATGCCAAGACCGGCAAGGTGCTCTATTCGTCCGACGCGAACGGCCGGCGCTACCCCGCCTCGCTGACCAAGATGATGACGCTCTATCTGACCTTCGAGGCGCTGGCCAAAGGTCGGATCAGCAAGAACACGCCTGTGCCGTTTTCGGCCCGTGCCGCGGCCGAGCCGCCGACCAAGCTCGGTGTGAAAGCCGGCCGCGCGGTTTCGGTGGAGACGGCCATCCTGTCGATGGTGACCAAGTCGGCCAATGATTCGGCGACCGCGCTCGGCGAACTGCTCGGCGGCAGCGAGCCCGATTTTGCCCGCATGATGACCGCCAAGGCACGCGCGCTCGGCATGAACGGCACCGTGTTCCGCAACGCCAACGGCCTGCCCGATCCCGGCCAGTTCACCACTGCCCACGACATGGCGATGCTTGGCATAGCGCTCAGGGAGCACTTCCCCCAATATTACGGCTATTTCTCGCAGCGCTCCTTCCTCTATGGCCGCCAGCGCATCAACGGTCACAACCGCCTGCTCGGCCGCATCAAGGGCGTCGACGGCATCAAGACCGGTTACACCCGCGCCTCCGGCTTCAACCTCGTCTCGTCGGTTTCCGATGGCAACCGCCGCCTCGTCGCCGTCGTCATGGGAGGAACCTCGGGCCGCAGCCGCGACAACCAGATGGCCGGCCTGATCAACGCCTATATGCCGAGGGCGTCGACCCGCGGCGGTGGCGCCTTGATCGCCAAGGCTGGCGGCGACGGTCCGATCCGCGCGCTGGCCAAGGTGTTCCTGCCGAAGCACGATGCGCCGACCCCGGATGAAAAGCCGGCGGTCGAAGAGGATACGACGGTTGCCTCGGCGGACGACAGCGCGCCGGTCGTCGAAGAGACCGCTCCCGTCGTCCAGATCAAGAAGGTCAAGACGGTGGCCGTCGCCGCCGCGACCGAGGTTCCGGCGCCGCAAGTCGTGGCCGCCTATGCCGAGCCGGCACCCGCGCCGGCGGTCGACCCGGTCAACACCGCCTCGGTGCCATCGGGATGGGCGATCCAGGTCGCTTCGTCGCCAAAGCAGTCCGAAGCCCAGGCCTTCCTCGACAAGACGAGCAAGCAGGCGCCCAAGGTCCTGGCCGATGCGGCCGGCTTCACCGTCGCCTTCGACAAGGACGGCGTGACCTACTACCGCGCCCGGTTTGGCGGCTTCGGTTCAAAGGACGCTGCCTGGAACGCCTGCAGTGCTTTGAAGAAGAAGAAAATCGCGTGCTACGCCGTCCAACAGTAGGACGGTGCTGGATTCTCCCGGGAAATTTCTGCGTCGAAGGAGACTAATTGTGGTTGGAGAGCAAGACGTCCTTGGCTTCATTGATCCGCGCCGCAAGGAACGACGTGCCACCGATATCGGGGTGCAGGCGCTGCATCAGGCGGCGGTGCGCCTTGCGGACATCCGCCGCGGCGGCCCCCGCTTCAAGACCAAGGATCTTGTAGGCCTCCTCCTTAGTCATGGCGCCCGCACCTGGCGCAACACCCAGCCCTTCGCCACCGTCCGGCTCAGCGTTTTTGCGCCAGATGGGAAACCTGCCGTCAAGATACGTCTCTAGCAACTGGCGGCTCTCGGGATCGCCCGGGAGCTCGCGATAGAGCTGCTGCAATTCCGCCAGGCCCATCGAGCCAAGCATCTTGCCTTCGTGGCGTCCGGCCAGCACCAGGCCTTCCAGCCCGCCGGTCTGGTGATCGAGCTCCATCTCCAGCGCCGCGGTGCGCACAGTCGAACGCTTGCTGGCCGCCGGCTTCGATGTCGGCCGCGCCATCCGCATCGAACCATACCAGGCGGCCGCGCCAAGCAGCATCATGCCGCCGACGCCGCCGCGGCCCGCGACAAGCACGGCTGCACCGGCCAGTGCCAGAAGAACCGGCCCCAGCGTCTTCAAGCCGTCCGCAACCTTTGCCGGATCGGCGCGCACGAAAATCGCCGCGACGCCAAAAAGCACCAGAACCAGTGCAACAAGTGCGATGATTGCGCCCATCAGCTCCCGCCGCCCCGCAAATGCTCGATCAACAGCCGGTCTCCCGGACTACCCCTGGCTTCCAGCGCCTTCAGCCCACCGGTCGCGAACATGGCGACCGCCGAAAGCAGTCCTGCCAGCGTCGCGGCAGCCCGCCGATCAAAACGGAACCAAGCCCCTTTGGACAGCCGTGCGATTTCCTTGAACGCCTTTTCTGCGCCGGAATCATGACCTTCCTGGAAGACGAAGACCGGAACGCCATGCAGGCCGAGGCTGGCTGCCTTGTCCGCTAGGTCGTCGGGGTTTTCCTCCATTGCATCGCCGATATAGACAAGGGCATTGACCTTGCCCTTCGCGGTCTCCTTCAGCGCATGGGCGAGCACCTTGCCGATCTGGGTGTTGCCGCTGCGGCATTCGATGCGCGTCATCAATTGCTTCAAGGCATTGGTGTTGGTGACGAAATCGGACGAGCGGCATTCGCCAAGCCCGCGGAAATAGACCAATTGGACGCTGAGGGTGCCGACCTTGCCGACGGCGTCGAACATCTCGCCCTGCAACGCATTGGCCAGATCCCAGGTCGGCTGCCGGCTCATCGTTGCGTCGAGCGCCAGGATCAGCCGGCCCGCACCGGTCGCGGACGCGGCGAGCGTCCTTGCCTGACGAATGAAAGCATCGATCTCGCCGGTGCTTGATTGAGGTTTGACCGGCGCAGAATCGGCCTTTGCGGGCACGGGCTGCTTGTTGTCGCTCATGAGATCAAGATGTGGCGCGGCGGCAGCGCTTGCAAGTCCCATCATGGGCGACATGAAGGACCAGTACGGCCGGGCAGGAGAAGCGGTTTCAGGACAGCTGACTAAAGCAGGCCGAGTTCGGCCAGTTCGAGCCGCAGTTTCGGCGGCATCTCGGCAATCGCGGCCTTGCCCTTGCCGAGATCGGCGGGCGCATCGGACGGCTTCAGGTATCGCCAGCCCTGGAAAGCGCGGCGCGGCTGCCAGTCGGTGCGCACGACTTGCGGGTCGAGCATAAGATGGCAGCGGCCGATGCCTTCGTCGTCGGTGAACGGCCGGATCTCGGTGATCAGCTGGCGGCACTGCACATTGCCTTTGATCACCCAATAGAGCGAGCCGCCATCGGTGATCTCGGCGCCACGCGTCGGCACCATGCGGGTGGTGTGCCAGTGTTCCGCAGGTTCCCCGGCGCGGCGGCGCTCATCGAGACGAAAGGCGATCCACTCTTCCAGATCCTCGACGCTGTCGCAGCCGACGCAAAGTTTTAGGAGATTGAGAGCCATGGCCCAAGATTTAGCCTGACAGCCCAGCGCGTCAACGGCCTCATCGACTTCTCCACAGTGCCAGTACGGAACGCCGGGGTCGGCTCAGCACTCCACCACATTGACGGCGAGACCGCCAAGGCTGGTCTCCTTGTACCTCTCGTTCATATCGAGACCGGTCTGGCGCATGGTCTCGATCGCCGCGTCGAGCGGCACGAAGTGAACGCCATCGCCCTTGATCGCCAGCGAGGCGGCGGTCACGGCCTTGACGGCGCCCAGCGCGTTGCGCTCGATGCAGGGCACCTGCACCAGTCCGCCAACCGGATCGCAGGTCATGCCGAGATGGTGTTCGAGCGCGATCTCGGCAGCGTTCTCGACCTGTTCGGGCGTGCCGCCCATGACTGCGCAAAGCCCAGCAGCCGCCATCGCCGAGGCCGAACCCACCTCGCCCTGGCAGCCGACCTCGGCGCCCGAGATCGAGGCGTTGGTCTTGATGATGCCGCCGACGGCCGCCGCCGTCAGCAGGAAGTCGCGGATGCTCGGCTGGTCGGCCTCGGGGTGGAAATGCAGCCAGTAGCGCAGCACCGCCGGCAATGTGCCGGCCGCGCCATTGGTCGGCGCCGTGACGACACGGCCGCCGGCGGCGTTCTCTTCGTTGACCGCCATGGCGTAGATCGATAGCCAGTCATTGGCGAGCAGCGGGTTCGGCCGGTTCTGCTGCCACTGCTCCTGCAACTTGTCGTGGAGCTGGCGGGCGCGGCGGCGCACCTTCAGCCCTCCCGGCATGATGCCATCCTGCGACAGGCCGCGATCGATGCAGCCCTTCATGGCGCTCCAGATGGCGTCGAGGCCGCTGTCGAGCTTCTCGCGCGACATTTGCGTCTCCTCGTTGACGCGCTTCATCTCGGCGATGGAAAGCCCGCTCCTGCCGGCCATCGCCAGCATTTCGACGGCATTCTTGAAGGGGTAAGGCACCTTCTTGCCTTCGGTCGTCACCGAGCCCTTGGCCTTCATCCGCTGCAGCTCTTCGTCGGAAACGACGAAGCCGCCGCCGATCGAATAGTAGATGCGCTTAAGCAGCAGGCGGTCGGCGGCATCGTAAGCGTAGAAGGCCATGCCGTTGGCGTGGCCGGTCAGCGGCGTCTTCTTGTCGAGCACCAGATCGGTGGCCGGATCAAAGCGATAGGACGGGTGTCCGGGCGGCGATACTCGCTTGTCGGTGGCGATGCGGGCGACAATGACGTCGGCCTGGTCGGGGTCCACCGTCTGTGGTGTTTCGCCGGCCAGCCCCAGTACCACGGCGCGGTCCGAACCATGGCCGATGCCGGTATAGGCGAGCGAGCCGTGCAGGCTGGCGGCGATGCGCTCGACCTTTGCGCCGGCCGGGCGCGGCCAGTCGTCACCGGCAACCTCGTCGAGGAAGCGCCGCGCGGCCGTCATCGGCCCCATCGTGTGCGAGCTCGACGGGCCGATGCCGATCTTGAACAGGTCGAAAACCGAAAGGAACACGCTTTTGCTATCTCCTGCACCCTTTGAAACCTACATATAGGAATTCTCATGATGTTTCCGCTGTTTTGACAATCGCGGCGCGGCGCCTGCCGACCTTGTTTGCTCCTGCAGCGACATTGGTTGCTAGACCATGACGGCGCGATTAATCTGCGCCTTGCGCCCCCGAAGGCGGCGTCAGTGCCTTGCTTGTCACTTACCCAGGGAGGAAGCAATGCTCGCCTTGAATGCCAAGCCGGATCCGGTGGGTATCGTGCCTGCCCAGACAGCCATCATTGTGGTGGACATGCAGAACGCCTTTGCTTCGGCAGGCGGCATGTTCGACCTGGCAGGGTTCGACATATCCGGCGCGGCACCAGCCATCGAGGCCAACAAGCGCCTGCTCGCTGCCGCGCGCAAAGCAGGCGTGACGATGGTCTATCTGCAGATGTCGTACAGACCCGATCTCAGCGATGCGGGAGATCCCTCCTCACCGAACTACCACAAGGAACTGGGGATGGTCATGATGCGCGGGCGTCCGGAGCTTCGCGGCAAGCTGCTGATCGACAACAGCTGGGATTGGCAAATCGTCGATGCGCTGAAGCCCGAGCCCGGCGACCATGTCATCCGCAAATCCCGCTACAGCGGCTTTTGCAACACCGGCCTGGAGGCGTATCTGCGAGCCCGCAAGATTCGCCATCTGCTGTTCACCGGGGTCGCCACCAATGTCTGCGTCGATGCAACGGCGCGCGACGCCTACATGCTGGAATTCTGGCCGATCCTGGTCGAGGACGCGATGAACCATTCGGGCCCGGACTTCAACCGCCAGTCAACGCTGTGGAATTTCGAAAACGCGTTCGGATGGGTCACCAGGACCGATATGGTCATCGACGCCTTGCGCGTGAAAACTGCCGAACCGTTGCCGGCCTAGCGATCATCGAAGCGACCGCCTTGCCTGTGGTACAAAGGAACATGGGCGATTCCTTCCATCTGTCGACGGCCGATCTCGCGGCACTGGGCTTCTTCCTCCTCGTGTGGGTCCTGCATACGCTCGCCTCCGATGGAAGACTGGTCAGCCGTGTGTCGCTGACGACGGCGATGAACGCGCAGCGCGAGACCTGGATGCGGACCATGGCCGAGCGTGAGATTCGCATCGTCGACACCGCCATCATGAGCGGCCTGCAGCAGGGCACCGCCTTCTTCGCCTCCAGCTCGCTGATCGCGCTCGGCGGCTGCTTTGCGCTGCTCGGCGCCTCCGACCAGGTCCTTACCGTGCTGAGCGATTTGCCGTTGAGTGCGACCTCATCGCGCACGGCGTTCCAGATGAAAGTTTTCGGCCTGGTGCTGATCCTCGCCTTCGCCTTCTTCAAGTTCGGTTGGGCCTATCGGCTGTTCAACTATTGCTCGATCCTGATCGGCTGCGTGCCGATCCCGCATGGCGAGGCCTCACGCAATCCGATTACCGAAACAGCGGTATGGCGTGCGGCGCGCATGAACATGCTGGCCGGCAAGCATTTCAATTCCGGCCTGCGCGGCGTGTTCTTCTCGATCGCCTATCTCGGCTGGTTCGTCGACCCGATCGTGTTAGTGCTGTCGACGCTGCTCTTGCTTGCGGTGCTGGTGCGCCGCCAGTTCTTCTCCGCCGCCAGACAGGCGGTGATCGGTCAGCCGCCCGGCGCCGGAAACGGCTGATCGATCCGGCCCGACAGCCAATAGGCAAAGAGACCGATCCATTCGCGAATGGCCATGGTGGTGACCTGCAGCGAATCGGCCGCATTGTCGCGGAACAGGCCGACGCCCTCCTTGCCCGAGGTGCGGTAGTCGACCGGCCAGGGAATGGTCGCGAAGCCGGCCTTGTCGAACAGTGCCTTGGCGCGCGGCATGTGGAAGGCCGAGGTCACAAGCAGCCAGGTCTCGCCCGGCTTCGGCGCCACCAATCGCTTGGTGAAGACGGCATTTTCGTAGGTGTTGCGGGATTTGTTCTCAAGGATCAGGCGATCGGACACGACGCCGAGCGCGCCAAGCAGGCGGGGTGCAGTGTCGGCGTCGCCCTCGCCGTCGAGGAAAAGCTCGCCATTGCCGCCGGAAACGACCACTTTCGCTTGTGGGAAGCGCCGCGCGAGGATCGCGGTCTCGACCATGCGGTCGCCGCCGCTGTTCAGCTCGTCGCCGCCGCGCACCAGATTGATGGCGCCCTCGAAGCCACCACCGAGCACGACGATGCCGTCGACCTTCTGTGGCAGCGGCGGCTTGGGAAAGCGCTCTTCAAGCGGATTGAGCAGCATCGCGCCAAGCGAGGTCCAGGCCGCCAGCGCGAGGATCAGGAAGGCGAGCACGCTGCCGGAAGCGAACAGTTTTCTGCGCCCAAGCAAGGCGGCGAGCAATCCAGCCAGCAGCAGGAAGATCGCCAGGTTGAGCGGCTGAATGATGAACCAGAAGATTTTGGAAAGATAGAAGAACATCCCTCGCCCCATTACAGCGCCGCGCGTCCCTGGACGCGCAAAGGACGCTGTAACACTTTGATTTTGCGCATGATCCTTTTCCGAAAATCGATGCCGATTTTCGGGGTCATGCGCTAGACAAGGAACGATCCTACCACCACTTCTCCGGCTGAAATGTGCCGGCCGCCTGCTCGATGACATGGGCGGTCTGGAACAGCGTTTCCTCATCGAAAGGACGGCCGATGAGCTGCAGGCCGAGCGGCAGGCCCTTGGCGTCGAGGCCGGCGGGCACAGCGATGCCGGGCAGGCCGGCCATGTTGACGGTCACGGTGAAGATGTCGTTGAGGTACATCTTGACCGGATCGGAGGCCATGTCCTCGTCGGCAACGCCGAAGGCAGCCGACGGCGTTGCCGGGGTCAGGATGACATCGACGCCGGCAGTAAACACGTTCTCGAAGTCGCGCTTGATCAGGGTGCGCACCTTCTGCGCCTGCAGATAGTAGGCATCGTAATAGCCGGCCGACAGCACATACGTGCCGATCATGATGCGGCGCTTGACCTCGCGGCCGAAGCCGGCGGCGCGGGTCCTCTCATACATGTCGATGATGTCCTTGCCCGGCACGCGCAGGCCGTAGCGGACGCCGTCATAGCGGGCGAGGTTGGATGAGGCTTCGGCGGGCGCGACGATGTAATAGGCCGGCAGGGCGTATTTGGTGTGCGGCAGCGAGATGTCGACGATCTCGGCGCCGGCATCCTTCAGCCAGGCAATGCCCTTCTGCCAGAGGGCCTCGATGTCCTCCGGCATGCCGTCGACGCGGTACTCCTTGGGAATGCCGACCTTCATGCCCTTGATCGGCTTGCCGATCGCCGCCTCGTAGTCCGGCACGGGACGGTCGACCGAAGTGGTGTCCTTCGGATCGACGGAGGCCATCGACTTCAACAGGATCGCGGCGTCGCGCACGTCGCGGGCGATTGGTCCGGCCTGGTCGAGCGACGAGGCGAAGGCGACGATGCCCCAGCGCGAGCAGCGGCCATAGGTCGGCTTGATGCCGACCGTGCCGGTGAAGGCGGCGGGCTGGCGGATCGAGCCGCCGGTGTCGGTCGCCGTGGCGCCGGCGCAGAGGAAGGCCGAGACGGCCGACGCCGAGCCGCCCGACGAGCCGCCCGGCACAAGCTGGGCGTTGTCGAGGGTGCGCGCGGTCTTGGTGCCGCCGGCCGAAACAAAGCCGCCGTCGCCCTGATGCGTCGTCGGCATCACCACCGTGTCGAGGCGCGAGCGCCGCCACGGGTTGATCACCGGGCCGTAATAGGATGTCTCGTTGGACGAGCCCATGGCGAACTCGTCCATGTTGAGCTTGCCCAGCATGACGGCGCCGTCGGCCCACAGATTGGCGGTGACGGTCGATTCGTAACGCGGCTTGAAGCCGTCCAGCACGTGGCTGCAGGCCTGGGTGTGGACGCCTTCGGTGCCGAACAGGTCCTTGATGCCGAGCGGGATGCCCTCCAGCGCACCGCCCTCACCCTTCGCCAGCTTCGCGTCGGAGGCCTTGGCCATATCGCGCGCCTTGTCCTCAGTCACGGTGACATAGGCATTGAGCGCCGGATTGGCGCGCTCGATCGCCGAGAGGTAAGCCTCGGTGATCTCGGCCGCGGTAATCTCCTTGCCGCGCAGCTTGGCACGGGCCTGCGAAATCGTCAGGTGGGTCAGGTCGCTCATCAGGCAAGGCTCTTTTCGTAAAACACCGACCACTCGGAGTCGGGATAATCCAGCACCGGGCCGCAGCGCGAGAAGCCGGCGCGTTCGTAGACGGTCCAGGCGGCGGGATGGCGGTCGCCGGTTTCCAGCACCAGACGCTTCAGCCCTTCGCTGCGCGCCAGCGCCTCAACCCGTTCGACGATCTTGGCGCCGATCTTGCGGCCGCGATGCGAGGGCCGCGTGTACATGCGCTTGACCTCGCCGACCGAGCCTTCATGGCGCTTCAGCGCGCCGCAGCCGATGGCCAGGCCGTTGTCGCGGGCGATGAAGACGCTCGTGTCCTCGCCGGCCATCTGCTCGACAGTCAGGTGGTAGCAATGTTCAGGCGGCGTCAGTTCGAGCAGCGTGGCGTTGAGCTCCTCGACCAGGGTGCGCACGTCGTCCTGCAGCGGCGTCTCGATGGCGATCTCGACTGCCACCGCCACCTACTCCACCACCTTGGGAACGAGGAAGAAATTCTCATCGGTCGCCGGCGCATTGGCGACGATGTCGGTGGCCTTGCTACCGTCGGTGACGACGTCCTGCCGCTTCTTCATCTCCATCGGCGTGACCGAGGTCATCGGCTCGACGCCGGAGACGTCGACCTCGTTCAACTGTTCGACGAAGCCAAGGATGGCGTTCAACTCGCCGGTCATGCGCTCGGCGTCCTCTTCGCTCACCGCAATGCGGGCAAGGTGCGCGACGCGCTTCACTGTCTGAAGATCAACGGACATTTCTGTTGCCTCGGGAAAACCAGCGCTATAGCGGCGCGGCGCTTGCCGCGCAACATGCATCGTCACGCGGGCAATTGAGACTTTGGGCTCAAGGCAGAGCCACGCCGTCGCACAACACGTAACTGCCGCCGTTGCCGGCCTGCTCGCTTTCGTCGACGACCGGGCGGACCGAAACCAGGTCGATCTGAGTCGGGCTCATCTGCGTGACCGAAAGGACATCCGGAAAGACAAAGCCCGGCTCCTGGCAGATGGCGGTGACCGCCCAGCTTGGCGAGAGTGTTGCCTTGGTGACCTGAAGGAATTCGCAATTGTATTCGACGCTTTGCAGGCCGTGGGCCGACAGCACGATGTTGCCGGCGTCGATCACGCTCTGCAGCGTCTCCTTCTTGGCCTTGGCGCAGAGCTCCTCGGACTGGAGATAGACGCCTTCGATGAAATCCTCGGCCGCCGGCGCCGGAGATGCGGCGACCAACATCGAAACGCAAAGAGTCTGCCTCAACGCCATGGTTTCATTTCATTTTTCTAGAGTGCGACGGTTTTTCTAGAGAGTGATGGTCTGGCCGATCCCCGGCAACGCCACGTCCACACCTGATCCCTCCATTCCCGCAACGAATTTTTCCGCCGTCTGGTCGATGATCGGAAACGTGCCGAAATGGCAGGGAACGACCGTATCGAAGCGAAAAAAGCGCCGGCAGGCAAGGGCTGCCACCGCGCCGCCCATGGTGAAGCGGTCGCCGACCGGCACGATGCCGATCTTCGGCTCGTGCAATTCGTTGATCAGCGCCATGTCGGAGAAGATGTCGGTGTCGCCCATATGGTAGAGCGTTTTCTCTTCAGGGAAATGCAGGACGAGCCCGCCGGGATTGCCGAGATAGGTGTTCAGACCGCCCTCGCCGCCAAACGATGACGAATGCAGCGCCTGCACGAAGGTGGTGGTGAAGGCGCCGCAATCGACGGTGCCGCCAATGTTGCCGGGATTGATCTTGTCGCTGCTGGCGCCTTTGCCGACGAGGTACATGCAGATCTCGTAGTTGGCGACCAGCACGGCGCCGCTCTTCTTGAGGACTTCCAGCGCGCCGCTGACGTGATCGTTGTGGCCGTGGGTCAGCAGCACATGGGTGACCCCTTCCGCCGGTCCTTCCCAGCCGCCCGTCCAGGACGGATTGCCGACCAGATAGGGGTCGATGAGGATATTGGCGTCCGCCGTTTCGATGCGGAATGCCGAATGTCCATACCAGGTCAGTTTCATCAGTCGTGTTCCTCGATTTTTGCTGCGCCGGAAGATAGAACGCCTCCTGCAGAATGAAAGTGCCATAGTGTCATTGCCGGTCAAAAGAGCGTGTCACGCTCCATCGAAGGAAAACCGTTGGGGATCATCGCGATCGAGGAATTGCCGGCACGGCTTGTCGGCGGCAGGACACTGGCCGGGCTCGACCTCGGCGACAAGACGATAGGCGTGGCGGTTTCCGACCGCGGCCTGTCCTTCGCTCATCCGCGCCCTGTCATTATGCGCAAGAAATTCTCCCTCGACGCGGCCCTGTTGCTTGCCCAGCTGCAGAAGGACAATGTCGGCGCCATCGCGCTCGGCCTGCCGGTCAACATGGACGGGTCGGAGGGTCCGCGTGCCCAGAAATCGCGGGCCTTCGTGCGCAACATGGCTGCCCTGTCCGACCTGCCTTTCGTGCTTTGGGACGAGAGGCTGTCGACCGTGGCGGCCGAGCGGACACTGATCGAGATGGATTTCTCGCGCAAGAAGCGCGCCGGCAAGATCGATTCGGCGGCGGCCGCCTTTATTCTGCAGGGAGTCCTTGACCGGCTTCAGTCGCTCGGGCCATCCGCTCAGGCGGAACCGGATTCATCCAGCGGTTCCTGACCCAGGAGGCAATGTTGCGGCGGCGGCGAAACGCCCACAACGCCATCAGCAGGAAGCCGTCGAAGACGCAGGTTTTGGCTACCATGCCCGGAATGATTGCCGGATCGATGCCCAGCATCTGGCCGTAGAGCTCGAACACCAAATCATGCAGCCGACGGCTCAGCATCACATAGCCGAAATTGATGTCGTTGAGCGACAAATAGAACCAGCCCCAGAACAAGGCCATGGGGGCCGCCCACAGTGCGAACAGAATGCGCATCAGCGGCCATCCTCATGCTTCGTGTCCGATCGGCCGGAAATACGGTTGAGCAAGGAACTGTGCGCTGCCCCTCTTGCCATGACGTTGGCTCTGGCACGGATCTCGCTCTCGACGGCAACCGTCGTGGCCAAGGCCGATCGGCGCTCGGCCAGCACGGCAACATAGGACGCCAGCAGCGCCGTCAGTTGCACGGCTATGACCATGAACAGTCCGTCGATGCCTTGCGCGGCGCCGCCGACCAGGATCAGCGACAGGACGCCGGACGCGGAAATGAAGGCGATGCGCACGACGATGTCGGTGGCATCGGGATTTGCCGCGATGTTGAGCAGGGTCTCGACGAAAGCCCAGCAGAACAGCACCGCCACGACCAGCAGTGCGATGGCCAAAGGCGCGACGACGACGGCGTCATCCAGACCGGCTAAGTGAGTGCTCTCGACAGCCACGCCCAGCACGCCGAGTGCGCCTGCGACGCCGCGGTTGCCGTCGATGCAGATGAAGGCCAGCAAGGCGAAAACGATCGCCCAGTGCAAGGCCAGAAAAGAGGTCAGTACGTGCCGCATGGCGTTCCTGCTTCGCGAGCACAGGCGGCTTATGGTTAACCAATCCTTGCTCCAGCAGGACTGTGGGCTCTGCGGCCGGCCACCGCAACGGAAACCATTTGTTAAGGTTAACGGCTATCCACAGGACAAGGCGAACCGCGAAAAGCCCGCGTCGGCGCTAGTTCACCGGCGGATAGAGCGTGTCGATGATCATGCGCGCATCGTGGCGCGAATCGAGCATGCCGTAGGTGTTGCGCCACTGGCCGGCGAGCCGCGTCTCGACGAAGGCATCAGCAATCCGCCCTGCCCCCAGCCGGCGAAGCTCGGCTGCGGCCGCCGACAACGCCAGTTGCTCGGTGAGCAGACGGGCGGAGCCCTCGTCGGTCGCCGCCACTTGCATGGCCGCCTTGAGCACGCCGATGGTGCCGCGTCCGCCGGCGCCGAGGTCGCGGTCGATGCCGGCCAGCACCTCCTCGAACAGGCCCGGCGCGCGGCCGAGCACGCGCAGCACGTCGAGCGCCATGACATTGCCCGAGCCTTCCCAGATCGCGTTGACCGGGGCTTCGCGGTAGTAGCGGGCGAGCGGCGCCTCCTCGACATAGCCGTTGCCGCCGAGGCATTCCATGGCCTCGTAGAGCAGTGGCGGCGCGATCTTGCAGACCCAGTATTTGACGACCGGCGTCATGGCACGGGCGAAGGCCGCCTCGCCACGGTCACTGGCCGCCTCGTCGAAGGAGCGCGCCAGCCGGAACGACAGCGCGGTGGCGGCGGCGACGTCGAGCGCCATGTCGGCCAGCACGCGCTGCATCAGCGGCTGGTCGATCAGACTGGCGCCGAACACCTGGCGGTGACGGGTGTGGTGAATGGCCTCCGCGAGGCCCGCCCGCATGATCGCCGAGGAGGCGACGGCGCAGTCGAGCCTGGTCAGCGTCACCATGTCCATGATCGTCTTCACCCCTGCCCCGGGTTCGCCGACCATCTCGCCGATGGCATTGACGAACTCCACTTCCGACGAGGCATTGGAGCGGTTGCCGAGCTTGTCCTTCAGCCGCTGGAAGCGGAAGCCGTTGCCAGAACCGTCGCCGAGGATGCGCGGGACGAGAAAGCAGGAAAGACCTTCCGGCGCCTGTCCGAGCACCAGGAAGGCGTCCGACATCGGCGCCGACATGAACCATTTGTGGCCGGTCAGGCGATAGAAGCCGCTGCCGGCGCGCTCGGCCCTGGTGACGTTGGCGCGCACGTCGGTGCCGCCCTGCTTCTCGGTCATGCCCATGCCGAGCGTCAGCCCGGTCTTTTCAACCGGCGGCTTCTGGCTCTGGTCGTATTTGCGCGTTGTCACCCGTGGCGCCCATTCGCGAAACAGCTTTGGGCTTGCCATCAACGCTGCCAGCGAAGCGCTGGTCATGGTGATCGGGCACAGATGCCCGGTCTCGAGCTCGGCGGTGATGTAGAAGCGGGCGGCGCGCACCTGGTGGCGGCGGCCGATCTCGGCGTCGCCATTTTCCCAGACCGAGGAATGCAGTCCGTTGGCGACCGAACGGCGCATCAGTGCGTGGTAGGCGGGATGGAACTCGACCAGATCGACGCGCCGGCCCTGGCGGTCATGGGTCCTGAGCTTCGGCGTCTCGACATTGGCGAGACGGGCCAGTTCCTGCGCTTCCTGCGTCAGCACGAAGCGGCCAAGCCCATCCAGATCCTTGCGCACCGGATCGGAAAAGCGCTCGGCAAGCTGGATAAGCAACGGATCGCCCCGCCAGGCGTTGCCGCCCGTCAGCGGCGGCGGCTGGTTGGTCACGTCGTCGGTCACGCTTTGTCCTTGTCGTCGCAGGTCGGTCGAATCCGAAGCCATCGGCGGGTTATAGCCCAAGCCACGCAAGGCGCGCGACGAAAATACCGGGGAGAAAGGCCGCAATCCAAAGCCGGTGCTTGCAGCAGGGAATTCTGCACCCTATAGCAGCGCCTTGAGATGACTGACGCTTCGTCCCTGCCGCTCTATCCCCACCGCCATCTTCTGGGCATCCGCGATCTTTCCCCCGCCGATATCGAGCTTTTGCTCGACCGGGCGGACCGGGCCGTCGCCATTTCGCGGCAGCCTGAGAAGAAGACCTCGACGCTGCGCGGCCGCACCCAGATCAACCTCTTCTACGAAGCCTCCACCCGCACGCAATCCTCGTTCGAGCTTGCGGGCAAACGGCTCGGCGCCGACGTCATGAACATGTCGGTGGCAAGCTCTTCGGTGAAGAAGGGCGAGACGCTGATCGATACGGCGATGACGCTGAACGCCATGCGCCCCGACATATTGATCATCCGCCACCAGTCGGCGGGGGCGGCGGCGCTTCTGGCGCAGAAGGTCGGCTGCTCGGTGGTCAATGCCGGCGACGGCGCGCATGAACACCCGACCCAGGCTTTGCTCGACGCGCTGACCATCCGCCGCGCCAAAGGGCCGCTGTCGAAGCTGATCGTGGCGATCTGTGGGGACATCCTGCATTCGCGCGTCGCGCGCTCCAACATCATGCTCTTGAACGCGCTCGGCGCGCAGGTGCGCGTCGTCGCCCCTTCGACGCTGTTGCCGTCAGGCATCGAGAGGATGGGCGTGATCGTCGCCCGCTCGATGGCCGAAGGCCTGAAGGGTGCCGACGTTGTCATGATGCTGCGCCTGCAACGCGAGCGGATGGAAGGCGCCTTCGTGCCGTCGATCCGCGAGTATTTCCGCTATTTCGGCCTCGATGCCGAAAAGCTGAAGGCGGCCAAGGACGGCGCGCTGGTCATGCATCCCGGCCCGATGAACCGCGGCGTCGAGATCGCCTCGGAAATCGCCGATGGTCCGCAGAGCGTCATCCAGGAGCAGGTAGAAATGGGTGTCGCCGTGCGCATGGCGGTGATGGAAGCCTTGCTCGACCCGCGCCGCAACCATGAGGGGCGCGGCGCATGACGACGACCGTCTTCAGCAAGGCGCATATCGTCGACCCGTCGCGCGGTGTCGACGAGATCGGCACCGTCATCGTCGAGGGCCGCAAGATCGTTGCTGCAGGCAAGGCCGCCCTGAACCAGGGCATGCCGGAGGGCGCCATCGTCGTCGACTGCGCCGGCAAGGCGCTCATTCCCGGTCTGATCGACGCTCGCGTCTTCATAGGCGAACCGGGCGGCGAGCACCGCGAGACCATTGCCTCGGCAAGCGTCGCCGCGGCGGCCGGCGGCGTCACCTCGATCGTGATGATGCCGGACACCGACCCGGTGATCGACAATGTCGCGCTGGTCGAGTTCGTGCTGCGCACCGCCAAGGACACGGCCGTGGTCAACATCTTCCCGGCGGCGGCGATCACCAAGGGTCTTGCCGGCCGCGAGATGACCGAGTTCGGCCTGCTGCGCGAAGCCGGCGCGGTCGCCTTCACCGACGGTCGCCACACCATATCAAGCGCGCTGGTGATGCGCCGGGCACTGACCTATGCCCGCGATTTCGGCGGCGTCATCGCGCATGAGACCCAGGATGGCGACCTGGCCTCGGCCGGCGTCATGAATGAAGGCCTCTATGCCAGCTGGCTCGGCCTTGCCGGCATCCCGCGCGAGGCCGAATCGATCCCGCTGGAACGCGACCTGGCGCTGGCGCGGCTGACGCGCGGCGCCTATCACGCGGCCAAGATCTCGACGGCGATGGCGGCGGAAGCTGTGACGCGGGCGAAGGCCGACGGTGCCAATGTCACGGCGGGCGTTTCGATCCACAATCTGTCGCTCAACGAGAACGATGTCGGTGAATACCGCACCTTCTTCCGGCTGACGCCGCCGCTGCGGGCCGAAGAGGACCGGCTGGCGATGATCGAGGCGGTCAAGGACGGCACGATCGACATCATCGTCTCCTCGCATGACCCGCAGGACGTCGACACCAAACGCCTGCCCTTCGCCGATGCGGCTGCCGGCGCCATTGGCCTGGAGACGCTGCTGGGAGCCGCACTCAGGCTCTACCACAACGGCGATGTGCCGCTGCTTCGGCTGATCGAGACACTGACCGCCGCTCCCGCAAGACTGTTCGGCTTGCCCGGCGGCACGCTGAAGCCGGGCGCTGTCGCCGACCTTGCGGTCGTCGACCTCGACGAACCGTGGGTCGTCAGCGAAAGCGGCCTTCGCTCGCGTTCGAAAAACACCTGTTTCGAAGGCGCGCGGCTGCAAGGCAAGGTCTTGCAAACGATGGTAGCGGGCCGCACAGTGTTTTCGGCCTAAGTCGGCCACGGCGCATTGCGCTGTTCCGAACGGTTGGCGAAACGCGGGGGGAAACAATGAGTTACGGCGTCATCCTGGCACTGGTGTTCGGCTATCTGCTCGGCTCGATTCCCTTCGGCCTCTTGGTCACCCGTGCCGCCGGCCTCGGTGATGTCCGCAAGATCGGCTCCGGCAATATCGGCGCCACCAATGTGCTGCGCACGGGCAACAAGGGGCTCGCCGTAGCGACGCTGTTGCTCGACGCGCTGAAGGGCACGGCAGCGGTGCTGATCGCCGCCCGCTTCGGGCCGGACTTCGGGCTCTGGGCCGGCTTTGGTGCCTTTCTCGGTCATCTCTTCCCGGCCTGGCTCGGCTTCAAGGGCGGCAAGGGCATCGCCACCTATCTCGGCGTGCTGATCGGGCTGGCCTGGCAGGTGGCGCTGATCTTCGCCGTCGTGTGGCTCGCCGTCGCTTTCCTGTTCCGCTACTCCTCGCTGGCGGCACTGGTGGCGGCCGTGGTGGTGCCGATCACACTCTATTTTCTCAACACGCCGCAGATTGCTAGCCTGTTCGCGGTGATGAGCCTGATCGCAATCATAAAACATCGCGCCAACATTTCGCGGCTGCTTGCCGGCACCGAGGGCAAGATCGGAGCCAAGGGGTGAGCAAGCCTGCCGTCGGGCCGCGCCTCAGCGACCGGCAGCGGCTGAGTTGGCTTCGCCTGACCCGCACGCCGAATGTCGGCCCGGCCTCCTTTCGTCAGCTCATCAACCGTTTCGGCTCGGCGGAGGCAGCACTCGAGATGCTGCCCGAGCTGATGATCTCCGGCGGCGCCAGCCGCATTGCCCGCATTCCTTCGGTCGCTGAGGCGGAGGCGGAACTGGAGGCCGCCGGCCAGGCCGGCGCCCGCTTCGTCGGCATCGGCGAAGCCGACTACCCGCCCCTGCTGAAAAACATGGACAACCCACCGCCGCTCCTCGCGGTGAAAGGCGAGGCCGCGGTGTTCCGTCTGCCGGCGATCGCCATCGTCGGCGCCCGCAACGCCTCCCTTGCCGGTATCAAGATGGCGCGGATGCTGGCGGCGGATCTCGGCCGCGACGGCTACGCGATCGTCTCCGGGCTGGCGCGCGGCATCGACACGTCAGCGCACCAGGGCAGCATTGCGACGGGAACGATCGGCGTGCTTGCCGGCGGGCTCGACCTGCCCTACCCGCCCGAAAATGCCGGTCTCTGCAACGAGATCGCCGAGCGCGGTGGCGCCGTCATTTCGGAAATGCCGTTCGGCTGGCAGCCGCGCGCGCAGGATTTTCCACGCCGCAACCGGCTCGTGGCGGGTGCAGCACTCGGGCTGGTCGTGATCGAAGCGGCGCAACGCTCGGGATCGCTGATCAGCGCCAGGCTGGCCGGCGAGATGGGCCGGCTGGTCTTTGCCGTACCCGGATCGCCGCTCGATCCGCGCGCCGCCGGCTCCAATGGCCTGCTCAAGGACGGCGCCACGCTCGTTACCGAAGCGGCCGACATCGCAAGCGCGATCGCACCGCTCGCCGGCACCCGGCCGCCAAGGACGGCGCCGCTTGCCGAGCCGCCAGAACTCTCGGCAACGCCGCCGCCCGGCGAGGACGAGCGCGCGGGTGTGCTCGAAGTGCTCGGCCCGACGCCGGTGGCGGTGGACGAGGTCATCCGCCATACCGGCCTCAGCGCCGCGCAGGTTTCCATGGTGCTGCTGGAGCTGGACCTCGCCGGCCGGCTGGAGCGCCACGCCGGCGGCAATGTCTCGCTGGTTTTCGGCGGTTTCTGAAATCTATCGAGAGCGCGGCGCATTGCGCGTCTGGCTCGTCCCCGCGAATGCTGGAATGCGAGCGCCTTCGGATTCCAACCGCTGTCCAACCGGCTGAACATTATCCTTGCAGGTAATGCATTGGGCGTAGATCCCGGCGGCAACTGTTTGCCGATGACCGTAAATCGACTCAGTCGTAGATGTTGGCAAATAGATCGTTGTCACTGCCCGCCTTGAATTGTCCAGCGTACGAACCTGTCGGCAGCAGCAATGCTTCGCCTGAATCGGTTTTCAATGTCAGGGTCTTTGATCCGGTCTCAAGATGAAATGGCGGATCAAGCACGGCGCCGTCAATTTCGACCGAACCTTGCAAGGGCGTCCCGGTTGCGCCGTAGAGCGCATAGCTTCCGGCAATCGGGACGTTGAAAATCTTCTTCTCACCGGGCTGAAGGCGGCAGCCGGCGATCCTGAGATTTGGTGCGACGCTGACGTAGCTGTTCGCAACCAGAGGCGCGACCACGGGATAGATATTGTCCATCCGGTAAGACCACAGGATCATCTTCGGCGGAGACTTGCTAAAGACTTTGTAGACCTTGGAATTCCTGCCTTCCCGCAAGGTCGCGAAAACATAGTGTCTATCGAGCCACAAAGTTGTCGGCTCCTTCCGATTGGGCAGCATCCCGATACCGTCGAAATATCGCTCATCGGGTGCGAGCAACGACTCTGCACGCGCGACCAGCTCAAGTTGGGCCGCATTGTTGTCGGTGCGAAGGTAAATGATATTGCTTACGTAGCTGATGGCCATGCTCGTGATCAGCGCCACCCATGCAAGGCGCAGATAGCGCGCATGGGTTGCGATGCCGTCGAGCAGTACCAACGACCACAGTGACATGAACGGCAGAGCCATGATGAACACGTAGGGCCACGGCTGGTCGTGAGCGAAAACCAGGACTGTGATGACGACAGAGAAGATCAGCGCAATTCGCCTTCGTTCATCGAGTTTCATGATCTGCATCAGAGACAGAGCCATGCCCGAGAAACAGAAGACATAAAATATGTAGTTCCGCGCGAGCGTCTGTAGCACGAAGCGCCTCAGCCCCCCGTATTCACCGCCCCCACGCATCGCAATCTCAAGCGGGCCGAATACGAGGCTCTTGGCAATAGGAACGGGGTCGCCGCTACCGAAGATGAAGCAATAGGCAATTGCAGGAAGAGCCCATCCCAGCACGAGCCATGCTCCACGGACTATGCCTGTTGCGTAGCGTCTCTGCAAAGCTGCGTCAGCAACCAAGCCAAGCCCAAGGGCTACATTGAAGTAGACTGACTTCTGAGTAGCGAGGAAGGCCAAGCCGCTTAGGATGCCAGCGGCAAGAAGCTGCCTTGCACTCAACGCATGGGCCCGCAAGATAACCAGCAGCGCCGCCACGGCGAAGAAAACCGCCAGTGGTTCGGCGATGGTGCGAAAGACGCGCTCCATGAAATTCGAGAAGCAGAGCAGGATGAGGACGATTGCCAGTGCGCGCACGCGGTCTTCGCCAATTGCGCGAGCGCATGCATAGACGAGAGCGATAGTCACGCATGCCAGCAGCGCAGCCTGCATGCGGCCGGTAAGCAGAATCGATGGGGCATCCCAGCCGATCAGGTGGGCAATCTCGTAAAAGACCGCATAGCCGACCGCCTTGGCATGCCAGATAGTATCGAACAGGCCGTTGGAGAAATATTTGGCCCATCCGAGTTGGACGAATTCGTCCATAACGAAGCGAGTGTTCCAGGCCAGGGCGAACAGCAAAATAATCTTGAGTGCGATCAGGACACCCAAATATATCGCGGCCTGGCGCTGCTCGATACCAAGGTCGTGCTTGGTTAGTCCGTGTCCCGGTTCCTGCGTGTTCAAGATACCCCCCAAACCGTGACTCTCACTCGCAGCGCACACCCAATAGCGCAAGGAATGGTGGCATTATTCGCGGACTTCGTCGTCGCGCGGGTCAATCAGTTCAGAGACTACCAACTCAGCACTTCGCAATAATTCGGCCAGTCCGGTACCGCCGATTCTCTCTGCGCTTTCGGGAAATGCCGTCGCGCCATGGCCGCAAAGTCCGAGCGAGAAAACAGCACGACATGCTTGTCGCCGGTAATGTACCAGTCTGCAAGAAGCGACAGCATGGCGCGTATTGCTCCCGGCTCAACGTCCTTCAGGATGATCTTCCGGCAGGCCCAGCGTTCGCAGCTTTCGGCCAGCGATTTGAAGAAGGCGTCGCGCTGATCGACCGGCACATGATGGATGACGTCGCAAATCGTAACGACATCGTAAAATCCGGTTACACAGGTGAGATCAGTCGCGGGCAGAAGTTCAACCCTCGCCCGATTTGCGTTGCTTAGGAATGTACCGATTACAGGAGCTGGATCGCACATCGTAACCGCCAGGTCAGGGCGTCGATCTAGAACCCGCTCGATAAGCGCGCCGTCACCTCCGCCGATATCCAAGATCTTCGCGCCGTTCGGCAGTTCGCCATCGAGAAAATCCGCTATTATGTTGAGGTTGACGAACACACGGCGATAGGCATTGCCGACCGGCTCAAAATGGCGGCCGAGAACCCTGCGCGCGACCTGACCTGGTGCTAACATTCTTATTCCTCATTTCCCACTGATTGCTGCTTCGCCGGGCGGGAGGGTGCCGTCGGCACGGTTGCGGGCTGCAGATAGAGCCGCGGCAGGATGGCCCAGTGCGCAGCGACAAAGTTCCAGACGATTAGAGCGACGGTAGCGATCGGAGTCGCAATCGCAACACCAAGACCGAGACCGGAACAGAGAACCATCATCATGGCCAGCGAGACTGGATAGGCCGCGGCCACGCCTCCTACGAAACGCGCGAATGCCTTCAAGCGAAGAGGCTCGGCAAAGGTGAAGCGGCTATGCAGTGCGTATCCGAGGGGCGTTACTGCCAAGAATGAAATCACGGTGCCCAGCAGGTAATGCACCCCCACTTGATCGACCGCAATCATGATGGCGTTGTGCGTAATGGCGCACACCAACCCCACCAGTGTGTATCGCCACCCTCGTTCCAAAAGCGGTCTTTCACGGGCACCCGCAAGGCGCTCCTGCCCCGCCTGCTCACCGGAGGTCATAGCAGTCCTGGGCATTGGCTCAGAAAGCTCCTGTCAGTTTCGCGCGAAGTCGGCTCACGGTACGCTCACGCAACCGCGAGTCGCGCAAATAGCGCCTCATTCCGATTGGTCCGAGCGATAGCACAACACCAGTCGCGCGAACCAAAGCCTTCAAGTTGCCGCCCGACGCAGCGGCCAGCAACACATTGACGCTGATCGACGCCCGAGCGGCCGGTTCGACCCGGCGGCGACTGCTTGCCGGGAGCCGGTGCAAATGGCGCTCCAGGACAATCTGCATTTGTGACCGGAACTCGCTCGCGTCACGGGATCCGGTTACAGTCAGCGAGCTGCCGTGAACCCGAAAGGCCGTCGTGATCTCGTCGTGATAGGTCACCGGTCCAGTACTGGCGAGCTTCGCCCATATGTCCCAATCCGCCGTATACCAGAGTCTCTCATCCAAGCCCCCGCACTCCAGCCACGCGCTTCGGCGGAATACCGGCGCGGGCACCGAGACAAAATTTTGCACGAGCAGCCGTTCCAGCAGGAATTCAGCTCCGAGCACCTCGTCAGCCGGCAAGGGACAGTTCCAGCGCCCTATTCGCCGGCCGTTGCGGTCGACGATAGCGGTTGGGGCCAAATGAAGTGCGGCTTCGGGCGCGTCTGCAAGCCAGTGGCGAGCGGCCGCGACGCGTCCAGGCAGCCACAGGTCGTCGGATGGGAGTATGCAGACGTGATCGGCGGCCGCTAGCTCGACGCCCAGGTTGGTCTTCGTCTGCCACTGCCCGAGATCCCTTCGCTGAAGCAGCCGAAGGGGCAATTGGTGGACAAATCGCTCGACAATCGCAGCGGTGGCGCTCGTCGGGCTGCTGTCGATAACTATTATCTCGAGGCCGTCGGTCGGCTCAGCAGCCAGCGAGTCAAGTGTCGCGCCAATCCATGCCGCTCCTTCGTGGACCGGCATGATGACGGACAGAAATGGCTTTTCGACGACGCAGCTACCTGCTCGAGTTTCCGCTCGGAAGTCAGTCGGACGGTTAGAACGCACGCTTGTCATCCAAATTATCAAGCAGCAGCTTGAGCACGAAACCGGACAACACCATGGACATACCTGCCACGCAGGCAGTGGTGATCACAAAGGTCAGGTGCACCGACTGCTCCATTGGCCCGCCGACAAAAATCCAATGTAGCGCTAGCAACACGTCCGCGACGAAGCCAGCCACTGCGAGCACGCTACCTGAGAAGAGCAGCCATTCCAGCGGGCGACCGCGCGTCAGCCAGGGCACGATTCGACCTCCGTGGACCGGGTGGTAGATAGCGATCGCCACCTTGGCCAGCATACCGAAGAGGATGGCTGAAAGGCCGATCAGGGTCGCCATGGCGGAGAGCGCGACGAAGTGAATTCCGAAATACCACCCGCCGATGCGGACGGGCCCAGTAGCGAGGATTGCAAGGCCAGCAATGCCAATCACCAGCAAGGTCAGTCCCGGTATGAGGTACATGGTATCGGGTGCATGGGCCACGATCAGCCGCAGGTGCCGCCAACCGTCACGGAATGAGCGCAGATGAGGTGGACGGCCACGCTTGTCCGGGTAGAGTTTGATCGGCACCTCGCGGATCACCAGGCCTGCGCGATGCGCGTTGATGACCATCTCCGAGGCGAATTCCATGCCGGGCGAGCGCGCGCCTATCCTGCGGAACGCATCGCGGGTGAAACCCCGCATGCCGCAATGGAAATCGTGTATCGGAGAGTGGTGAAGCCAGCGGGCAATCGTTGAAAGCACCGGATTGCCCAGATATCGATGCAGCGGAGGCATGGCGCCAGGCTCGATACCGCCCGCAAAGCGATTGCCCATGACGAGGTCGGCACCACCCTCCAAGGCGTCGACGAAGTCGCCGAGCTTGCTCCAGTCGTAGGAATCGTCCGCATCCGCCATGATGAGGTACTTGCCTCGCGCGGATTCAGCCGCTGCACTGATCGCCGCGCCATATCCTTTGACCCGCTGGTGCACGACACGCGCGCCGAGGGACTCGGCAATTTCAACCGACCGATCGCTTGACCCATTGTCTCCGACGACCACCTCACCGCTGATGCCACGCGCGGCAAAGACATCAAGAGCCTTGCGAATGCAGATGCCGAGCGTGCGCTCTTCGTTCAGGCAAGGGATAATCGCCGAAACAACAGGAGCCCCCGCATCATCGGCGCTCAGGCTGCCCGGTTCGGCTTGGACCGTCGCGAAATCTGACCTGTTACCCATCGTGCCACCCGCTCCAGCCCGTCGTCAGCAATGCCGACAACTCAAGGCATGCAACCCGCGCATTTCTGCTGCCCACGCGCGATATATAGCTAGAATAAGTTAGCTAGTAATCAACAGATACGCGCTGTCGAGCGAGTTGGGTGTTATCTCGTCTTCTTGGCGGGAGGAATTTCCGCTCTCGTCGTAATGGTCGGCATCTCTGGATATGCCAGCCAGTTGCTGGCCACCCCGAGGCCATGCCTATACGCTTGACCGGCAGTTCCGAGCCGTCTTCTGGCGCCTTCGGACGATCTTGAATTTCCGGTTGGCGCGATGGGATTCGAACCCTTGCGGGCTGCCGCCGAACAGCCTAGCGGAACAGATACTTCGACACCTCCGGGTTGCCGCGGCGCCACATCACGTTGTCCAGGAAGTAGTGGTGCACGTTGATGAATATCAGCACGATGAAGAAGAAGAGCGATGAACCGAGCACCTGCTTGTCGTACGGGATCAAGGCAGTCAGCACGAACGGGATCAGCCAGAAACCGAGATATCCAAGTGCGGCACCACCGACGATAAATCCCAAGACCCGCAGCCTGTAGAGCGGGCCAAGAAAGGCCAGGAGCTTCAGCGGCGGATGTCCGACGGCGCCGGGATCGTCGCGCTCGACATTGGTCTGATAACGCCAAACCACCGCCAAGTACTGGAGCGAGTGGAGCGCGGGCACCACAAGCAGCCAGAGCGGGTTTATCCTCGCAATCAGAATCCAAAGGTAAAGCGATGCGACGTAGGCCACGACGCCGTTATACGGCAGGTTGCCGCCGTTTTTTCGCCAGCGATTGACCAGCATCAGACCCGTGGCCGCCGTGGAAGCAGTTGCCGTCAGCAGGACAATGTTGGTGATCCACGACGGGGCCGCAAATGTGTAATATTCCAGGCCATAATATTTGCCCTGGGTGACTGCCGTATTTGTCTGAAGCCATGCCAGGATCCACACGGCATAGCTGTTGACCAGCAGCACCTTCTTGTCTCGATCGTCGAAGAATTTGCGCTTCAGGACGGCATCCACCATCAGCATGCCGTAGCCTTGCTTGACGTAGTGCCAGCCGACGAAAAAGAACATCGCATTGGTTGCATATCCCAAGAGGCGGGCGTTCGCCGCTGCCGCGCCATACGCAAAGAACGCGCCCATGATGACGGGAACGACGATGCCGGCGAAAATGTAGCGAAGCTGAAGGCCCCTGTCGTATCCGTCCCCGCTCACCTTGCGCCCAAAATTGCGGTAGAAAAGCTGGTATGAGTGGGCGAAGTGGGGATAGTTTATCAGGTAGGCCACAAAGACCATCGTTGCGGCCACAGCGCCTTCGTACTCGAGCGGCACCAAAAACAGAAACGGCAGAATCAGAAATGCGCTGCCACCGAGCATGAGGAAGTCGGCAACCGGGCCGAAGAGATACTTTTGAGGTGCCGCCGCTCTGGGAGCTACAGTTTCCGCCGAAAGGTGAAGTGCCATGTTCGAGCCTCCCTTGGGAAGGCTGAGTTTAGCCATCGACCTGTGTGGCGACAAGGATGGTGCTGCCAAGTGTTCCCGACTGGGCGACCTAATCGATCAGAGGCAAAGCAGATTGCAGGTTAGCCCGTCCCACGGGGTCGAGGCCGACAACCACTCCGTGGCGCCGCAACGCGCGGTGGCGATGTCCCTCGCTGGCTTTACGCGGTCCGAAGCCGTTCGATTGAACCTGCGCCTGACGTTGTAATCAAACGCGCAGCGGCGAATGCAGCCAGGATTATAAAAACCGCTGTGACGTTAAGGAAGATCGTCGACGCAAGAACAGTTCCGCTTTGGTCAAAGCAACTTGCGAATTCCATGGTTCTTTACCCCTTCAAACCCACTAACCCCGATCCAGTGGCCCCACACCGCCTGACTCAGCATGATCCTGATTCAATGGAAATACAAGTGATTGCTAATGTAGAGAAGGAGCCTGCAGCCGTGCCGCGTGTGCCAGAAAGCACTCCAAGTCTGCCTGCGAAATCTGCTTTGGGTCTTTATGCCTGGCGACCTCCGTTTGAGAAAATCACCCGGGGGCTTCAGGTGCCCGGACCGGTAATGTCGTCAAAGACATCGTGAACCTGCGCAGCCAGCATGTCCCGCCTTGCAGGCCGAAGCCGTGCAGCCGCTGCGGGGCCTCCGGTGACTGGGCTTAACCGCTATTCGGTCTCGGGCGGCACTTCTTTCTTGATCGTCTGAGTATCCGCGGTTGCTGTGTCGGCGGGCGCGACGCTCGCAGTCTTCATCTGTGTGTCGACCGATGCCTGTACCTTCGAATGCCCGGGGCACTCTGCGGATGCAGCGGATATGGAGAGGCCAAGTGCGGCGGCTATTGCCAGCAACGTTTTCATCGTCTTTCCCCTTTCGTGCTGACGTAGCGTAACCTGTCTGGCGCTGAGGACATAATCACTTTTGCCCTCGCGTGCCCTCGCGCGCTTGCACGCACGCGAGGGAAGATCTGTAATTGCGATAGCGCTGATCGGGGACGCCGGTCCCATGTGCCCTCACAGTACCCGCTTCGGCGGGTTTTGCGATTTTGTAAACTAGGCGCCTGCAAAATCATTGATTGTTTTGGTGAGCGCGATGGGATTCGAACCCATGACCTACTGATTAAAAGTCAGGGCCTCATCGATAAATCAGACGCAACGCCGCTAAATTCCGCTTGTCGTAACACCCTGTTTTAGCATACAGATTAGTCGATGTTAGCCGCATGTTAGCCCCTGTCACTGCACCGACCTGTTAGCCCACCGTTAGCCGAAGGGTAAATCTGATGCGCAGAAAGACACTTTCAGATGCAGGCGTCGCCGACCTAAAAGCTAGGGCCGCGCGATACACTTTTTCCGATCCTGAATTGCGCGGCCACTACGTCCGCGTCATGCCGTCTGGTGCCAAATCTTTCGTTGCCGTTTCGCGAGACCCAACCGGCAAGCAGGTGTGGGCCACGATCGGCGCCGCCGACATGATGGGCATAGAAAAGGCCAGGGATGGGGCCAGGGAGGCAATCAAGCGTATCCGGGACGGACTTCCCCCGATCGAGCAGAAGACCGCTGCAGACACATTCCGGACGGTCGCTGAAAACTATCTCAAGCGCCATGTCGCGGCGAAGGGATTGCTCTCCGAGAAAGAGATCAAGCGCTGCCTCGACGTCTACGTTTTCCCGAAATGGGAGAAGCGGGAATTCACCGCCATTCGCCGTGGCGATGTCGCTACGCTGCTCGACGAGGTCGAGGACGGCAACGGCGCCCGGCAGGCTGATCTGGTGCTCGCGATCGTCCGAG
The DNA here is from genome assembly GCF_044778005.1 of Mesorhizobium sp. IMUNJ 23033. Lineage (NCBI taxonomy): Bacteria > Pseudomonadati > Pseudomonadota > Alphaproteobacteria > Hyphomicrobiales > Phyllobacteriaceae > Mesorhizobium > Mesorhizobium sp. IMUNJ 23033. The sequence continues at coordinate 206,698 of NZ_JBJACT010000005.1, forward strand.
GCATCTGCAACTGGTACGCTGCCCGCAACGAGGACTATCTGTCGCCTATCGTCCGAGGAATGCGGCGGGCGGCGCCAGTCAAGCGCGAGCGAGTGCTCACCGATGACGAGATCCGCGCCATCTGGCAGCAGGCCGGCAAGGCCGGCACCTTTGGCGATTTCCTCCGCCTAGCTCTCTCGACCGCGCAACGCCGCGAGAAGGTGATGACGATCCGCTGGGACGACATTTCGGTAGACGGCGTCTGGCAGGTCCCTAGCGACGACCGCCAGAAAGGCACCGGCGGCGAGTTGAAGCTTCCGGCTCTGGCGCTGGACGTGATCAAGGGCCGCAACAGAGTCGGAGAAAACCCTCACGTCTTCACTGGCCGCACCAAGGAAGGCTATTTCAACGGCATGTCCAAGGCGAAGGTCGCCTTCGACGAGAAGGTGAAGATCGACCACTGGACCATCCACGACTTGCGGCGCACTGCCCGCTCGCTGATGGCCCGTGCTGGCGTCGCCAGTGACACGGCCGAGCGCGTCATGGGTCACGCCATTGACGGCGTTGAAGGCGTTTACAACCGCCACCGCTATGGGGACGAGAAGGCAGACGCCCTCGCCCGTCTCGGCGCCCTGCTCAAGTCGATCATCAGCCCGCCCGCAAAGAACGTCGTTCCGCTCAAGCGGAGGGCGCGGAAATGACCAAGAGCGCCGACATTGCCGAAGCTGTCGAATTTGCCAAAGAACGGATCATCTCCGCCCGCGATATGCCTATTGAAATCTTGCCCGGCCTCTCGCCGGTGCGATTTCTCTCGAAGGACGATGGCAGGCGCATGGCGCAGGAGTTGATGACCAACCTTGCCAGAAACAACCCTGAGCTTTTGGCCGATTATACCTACTACGCAAGCCAGGGCTGGAAAATCGCCGATGGCGCTATGCGCACGCTGATCGCAGAAATTACACTAAGCGGGAAGCCTCTCCCTAGGCCGTTGTCAGAGTACCAGAACTTGCTCGACGTCGCTCCGCCTCGCAAATTGCAAGGCAAGTCGAGAGCCGACTACATGCTCCGGGATATTGTCATCGCGATCACCGTGCAGGAGGTTCATGAGCGCTTTGGTTTGGCTCCAACGAATAGTTCTCTCAACAAGAACAACTCGGCCTGCCGTGTCGTCTCACAAGCGCTTGGCGTTGCCGGAGTCAACATGGAGTATAAAGCTGTTGAAGCCGTTTGGAACCGCATCGGGCCGATGCTTTTCGGATCGTCCTAAAATTTAAATATCAGGACCACCTGCGCTAAAAGCCTGTGTAATTGGGTTCTCGCAACTTAACGCGAGGTAACTCCAATGACCCAGAAAATCCTCCGCTTTGCCGACCTAAAGACGCGCGGCATCGTATGCAACTGGCCGCAGCTCCGCCGGCTCGTCGACAAGAACGACTTCCCTCCTGGCCGTATGCTGGGCCAAAATTCGCGCTTCTGGACCGAGTCCGAAATCGAAAGTTGGCTCGCATCCCGCCCTCTCGCTGGTCAGCGCGAAGAGGAGGCCGCATAAATGGCCGCCGCCCTCCCCTACGCCGTCTCCGGCGCCGCTGTCCTGTTCTTGGCTTTTGCCATCGCCGGATGGTTGCCATGAGCGCCGACACCGCGCTTCCCGTAGGCGGCACTACGGGCCTTTGCCACGAAAGCACGTCGGCCATCGACGAGGCCGCACGGTTCCTCGCGATCACGCCACCTTGCCATCGGCCGCGACCGCTGGTGCCAGGACTTCGGGAGATGTTTGGCCTTAGTGCCTTGGAAACGTGCCAGGCAATTCGCCAATCGCATGAGATCAAGGGGGCAGCCAATGCGACCCCCTGAAACGGCAAAACCGGCCGCGTCGGAGAAAACGCGGGCCGGCTTCGAAAACTCTAGCTTGGCAGCATCAGAGACTTTCGAATCTACCAAAGCCTCCCCGGAACGGCAAGCGAAAGACAACTCCCGGCAAGCTCGTTGGCGTGAGCGGAATCCATTGGCGCGTTGGGCTCACATTGCCGCTGCATCGGCCATCCGGCGCGGACTGCTCGTGCGTCTGCCGTGTGAAATCTGCGGTGAAGAGAAGGCGGATTTCCATCACGATCCCGAGCACTATGACCAGCCTTTGCGCGGCCGGTTCCTTTGCCGTCGCCATCATGTGGCCGAACACCGCCGGCTCCGAAATGGCGGTGTCTAATGGCCGAGCCGAAACCGATCTATGCGCCGACTCCGGCGCGCGCCATCGGCGACAAAAACCTGACCAGCGAGGAGCTACGGATCCTCATGGCCCTGGCTGTTCATGATCGCCTGAATGGCAATGGCATGGGTTGTTACGCGTCCCATGCCAGACTGGCGGCACTCGTCGGCTGCCACGAAAAAAGCCTGTCGCGGTCGCTGAGCGCTCTTGCCGGCCGCGGCTATATTTCGGCGAGCCGGCATCCTCTCAACGCCAGGCTGCGCGTCTACAGGGTCATCTATACCGAGTTCGACGCCGCCTACCTCAAGTCCATAGGTAGCAAGCCCGCTACCAATGCAGGTCCATTCCAGCAGGTTGGCGGCGTCGGGATAGGTAACAAGCTTGTTGCCGAAATGGCGTTGATAGGTAACAAGCCAAATCCAGAAACCAAACAAAATCAATATGATGACTCTGTAAATATATTAGGTGAAACCATAATATATCCTGCTGAAGCAGGAAATATATCCCGAGAATCGGCGCCATTCGGCGCGCAAGGGGCTCAGGAAGGAGCGCCTGGGAAGAGCGTCGGCGCCATTCTCGCCATGATCGAGCGCGCCATGAAGGAGCCAGGAAGGACGAGCTTCCCCGACTGGTGGCAAGCATGGTTGGAGGACATCGTTGCCGGCAGTCTCGAATACGGCAGCCCTGACTATGGCCGAGCCTTCCGGTTGGCGGAGGAATTGGGGGCGCGCCTCGATGCCGCATAAAGGCCAGAAAGGTTTCCTCCCAGAAATTTCAACAGAAATGGACAAAGAGCGTTGCTCTAGTGAGGCGGTGGGAGCCGGTCCCCGAAAGCGCGTTTGCCTCAGCGAACTTGACCAGCGCCTGCTCGACTTTCCTCGCCGCAAGGTCCGTTCGCTCGATGTGGTGGATCACTTGGTGCCTAAGCATCGCAAGCCTGGCAGCGCGACGCATTTCGCCGTTTCGCTTGGTTTGGAGGTCCAAAGCCGCGAGCATCATGGGTCAATTCGTCCTGGGAGGATCGATCTTCACCAAGCGGTCTGGGACTCCGACCAGACGCCGCGCGGTTCGTATCCTGCTGGCCAGCGCGATATTCTCGGCCACCATTTCTTCTGTGCGTTCAATCGCAAGCTCGGTCCGGTTGATGCGCTGCTCGGCATTATCGGCCGCCATCCCGTGACCGTGGGGTTCCATGGTGTCCATGCCGTGGGGTTCCATGCTGTTCGCCATGATTTGCTAACTCATGGGAGAGCGGATCGTTCCCGGGTCGGTCACCATGGATGCCGGGTTGCCGCCCAATGGTGCGTCCCCATAGCGGCGGAACATCCAGATGCCGACGAGGTAGCAGGTCAATTCGCGCGGGATCAGCGACAGGATCGAAGTGACCCCTGGACCCCAGAGAGAAACGCCAGTGGCAAAGCAGGCGGCAAAAAGTAGGCCGCACGCGCCGATCAATGCCAGCAGTCGCGCGTTCGACATTCTGGCGAAGATCGCGCCGTGCAGGGAGTTGCAGATGATCTCTACGAACAGCGACCACGCGGGGACGTTCAGCAGGAACGCTGAGGGGCCGATCGCCGGAAGAAACGACAGAATCAGGACGTAGGCGGCAACCAATTGAACAGTCGGTCCATAGATGGCGACCGCCAGGCCAAATCCAATGGTCGATCCTACGGCCAACGGCAGGAACAGCCGACGATACCGCAATTTGATAAAGGCAAGCGTTGCTAGCCCGTTGCGCAGTCGATCTTCGTACGTCCGTGCCATCACGAAGCCAGACAGGATGAAAAACACATCGACCGCTATAAAAGGGTTCAGCGGTAGTGGGGGCGGAAGATGGTAGATGCTGGCCAGGTGGTGAACGGCGACGGCCAGCGCCGCAATCCCGCGCAGAGCGTCCAATCCGTAGAGCCGTCCCCCCATCCCGCCATATTGCTGAACCCAGACAGAAATACAACCTGTCCGCGAGACTAGCAATCAACCACCAGGACTGGCTCGCATGGAAATCAGGCGGGCTGAAGGTTCCAGACAGCGTGTTTGCGCATCCTCAGCACCAGCAGGCGTGTAGCTGCGAACGGTGTCATGACAAGGAACGCCATTGTGACGCTGATCATGAACGACAACACACAGAATGCGCTGGGGACGTAACAAACGGCTTCCATAACCTAACCCCTTCCTCTTCGAGTTCCCGACAAGCGGCCTTGCATGATGATCTCGCTTCAGGCGAAATACAAGAAACTGCTAATTCACGACCACGCGAGTGCACGCTGATGAGTTTCTTGCGCCCCAGACCCAAGCCGTATCCGAACAGCGCGCTATGGTGAGGACGGCCGGCGCCTTTAGGGAGCGGCCATTCAAAACGCGCGCTGGCTGGCTTCACACCGCACCGGCTATTTATGAGCAATAGCTAATGTGATATGTGCGTGTGGGGTTCTGCCATGAAACATGCGCAAAGGCATATTGTATTGGTGGGGGTCGTCTTGGCTGGCAATGCAGACGCCCACGATTGGTACAGCGGCAAAACTGACCCTGTTCTGCATTCAAGGTGTTGCGGCCACAAAGATTGCCATCCCGTCGATACTGAGGATGTCAGACCAGCCGAGGGGGGCGGATACTTCGTCAAGCAACCCCAGCCCTACCACCGCAATGAGCCGTCAACTGGGTGGTGGTTTATACCTCGGGAACGCGTCCAGACCGCGCCGGATGATCGATACCATATCTGCGAGTCTTTATTTCCGACCTTTCGTGTCGGCAGATTCAGGATGACGTGGACATGTTTCTTCGCGCCGAGAGGCACGAGTTCGATCAGGCGCGAAACGAATGGATCGCTTCGGGATTTCCCGCAGAATTAGTTTTGACTGCATCCGCTATCGGCAGCGGCAACTGCCCATTTTAGAAATTGCTAACGGAACCGAAACAGCTCTGCGATATTGAATCAAATTCGATGTTGCGGGGAGTTCTGATGCGTAACGGGGCCGGCGAAGCCCGGTTGAAGTTCATCAAGCCGCTCGAGCCAGTCCTGGTGCTCGAGCCGCCGGTTAGCGATGACTGGCTGCACGAGATCAAGTTCGACGGATTCCGCGTCCAACTCATCCTCGACTGGGCCGGCGCTCGTGCCTTCACCAAGAACGGGCACGATTGGTCGAAGAGCTACTGGCCGATCGTCGCCGCGGTCGAAAAACTGCCAGCGAAGTCGCTGATCCTTGACGGCGAGGTGATCGCGCCTGATCCGGACGGCAGGCCTAATTTCCATCAGATGCACTCACGCATGGCCTGGAACGCGGAGTTGCTCGCCTTTGTGGCCTTCGACATCCTGCACCTCGATGGTTGGGATTTGCGGTCGCTGCCGGCGATCGAGCGCAAGGCGATGCTTTGGGATCTCGTGAAGCCTGCCGATGGCATCATCCAATATAGCCAGCACGTCGAAGGTGGTGGCGCCGAGTTCTATGCAGCCATCGACAAGATGGGACTGGAGGGCATGGTGTCGAAGCGACGCGGCAGCCCGTACCACAGCGGTCCGTCCGACATCTGGGTGAAGACCAAGTGTTGGGAAATCGGCGACTTCGAACTGCTGGGCATCAAGCGGGAGCCTGGCAAGCCGCCGCAGGGCATTATGGCGCGCGGCGGGAAATATGCCGGCTCGGCCACGGTCGCCCTGACCAAGGAGATGCGCGAGCGTCTATGGCACCGAGTGCGCAAGGGACGGGCGCCGCCACCAGGACTGCCGAAAGGGCATGGCGCAACTTCGGCTCGCCGCGAAGATATCTGACGCGGGCAGTGATGCCGGGCTTTAGCCATTCCGCCTTTGAGATGGCGCTGCAGGATTTTAGAGAGGAGTGAGAAATCCCGGCCTAGACATCAGCGACGGTTAATGGTTGTCTCGGCGCGCTCTTCACCCTTGGTGAAATGCAACTCAGGTGGCAACCCCCGCGCTTTCCCCGTCCAAGGCAAAGCGCGGGCTCTACCTGACAGACCAGCATAGAAATGGCCGGTGCGTTTGGTTGGCTTTGGGCAAAGCCTACACCGGCCATTGCGGATCGTGTGAGGCGAAGCCGCACTATGACTTTACACGTATATTAGCTAATTCTCAATCTATGGTGGAGAAAACGGCCGGTGCAGCGCACTACCCCCTACACCCCCACTGCACCGGCCATGCGGACCAGAAAACCCGCGATGGACAGAGTTTATAGCATATTAGAAATCTCTCAATTAAGACTGAAGGCCCAAGGTCGCTGGGCACAAAGACGCACCCCCTTCCCGCTACCCAGCCGTAGGCAACGACCGGTGCAGCGGGGTATCGCTTCGGGGGGTACTGCACCGGCCATTGCGGGTGGGTGGCAACCTTCCCCGCGCTGCCTAAGCTATAGGCATATTAGAACTCGCTCAATTAAGACTGAGGGCCTAAATCCGTCGGGGCCAAAGGCCTCACCGCCGCGCCCCATTGCCTGATCCGACAGAAGCCTGGCCAGATGGTCGCGGCTCATGCCCACCGTTTGATTCAGAAGCAATAGGAATACGCGCGCCCTATCTGACGACAGGCCGGTTTCCTCTGCCTGAGCAATTACCTCTAGCTGATGGGCTATCCGCTGCTGGTGGATGTGCTGCTCGACCCTAGCGATGTCGTCCTCGATGCTCATCATGCCCCGATGATGCCGGCAGATGTGAACAAAATCTAGGGTTGCTGCGGCCCGGCGACCGCGGCCCGGCGAGACCGGGGCGGGTTTGGCTGGGCTCGATCGCCGGACCTGCCGACAAACGGAGAGACACAGTTCGCCGGCGGGCGAGGCTACAGGCCGGCTTGCGTCGCTGCCAACTTGGCAGAACGGGGGAGTTTGGTTCCCCTCAAATCGGATGAGCCCAGAGTCGCAACCGTGAGTATGCCTGACCTCTATGAGCGAGCGCTAATATGGTGAACAAAGGACGAATGGCCGCTCCCACCGCTTGCCGGTGCCATCGAGATCAGGAATATAATCCTCCGTTGCGGCGAACCCCTTCAACGGAGGCTCGGTCCGGGTGTCACCGGGGTCTTTGCGGATACTTTCGGATTGCAACAAGCACCGCGCCGTCGTCCAAGCTACATTCAACATGCCCCACCGCGGCCAGCGCGTCAGCGGCATCCACCGAATCCCCACCCGGGCCAGGCCCTCTGATAACGAAATGTCCTTTCTCACAGGTGAAGTCCCACTTGTGCAACTGCTTGTACGATTCCGTTTTTCCCTCGTTTTCAGCATGATAAAGCACGACGAAACCATCAGGCTTTGTGACCGAGAGCATCTGTTGTATTGCCTTGAGAGGACTAGCCGTGTGGTCTATACAATTCTGTCCATGCACGATGTCGAATCTGTAATCGCCAAATTGGGTGACAAGATTTTCGGCATCGCCAAAGACTGTTCGTACAAGAGGCTGGATCTCGAACTCTATTAGAATTTGATCATATTCTGCTGCTAGCAGGTCAGTCGCAGTAATTATGATCTCTTTCGAAGCATGCACTTTGCCGAGCTTCGTCAAGGGGCCCGCGCCGACATCGAGGATGTAAACTGGGTTAGTCGTCAACCTATCCACATATCGCCCAACGTGATCCTGAATTGGCAAATTGGGATCAAGTCGTTCCTTGTAGTCCTCTGGCCAGAAAGACCCCTGAGTGGAGAACCAGTTTCTCCAAAACAGAACTTCGTCTCTGAGCTGTTGGGATCGGCTGTCTCCCTCCAGCCAGCGCAGGATCTTTCGTCCGAGCCGCCGAGCCCTAGTCAACACCATGTCGATCTTCTCAGAGAACCTTCTCTAGCCATGACGGGAATCCTCGCGGTGAAGAGGGTTTATGGCCCGCAGGCGGAAAGGTCCGCAAGCACAAGCTAATATAATCGAGATGCAGACGCCTATGGTGTGATCGCGGAACCCCCCTGGGCTTAGGCGCGCGCGAGGCGCGGGCTTTAGCTGACAGGTGCCGGTGACCACCTATATTGTGAGCGTTTTCGACAAGCCGCACTGGCGCACGGTTCTAACGACCAAGGACAAGGTAGAAGCAGAGGCGCTTGAACAGGCGATGGTCCAGGACGGCGTTAAGGCGCAGATCGAGGAGATCACGCCGAAGGTGAAGCGGCGCTAACCGGCCAACGCCATTCGGTATCAGCAGAACACTGCCCAGCTTGCGCCATCATATCAGACAAGCCTAATGTAAATCATGATCTGGCCATGGAGCGGGCGCTGTGGCGCATCCGGGTTGGGCGCTATCATCGCCGCCGCCTGCGCTTTCGGAATGCCGTTGGCATGGGCACATGATGATAGCTGGTATGAAAAACAGTGCTGCAAGGACGAGCATTGCGAGCCGATGGCAGATGGCACCGTTCAGGAAACAATCAAGGGCTTCAAGGTGCCGTCCGGCGAGTTGCTACCTTACGCGGACGGCAGGGTGCGTCAGTCACACGACATGCGTTTCCATTGGTGCCATGCCCAAAAAGCAGGCCGGCATCGTCAAAAACCATCTAGCAACCCTGACATTACGATCTGCCTGTACGTGCCGCCCAAGTCATTCTGACCAGTCCCACCAATGATTTGATCAGCCTCACGGCTTCCTCAGCCTCACACCGGCGCCGCCGCCATTCTCGGCGATGAACTCGACGCCGGCCGATTCGAGGGCGCGGCGGATGGCTTCAACCGTGCTTTCCCGCATTGCCTCGCCGCGCTCAAGACGAGCAATTGTGTTGGGCGACACGTCGGCTTTCACCGCCAATTCTCGCACGCCGAGGCCAATTGCCGCCCTCGCCATTTTGCACTGCGCAGCGTTCATTTAGTAACCCTGTTACTAAGCATGCTCAAGGAGCAACTACAATGCCGAAACCATCGTTTCCGGCAGCCGGCGAAGCTATGCCTGCTGCCGAGGAAATGCAGATCATGGGACGATTTTCAGGCCGCCTGCAGCCTCTAGGAATGCCGAAGGGTATGGACCCCCGTCTGTGGCGCCAATCGGTCGAAACACGTCTGAACGACCTCCTGGACCGCGCCATGAGCCTAATAGCGGCGCTGGATCTCATGGAGGCCGATTGCGATCTGGAGGAGACCGCAGACGACGAGCCGTCGCTAGGTTGGGCTGATCGCGGCGGTCCCGGTGACACGCTCGACTTGGAGCAGGACGATTGCGACGACGAGGACGGCCACGACGCTGAAGGGTACTGCCCTGACGACTTTGGCGAAACCGTCATGTGGCCGGACGACCTCAAGTCGCAGGAAGTGTTGGTGACGCTGTGAGCCGAGGTCTAGCGAAGCTTTAAGGCAGGGGCTGCGACGCTTGAAACAATCAGGGCGAACGGCGAACAGCCCGACCGCGACTGAAACTGGGTTCTGAGAAACCCAGTTGGCCCGCTGCTTCGGTGGCGGGCTCTTTTTACTGGCACTATTCGCCGTCGTTGCGGACAAAATATGGTTGACGTAACGTTAACTAGGCGCAATCATTTCGGATTGTGCAGGGTGAGGGCGTTTTCAATGAAACTCGTTGTCTTTGGCGTAGCAATGGTATTGGCCGCCACCGGAGCAGCTGTTGCGAAAGAGAAGAAAAAGGTGGCCACCGCTCAGGCTGCAACCTCGTGTTCTGCAGCTCATATGAAGGCTGGCAGCAAGCCGACCCCGAAACTGGATTGTAAATCGACGGGCACCGTTGTTGCGCGACCGTCAAATCGGGCCGCAAACTTCTCGGATCATTATCCGCGCTTAGGGTATGACACCAGTCCGTGGTTTCCAACTGGCTATTGACGGCGGCTTCGGCTTCCGGGCCTTTCTCCCGCTGCCTCACGGTGGCGGGCTTTTCCTTTTCAGGGTGTGATCCAGTGTGCCGCACGGCCCACCTCGATGACCGCCATGACGACGGTGGCGATTGTAACCGCTAATGCCAAACGCCGCTCATAGTTGGCGAGGCGCCTCTCGGTTACGACAGCTTGCCCGTCCCAATAGAGTTCCCCGGTGCTTTCGTGGACACCGAGCAAGGTGACGCCGCTAAGGCTGATCGCTTTCACTCCTATAGGCCAAGTCGGCGGCGAGGGCTCTGTTACGTGGCGATTCTTTCGAATTTCGTCCCAATCGATCATTTCTGCGCCCCTCACCCCTTTTGTTAGCCGTCCGTTAGCCTTGTCAGATTTCGGCAGGAAAGTCGTTTCGGAAGCGAAACTTTATCCATTTGTTTTTGCTTGGAAATTTATGGTGAGCGCGATGGGATTCGAACCCATGACCTACTGATTAAAAGTCAGTTGCTCTACCGGCTGAGCTACGCGCTCCCGCGGGCTCGAAAAGGCCGCCCTCGAAATTGCGCGGAACATAGGGAGAGTGCCGCGACCGGTCAACCGGAAAAAGCGGGGCATGGAAGGCGGATTTTCCCGGGGCTCGGCGCGGTGCCACCGGGCTTTGGGTGCCGACCAGACCGCGGGCAGCGGCAGGGCCTGAGGCGGTGGTTTCGCGGCCTGTGCCTCGGCAAGCAACGCCTGCGAAAACAATCACTTGCAATCCTGGCGGGAACAATTGCCCGGCCTGCCCGTTTCCTTGCCACAAGGGACGTCAACCGCCCTCTTTCAAGGAGAAGACCATGAACAGGATCATATCGGGTCTGCTGGCGACAACCCTGTCCGCTTCGTTCGTCGCGGCCGAGATCGTGCCGGTCAATGCGCAGCCGAGCTATGTGCCGATGGGGCAAGGGCTCTCATCGGACGTCCAGACCGTGCAGTACCAGGAGTGGCGGAGACACCGCAACTTCAACCGCAACCGCACCTTTTCCCGCAATGACGGCATGTATTGGAACGGTCATCGCGGCTACCGGGAATACCGTCGTGGCTATCGCCGTCACGGCGACTTCTGGTTCCCGCTTGCTGCTTTCGCGACTGGCGCATTGATCACCGGCGCCATCATCAACAACCAGAACCGGGTCTATCGCGGCGGCGACGCGCATGTGCAGTGGTGCTACGACCGCTACAGAAGCTATCGCGCCTGGGACAACACCTTCCAGCCTTATGACGGCCCGCGTCAGCAGTGCTATTCGCCTTACTAGCGGCGAATCGAACACGGGAGGCTGATGGAAGCCCGTGCCGGTGACGGTGCGGGCTTTCATTTTGCCGGCAGAACTACTGCGTACTCAAGGTCCTGCGCACCGCGTTGCGCCAGCCGGCGAGTTTGGCCGAGCGGACAGTGGCCTCCATATCCGGCTTGAAGCGCCGCTCAAGCGCCCAGCTCCTGGCGAAGTCCTTGGCCTTTGGCCACACCCCCGCCCTCGAACCGGCGAGCCAGGCAGCACCGAGCGCCGTCGTCTCCAGGATGGTCGGCCGGTCGACCGGCGCATCGAGGATGTCGGCCAGCCGCTGCATGGTCCAGTCGGACGCCACCATGCCGCCGTCGACACGGAGCACCGTCTTGGCCGAGGCGCCCTTCCAGTCCTTGCGCATGGCGTCGAGCAGGTCGCGGGTCTGGTAGGCGACGGATTCCAGCGCGGCGCGGGCGAATTCGGCCGGGCCGGAGTTGCGGGTCAGGCCGAAAATGGCGCCACGTGCTCCAGCGTCCCAGTGCGGTGCGCCGAGGCCGACGAAGGCCGGCACCAGATAGACATCCTGCGTCGGATCGGCGCTTGCCGCCAGCGCGCCGCTCTGTTCGGCCTTGCCGATCACCTTGATGCCGTCGCGCAGCCATTGCACGGCGGCACCGGCGATGAAGATCGAGCCTTCCAGCGCATAGGTGGTCTTGCCATTCAGGCGGTAGGCGATGGTCGTCAACAGCCGGTTCTTCGAGCGCACCAGGTCGGCGCCGGTGTTGAGCAGCGCGAAGCAGCCGGTGCCGTAGGTGGATTTCATCATGCCCGGCTCGAAACAGGCCTGGCCAATGGTCGCGGCATGCTGGTCGCCGGCCACGCCGAGAATTTTTATCTCGGCGCCAAACAGGTTTTTCTCCGTGACTCCATAGTCATCGGCACAATCCTTGATATCCGGGAGCATCGCGGCCGGAATGCGCAGGATGGACAGCAGCTCGTCGTCCCAGACATTCTTTTCGATGTTGTAGACCAGCGTGCGCGAGGCGTTGGTGGCGTCGGTGGCGTGGACCTTGCCACCGGTCAGCCGCCAGATCAGGAAACTGTCGATGGTGCCGGCGAGCAGCTCGCCCTTCTCGGCGCGTTTCCTGGCGCCCTTCACCTTGTCCAGCATCCAGGCGATCTTGGTGCCGGAAAAATAGGGATCGAGCAGCAGGCCGGTCTTTTTGGTGAATGTCTTTTCCAGCCCCTGCTTCTTCAATTTCTGGCACAGCGGCGCGGTGCGCCGGTCCTGCCAGACGATCGCGTTGTGGATCGGCTTGCCGGTCGTCCTGTCCCAGATGACGACGGTCTCGCGCTGGTTGGTGATGCCGATCGCGGCGACATCCGAAGCTGCGCTGCCGGCATTCTTCAGCGCCGCCTTCACGGTGGCGACGACGCTGGACCAGATCTCCTCCGGGTCGTGCTCGACCCAGCCGGAGGCCGGATAATGCTGGGTGAATTCCTGCTGGCCTGTGCCTGCAACCTTCATCTTGTCGTCGAACAGGATCGCCCTGCTCGATGTCGTGCCCTGGTCGATGGCCAGCACAAAGCCGCTCATTTCCGCTCCTCCGCTAATCATGCAACAGGGGAGACGGCAAAAGCCGCCTCCCCCGCAAGTCCTGCGCGGGCGCTGACGCCCGCATCAGACAGTCTTACTTCTGCCAGCTCTTCACCAGTTCGTCGTAGTTGATGGTGACCGGCTTTTCCTTCTCGTTCTCGATCTTGAGCTGAGGCGCGAGATGGCCGTTCTTGACCGCGTCGGCGTTCCAGTAGGCCAGGTCATGCTCTTCGGCCATCTTCGGACCGATGTCGCCCTGGATGCCTGCCTTTTCCAGGCGTTCCATGACCTTTTCCTGCTCGGCGCAAAGCGAGTCCATCGCCTCCTGCGCGGTCTTGGCACCCGACGAGGCATCGCCGATCGCCTGCCACCAGAGCTGTGCCAGCTTCGGATAATCCGGCACGTTTGTACCCGTCGGCGACCACTGGACGCGGGCCGGCGAGCGGTAGAACTCGATCAAGCCGCCGAGCTTTGGAGCGCGTTCCGTGAAGCTCTTGTCCTGGATCGTCGACTCGCGGATGAGCGTCAAGCCGACATGGCTCTTCTTCACGTCGACCGTCTTCGACACGACGAACTGCGCATAGAGCCAGGCGGCCTTGGCGCGATCGTCGGGCGTGGACTTCAGCAGGGTCCACGAACCGACGTCCTGGTAGCCAAGCTTCATGCCATCCTTCCAGTAGACGCCATGCGGCGACGGAGCAAAGCGCCATTTCGGGGTGCCGTCCGCGTTCACGACCGGCAGCCCGTCCTTGACGAAGGAGGCGGTGAAGGCAGTGTAGGTGAACATCTGCTGCGCGACCGTGCCCTGCGACGGGACGGGGCCGGATTCGCCGAACGTCATGCCCTGGGCTTCCGGCGGCGCATAGGCCTTCAGCCAATCCAGGTACTTCTGGATCGAATACACGGAAGCCGGGCCGTTGGTGTCGCCGCCGCGCGCGACGCACGAGCCGACAGGCTGCGACTTCTCGTTGACCTTGATGCCCCATTCGTCGACCGGAAGACCGTTTGGCAGGCCCTTGTCGCCATTGCCGGCCATCGACAGCCATGCGTCGGTGAACCGCCAGCCGAGCGACGGGTCCTTCTTGCCGTAGTCCATGTGGCCATAGACTTTCTTGCCGTCGATCTCGCGGCCGGTGAAGAATTCGGCGATGTCCTCATAGGCCGACCAGTTGACGGGAACGCCAAGGTCGTAGCCGTACTTGGCCTTGAAATCGGCCTTGTTCTTTTCGTCGTTGAACCAGTCGTAGCGGAACCAGTAGAGGTTCGCGAACTGCTGGTCGGGCAGCTGGTAGAGGTCGCCGTCCGGAGCGGTCGTGAACTTGGTGCCGATGAAGTCGGCGAGGTCGAGGTTGGGGTTGGTGACGTCCTTGCCCTCATTCGCCATCCACTTGGTCAGGCTGCGCGCCTGCTGGTAGCGCCAGTGCGTGCCGATCAGGTCGGAGTCGTTGACGTAGGCGTCGTAGATGTTTTCGCCCGACTGCATCTGGGTCTGCAGCTTTTCGACGACGTCGCCTTCGCCGATCAGGTCGTGGGTGATCTTGATGCCGGTGATCGCGGTGAAGGCGGGCGCCAAGACCTTAGACTCATAGCTATGCGTATCGATGGTCTCGGAGACCACCTTGATGTCCATGCCGGCGAAAGGCTTCGCGGCATCGATGAACCATTGCATCTCGGCTTCCTGGGCGCCGCGATCGAGCGTCGACAGGTCCTTGATTTCAGTATCGAGGAAGGTCTTGGCTTCGTCCATTCCGGCGAACGCCTGGCCCGCTCCCCAGAGCAGGACAAGCGCAGTCGTTGATGTTAAAAATTGCCTTCGCATTAGTTTCCTCCACAGTTTCAGGTTTCAAGTGCGATCTGGAGCGGCCGTCGGCACGCGGCCGCTCCAACAGTTTCCCCCTCTATACGTAGCGGAACACGCCGACGGCGTAGACTACGGAGAGAGCGAGAGCCCACCACAGGTTGGGTCCGACAAGACCCAGCCAAGAGAGATGGATAAAGGCGCTGCCGAGCAGCGAAACAAAGAGGCGGTCGCCGCGCGTCGTCTCGAAGCGCAGGATGCCTACGCGCGGATTGCCGCCCGGCGAGGCGTATTCCCAGACCGCCATGCCGCACAGCAGCACCAGGATCGTGATGAAAAACAGCGCCGTCGGCAGCGTCCATGCCATCCAGGTGAGATTCATGGTCAAACCCTCCCCAGGGCAAAGCCCTTGGCGATGTAGTTGCGGACGAACCAGATCACGAGCGCGCCTGGAAGGATGGTGAGCACGCCGGCGGCGGCGAGCACGCCCCAGTCGAGACCGGAGGCCGAGACCGTGCGCGTCATGATCGCCGCGATCGGCTTGGCGGCGGTCGTGGTCAAAGTGCGCGCGATCAGCAGCTCGACCCATGAGAACATGAAGCAGAAGAAGCAGGCCACGCCGATGCCGCTGGCGATAAGCGGCATGAATATCTTCAGGAAGAAGCGCGGGAAGGAATAGCCGTCGATATAGGCCGTCTCGTCGATCTCCTTCGGAACGCCGGACATGAAGCCTTCGAGGATCCAGACCGCCAGCGGCACGTTGAACAGGCAGTGCGCCAGCGCCACCGCGATGTGCGTGTCGATCAGGCCGAAGGCCGAATAGAGCTGGAAGAACGGCAGCGCGAACACCGCCGGCGGCGCCATGCGGTTGGTCAGCAGCCAGAAGAAGAGGTGCTTGTCACCGAGGAACCGGTAGCGCGAGAAGGCGTAGGCCGCAGGCAGCGCCACTGAAACCGAGATCACCATGTTCATGACGACATAGATGATCGAATTGATGTAGCCCTTGTACCAGGACGGGTCGGTGAAGATCACCATGTAGTTGGCGATGGTCGGGTTCTTCGGCCACAGCGAAAAGGCGCCCAGGATCTCCTGATTGGTCTTGAAGCTCATATTGACCAGCCAGTAGATCGGCAGCATCAAAACGATGATGTAGATCGTCGGCACCAGCCACCAGAACCGGGATTCTTCGCCGCGCCGGCGCATCAGCCGCGCAATCTGGTCCTGCGACAGGGTACTGGCGAGCCCGTCCGAAACCGTCGTCTCACTCACCCGGTCCTGCCTCGTCGTTCTTTCGTTGGCGCCGCTCATCTCAACGCTCCGCATCGACGGTGGTCATGACGGTGTAGAACACCCATGACAGCAGCAGGACGATCAGGAAGTAGATGATCGACATAGCGGCTGCCGGCCCGAGGTCGAACTGGCCGACGGCAATCTTGACCAGGTCAATCGACATGAATGTCGTCGAATTGCCGGGACCACCGCCGGTGACGACGAAGGGCTCGGTGTAGATCATGAAACTGTCCATGAAGCGCAGCAGCACGGCAATCAGAAGCACGCGGTTCATCTTCGGCAGCTGGATGTAGCGGAAGATCGCCCAGCGCGACGCGCCATCGATCTTGGCGGCTTGGTAGTAGGCATCCGGTATGGAGACGAGGCCAGCGTAGCAGAGCAGAACGACGAGGCTCGTCCAGTGCCATACGTCCATCAGGATGACCGTCACCCAGGCGTCGGTCGGGTCGTTGACATAGTTGTAGTCGATGCCGAGTGCGGAAAGCGTGTAGCCGAGCAGGCCGATATCGATGCGGCCGAACACCTGCCAAATCGTGCCGACGACGTTCCACGGGATGAGCAGCGGCAGGGCCATCAGCACCAGGCAGACCGGCACGCCCCAGCCTTTCTTGGGCATGTTGAGAGCGATGAAGATGCCGAGCGGAATCTCGATGACGAGGATGAATGCGGAGAAGATCAGGTTGCGGACCATCGACAGCCAGAAACGATCCGACCCCAGGATTTCGGTGTACCAGTCCGAGCCATTCCAGAAGAAGACGTTGTTTCCGAACGTGTCCTGTACCGAATAGTTGACCACCGTCATCAGGGGGATCACCGCCGAGAACGCCACCAGCAGAAGCACCGGCAGCACCATGAACCAGGCCTTGTTGTTCCAGGTCTTTTCCATCTATGCCCCCATCTCGACACGCCAGGAATCGGCATAGATGTTGATGCCGACCGGGTCGAACCGCACTTTCGGATCGGCAGGAACGTCTTCGTCCTCGCCGATGACCGCGGCGATCTCGCGGCCTTCGAGATTGGCGCGGACCACCTTGTGGCGACCGACGTCCTCGACCTTGCTGATCTTCACGGCCATGCCGTCGCGGCCGAGCCTGACATATTCCGGGCGGATACCGAGCTCGATGGCGCCTGCGCCCGCCTTGGGCACGCCGGGCAGTTCGATGCGCTGGCTGCCGATCGTCGCGGTCTTGCCGTCGATGGCCACCGGCATAACGTTCATGCCGGGCGAGCCGATAAAATAACCGACGAAGGTATGGCGCGGCCGCTCGAACAGTTCGGCCGGCGTGCCGATCTGGACGATCTCGCCGTCATACATGACGACGACCCGGTCAGCGAAGGTCAGTGCCTCAGTCTGGTCGTGGGTGACATAGACCATGGTGTAGCCGAAGCGGCGGTGGAGCTGCTTCAACTGCGAGCGCAGCACCCACTTCATATGCGGGTCGATGACGGTCAGCGGTTCGTCGAACAGGATGGCGTTGACGTCCGAGCGCACCAGCCCGCGGCCGAGCGAGATCTTCTGCTTCTGGTCGGCGGTCAGCCCGCGCGCCTTCTTCTTCGCAAGTTCCGCGAGGTCGATCATGTCGAGCGTCTCGCGCACCTTGCGGTCGACGTCGGCCTCCGGCACGCCGCGGTTGCGCAGCGGAAAGGCCAGATTGTCGTAGACGGTCATGGTGTCGTAGATGACCGGGAACTGGAACACCTGGGCGATGTTGCGCTCCTGCGTCGACAGCCGGGTCACGTCCTTGCCGTTGAACAGCAGTTGGCCGTGCGAGGGGTGCAGCAATCCCGAGATGATGTTGAGCAGCGTGGTCTTGCCGCAGCCCGACGGGCCGAGCAGCGCATAGGCGCCGCCATCCTCGAAAGTGTGGTGCACTTCCTTCAGGGCGAAATCGGCGTCCTTCTGCGGGTTCGGCAGATAGGAGTGCCTGATATGGTTGACGTCGATGCGCGCCATCGCTTGCCTCCCTATGCCGCCAGCTTCGGCGCGGCTACGGCGCGGCCGTGCTCGTCGAAGACCATGATGTGGCGCGGATCGATGAACACCTCGACCTCTGCGTCGGGTTCGAAATCGCGGATGCCGTGGGTCAGCATGACCCAGCGCGCGTCGGCAAAGTCGAGATGGATAAAGCTTTCCGAGCCGGTGATCTCGGTGATGGTGACCTTTGCCCGCACCGGCACGGCGGCGGCGTTTGGCCGCTCGAGCGACAGATGGTGCGGCTGGAAGCCGATCGTATAGTTGGCATCGGCAATGCCGGCGAGATCGGCCGGCACCGGCAATTTGACGCCACCCTCGAGCAGGAAATCCGGACCCTTCTTAGCCAGCACGATGGTGTTGAGCGGCGGGTCGGCAAAGGTCTTTGCCGTCACCAGGTCGACCGGCTTGCGGAACACATCGATGGTCGGTCCGAACTGGGTGATGCGGCCCTGCGAAAGCGTCGCCGTGTTGCCGCCGAGCAGAAGCGCTTCATGCGGCTCCGTCGTGGCGTAGACGAAGATGGTGCCGGCAGCGGCGAAGATCTTCGGCAGTTCGGCGCGCAGTTCCTCGCGCAGCTTGTAGTCGAGATTGGCGAGCGGCTCGTCGAGCAGCACCAGGCTGGCATTCTTGACGATGGCGCGGGCAAGAGCCGTGCGCTGCTGCTGGCCGCCGGACAGGCTGAGCGGCGTGCGGTCGAGATAGGGCGTCAGCTTCAGAAGTGCTGCTGCGTTGCGCACTTCCTTGTCGATCTTTGCCTGGTCGGTGCCGGCGACGCGCAACGGCGAGGCTATGTTCTCGTAGACGGTCATCGCCGGGTAGTTGATGAACTGCTGGTAGACCATGGCGACGTTGCGCTTCTGCACCGGCATTCCGGTGACGTCCTTGCCGTCGAACCAGACCGAGCCCGAGGTCGGCACGTCGAGGCCCGCCATCAGCCGCATCAGGCTGGTCTTGCCGGACAGCGTCGGTCCAAGCAGCACGTTGAGCGAGCCGTGCTGAAGCGTCAGCGACACGTCGCTTATATGCTCCGCGGCGCCGACCATCTTGGTGACGTTTCTCAGTTCCAGCATGATGCCTCCTCCCAGGCTTTCTGCATCAGCCAGCCATCCTTATTCTGCCGCCGCGACATGGCGCCGGCTTATTCCGCGCATGAATTCGTCCAGTGCACCCGCCTGCTCGCGGCTCAACTGCAGGCCGCGCTTGGTCCGGCGCCACAATACATCTTCCGCCGTTATCGCCCACTCGTTCTGAACGAGATAGCGCACCTCGGCCTCGTAGAGGTCGGCGCCGAAATTTCGGCCGAGATCGGCATTCGACCTGGCGAGGCCGAGCAGCGTGCGAGCGCGGGTGCCGTAGAGGCGGGTCAGCCGGCGGGCCAGGCGCACATCGAGAAACGGATAGGCGGTCTTCAGCTTCGCCACTTCGACGTCGAAACCGGTGGCCGGGAAATCGCCGCCGGGCAAAGGAGCGTTGGCGGTCCACGGCTTGCCGCGCTTGCCGAGGAAAGCCTCAATCTTTTCCAGCATCGATTCCGACAGTCGGCGATAGGTGGTGATCTTGCCGCCAAAGGCGTTGACGATCGGGGCCGCGCCCTCGCCGCCGTCGGCCTTGAGCACATAGTCGCGGGTCGCTTCCTGTGCCTTCGAGGCGCCATCGTCATAGAGCGGGCGCACCGCGGAATAGGTCCAGACGATGTCCGAACGCTTGACGCCTTGCGCGAAATATTCGCTCGCTGCCGCGCACAGATAGTCGATCTCGGTGTCGCTGATCTTCACCTCGTGCGGATCGCCCGGATAATCCCGGTCGGTGGTGCCGATCAGCGTGAACTCTTCCTCATAAGGGATGGCGAAGATGATGCGCCCGTCCTTGTTCTGGAAGAAATAGGCGCGCGGATCGTCGAACTTCTTGTTGATGACGATATGACTGCCCTGCACTAGGCGGACATTGTGCACGTCGTTCAGGCCGACCGTCGCCGACAGCACCTGATCGACCCAAGGGCCGGCGGCATTGACCAGAAGCCGCGCCTTGACCTCTTCGGCCTGCCCGGTGTGGACGTCTTCCAGCCTTATCGCCCAGAGATCGCCCTCGCGGCGTGCACTGACCACCTTCGTTCGAGTTCGGATGGTTGCACCGCGGTCGGCGGCGTCGCGTGCGTTGAGCGCCACCAGCCTGGCATCGTTGACCCAACCGTCGGAATATTCGAAAGCCTTGCGAAACAGCGGCTTCAGCGGCTTGCCGGCCGGGTCCTTCGCCATGTCCAGCGTCTTCGTCGCCGGCAGCAATTTGCGACCGCCAATATGGTCGTAGAGGAACAGGCCGAGCCGGATCAGCCAGGCCGGGCGCAGCCCCTTGGCGTAAGGCAGCACGAAGCGCATCGGCCAGATAATGTGCGGCGCGTTCTTCCAGAGCACCTCGCGCTCCATCAGCGCTTCGCGCACCAGGCGGAATTCATAGAATTCGAGATAGCGCAGGCCGCCATGGATCAGCTTGGTCGAGCCGGACGACGTTCCGCTGGCCAGATCGTTCATCTCGGCGAGATATACCGAAAAGCCACGCCCGGCAGCGTCGCGGGCGATGCCGCAGCCGTTGATGCCGCCGCCGATGACGAAAATGTCATGGATCGGAGATGCGTCCAAGAAGTCCTCCAGCGATTTCGCATTGCAGCATTTTTGGTCTTTTGCGAAACCGTTGCGGGATTATTTCGAAATAGGAACGAATGTCAAACGAAATATCACAGACATGTGAGAGGCCTGTGATGCGGCCCCAAAAGCCGCCTAGCCGAGCGCCGTCTCGATCAACTGAACCTCCGCCTCCTGGCAGATTTTGCGTACCGAAGGGATGTCGCAACGGTCGGTGATGAAGGTGTTGACCTGCGACAGATGACCGATGCGAACGGGCGCGGTGCGTTCGAACTTGGTCTGGTCGGAGACCAGGATGACGTGCCTGGCATTGGCGATGATGGCTTGCGCTACTTTCACTTCGCGAAAATCGAAATCGAGCAACGCGCCGTCATGGTCGATGGCCGAGGCGCCGATGACCGCGTAGTCGACCTTGAACTGCCGGATGAAATCGACCGCCGCCTCACCGACCACGCCGCCGTCGGAGCCGCGGACGACACCGCCGGCAATCACCACCTCGATCGAAGGATACACGCGCATCCTATTGGCAACATTTATGTTATTGGTGATGACCATGAGGCCGTTGTGATCCAAAAGCGCCTTGCTGACCGACTCGGTCGTGGTGCCGATGTTGATGAACAGCGAGGCATTGTCGGGGATCAGCCTGGCCGCCGCACGGCCGATCGCCTCCTTCTCGTCGGCAGCGATCTTGCGCCGCGCCTCATACTCCATGTTCTCGATGCCGGACGGGAAAAGCGCGCCGCCATGGATGCGCGAAAGCAGCCGCTGATCGCAGAGATCGTTGAGGTCCTTGCGGATGGTCTGTGGCGTCACGTTGAAATGCGTCGCCAGATCGTCGACCAGGACGCGGCCCTGGTCCTTGGCCATCTGGATGATTTCGGCGTGGCGCGGCGACAGATACATCAAAAGCCTCCCGTTTTCGTTTTTCTTGTCTATACCTGAAAACGAAAGCGATGAAAAGGCATAAGCCGGCTAATGAAAATGATCCGATTGCAAAGGCAAACCCGCGCGCGGCTGCCGGCGTCGCTTCAAGCAAGCCCGCGTGCGATTTCCGTCACGACGTCGAATGCCGCATCGACATCGGCCGCCGTCGCCTCGAACTGGCCGGCCTGGAAGCGGATCGCGACGCGGCCATCCACGCGTGTCTGAGTGAGATAGATGCGACCATCATCATTGATGGCGTTGACCAGGCGAAGGTTGTGTTCGTCGGGGTCGGCGCCCGCCCGATGCCGGAACGAAAACAGCGACAGCATCGGTTCGGTGACGATCTCGAAATCCGCCTCCCTTGCCAGGCGCGCGGCGAGGCCCTCGCTCCAGGTGACATGGTTGCGGATCATGGTGCGCAGGCCTTCCAGGCCATGGGCGCGCAACAGGAACCAGAGTTTCAGCGCCCGGAAGCGCCGGCCGAGCGGTACGGTCCATTCGGAATAGTTGATGATACCGTCATGGCCATGGGTCTTCAGGAACTCGGGTTTGATCGCCAGCGTGCGGACCAGGTCCTCGGGCTGACGAATGAACTGGATCGAGCAGTCGAATTGCGCGCCCAGCCATTTGTGCGGGTTGAAGACAACGGAATCCGCCTCTTCGACGCCGCTCCAGAAATGCCGGTATTCCGGGCAGATCATCGCCGATCCGGCCCAGGCGGCGTCGACATGCAGATAAAGCCCGTGCCGCTTGGCAACCGCGGCGACGGCGGCAATGTCGTCGGTGCCGCCGGTGCTGGTGCCGCCGACGCAGGCGATGATACCGGCGGGCAGCATGCCGGCCTTGCGGTCGGCGATGATGGCCGATTCAAGTGCTGCCGTATCCATGGCGCGAAACCGGCCGGCAACGGGAATGCGGACGAGGTTCTCCTCGCCAATACCGGCGACCCAGATCGCGCGGTCGATCGAGGTATGGACCTGGTCGGAGGAATAGACGCGCACCCTCGCCTGCCCGGCCAAGCCTCTTCTGTTGCCCTGCCAGTCGAGCGCGCGCTCGCGCATGGTCAGCACGGCCGCCAGCGTTGCCGATGAGGCCGAGTCCTGGATGACACCGGAGAACCCGTCGGGCAGGCCGAGTGCCTGGCGCATCCAGTCGACGGTGCGCGTCTCGAGTTCGGTCGCTGCCGGCGAGGTCTGCCACAGCATGCATTGCGCGGCCATCGCCGAGACCAGATATTCGGCCACCACCGAGACAGGCGCCGCATTGGCCGGGAAATAGGCAAAGAAGCGCGGATGCTGCCAATGCGTCATGCCGGGTACGATCTTCTGCTCGAAATCGGCAAAGATCCTGTCCATCGGCTCCGCCGTTTCCGGCGGCGAGGCTTCGATGCTGCGGAAAATTGCACCTGGCGAAAGCTCCGGCCGAACCGGCCTTTCGCGCAATGTGTCGCGATAGTCGGCGCCCCAATCGGCGGCGCGCCTCGACCACGCACGGAACTCATCGTTGTTCATCGCATCCTCCCGAAACGCATCGTGGCCGGCTCCCAACCAGCATCTTCTGCCGCATTAATTAACACGTTAAGTATAATGCAACCCCAGCCGCAAAGCCGAAAGCGCCCTACCCGGGAAAGTCAGGCAGGCTGGCAAAGGCCGCTTTCAGCGCGCTCGACCACCCATCCGATATGGTGCGGTAATATTGATCGTCCTGGCCAATCCGCTTCTTCAGGCTGATCTTGAAGGCGTCCTTCTCGTAGAACAGCAGGTCAAGCGGCAGACCGACCGACAGGTTCGACTTCAGCGTCGAATCGAACGAGACCAAAAGCAGCTTGACGGTCTCGGCCAGGCTCATTGTCTTTTCATAGGCGCGGATGATGATCGGCTTGCCGTATTTGGTCTCGCCGATCTGGAAGAACGGCGTGTCGTCAGTCGATTCGATGAAATTGCCTTCTGGATAGATCATGAACAGGCGCGGCGCGCTGCCCTTGATCTGGCCGCCGAGGATGAAGGAGGCATTGAAATAGGAATCCGCCTTCTCGCCCGCCGGCGAGGAATGGGCGATGACTTCCTTGACCGTGTCGCCAACCAGCCGCACCGTCTGGTACATGGACGGCGTTTCCAAGAGCGTCGCATGGCGATCCGCCACCGCCTTGGTGCGCTCGTCGAGCAGGCTGACGACGGCCTGCGTCGTCGCCAGGTTGCCGGCCGACATCAGCACGATGACGCGCTCGCCCGGCTCCTCCCAGACATGCATTTTCTTGAAGGTCGAGATCGAATCCATGCCGGCATTGGTGCGGGTGTCCGACATGAACACGAGTCCGCGATCAATCTTCAGGCCGACGCAATAGGTCATCGATTCTCTTTTAGCAGCGATTCCGCTGGAATTACTGCTCTACCGTGACGGTGACGGCAAGCTGTTCTTGCGCTTGTCCCAGCCTGATCCCCGAAACCGGCGAGGCATCGCGATAATCCCGGCCTGTTGCCACTCTCACATAGCGCTCGTCGGGAGAAATACCGTTGGCGGCATCGAAGGCGACCCAACCCAGGCCCGAAACATGCGCTTCGGCCCAGGCATGGCTGGCCGCCTGTTGGACCATCGCGTCCATCATCAGATATCCGCTGATATAGCGGGCCGGAAAGCCCATGGCGCGCGCGGCCGCTGCGAAGATATGGCTGTGGTCCTGGCAGACACCGGTCTTGAGCGCCAGTGCCTCCTCGGCCGACGTCGTCGCATTGGTGGAGCCCGGCGTATAAGCAACGCGCTCGCCGATGATGGCCATCAGCCTGTGCAATCGCTCGATGTCGGTGCCCTTGCCCACTGAAGCGGCAAGTTCGCGAATGCCCTCGCCGGCGGCAGTGAGCGGCGTTTCCTGACCGAACAGCCAGAGCGGCGCAAAACCCTGATGCGGCCCCGAAACACCCGTGGTGTCGCGCGTCACCACTTCGCCCGACGCTTCGATGGTGATGGCATGCTGCTCGCCCTCGACGCTCAGCAGCCGCGTGTCATTGCCGAAATGGTCGGTGAAGCGCACTTCCTCGCGCGCGCCGTCGATCCTCAGTTCCCACGACAGCACAGTTTGCGTGTGCCCGCTGAGCGGAAGCAAGCGCAGGCGCTGCAGCAGATACTGAACCGGCGCATCGTAACGGTATTCGGTTCGGTGGGTGATCTTGAGCCGCATGGGCGTCATTTTCCATTTGCGAGCATGATCTTGCGGGTTCGTGCTCAGTAGAATTTGTAATCCTGCGCGATCTCGTCGCCGAGCCTGGTGTTGTCGCGAATGAAATTGGCCAGGAATTCATGCAGGCCGGCGTCGAATATGTCCTTGATCGAGCCCGCCCTCAGCATTGCCTGGGTCTTGTCGGCCGTCGCATGGCAGGCATGGCGTTCGCCATAGTCGTCGCCGAGGAACTTCAGATGCTCCGCGAGGAAGCGGTAGCAGAAGGTCAGCGAGCGCGGCATGCGGACATTGAGGATCAGATAGTCGGCGATGTTGGTCGGCTTGTAGTCGGCTTCGTAGACCCAGCGATAGGAGCGGTGCGCCGACACCGAGCGCAGGATCGATTCCCATTGGTAATTGTCGAGCGTCGAACCGACCCACGAGATCGAGGGCAACAGCACGTAGTATTTCACGTCGAGGATGCGCGCCGTGTTGTCGGCGCGTTCGACATAGGTGCCGAGCTGCGAGAAATCAAAGATCTCGTTGCGCAGCATGGTGCCGTAGAACGAGCCGCGGATCAGCGCCGTCTCGCGCTTGATGGCATCGAGCACGCTCGGCAGGTCGCGCTCGTCGATCGGCTTGGCCAGCATGCGCTTTAGCGACATCCAGGCTTCGTTGATGCTTTCCCAGGTTTCGCGGGTCAGCGCCGTGCGCACCATGCGGGCATTGTTGCGCGCCGTCTCGATCGCCGACATCGCGCTCGACGGGTTCGACGTGTCGCGCAAAAGGAAATCGGAGACATTGGCTGCCGTGTAGTCCTGGTATTTTTGGGTGAAGGCAACGTCCGCGCCGGCACTGAGCAGCACCGAATTCCACTCTTCCGAGGCATTCTGTGTGCGCGTCAGCGCCATGCGCAGGCCGGCATCGACTAGGCGCGCCATGTTTTCCGCCCGCTCGATGTAGCGGTTCATCCAGTAGAGCCCGTTGGCGGTGCGGCCTAGAAGCATGGGGAGAGGCCCTTCGGGCTAGTGAGTAGTGAATAGTAAATAGTAAGTGCTTGAATATCGATGGAATATGGCATTGCGCTGTCCCTCTACTACTGCCTACTGACTACTGCCTACTGACTACTCACTATTCCCTGCTCACTCATCTCAATCATCCAGCACCCACGTATCCTTCGTCCCACCGCCTTGCGAGGAATTCACGACCAGCGAACCTTCCTTCAGCGCCACACGGGTCAATCCGCCGGGCACGATCTGGATGCGGTCGGAGACCAGCACATAGGGCCTGAGGTCGACATGGCGCGGCGACAGGCCCTTTTCGGTCAGGATCGGGCAGGTCGACAACGCCAGCGTCGGCTGGGCGATGTAGTTGGACGGCTTGGCCTGGAGTTTCTTGGCGAAATCCTGGCATTCCTTCTTGGTCGCCGCCGGTCCGACCAGCATGCCGTAGCCGCCGGAGCCGTGCACTTCCTTGATCACCAGCTCATCGATGTGCTCGAGCACATATTTCAGGCTGTCCGGCTCGGAGCAGCGCCAGGTCGGGATGTTTCCGAGGATCGCCTTGCGGCCGGTATAGAATTCGACGATCTCGGGCATGTAGGAATAGATCGCCTTGTCGTCAGCGATGCCGGTCCCCGGCGCATTGGCGATGGTGATGTTGCCGGCCCGGTAGACGTCCATGATGCCGGGCACGCCAAGGGCCGAGTCGGGACGGAAAGTCAGCGGGTCGAGGAAAGAATCGTCCACCCTGCGGTAGAGCACGTCGATCTGCTTGTAGCCTTCGGTGGTGCGCATCGCGACATGGCCGTCGACGACGCGCAGATCCTGGCCTTCGACAAGCTGCACGCCCATCTGGTCGGCCAGGAAGGCATGTTCGAAATAGGCGGAATTGAAACTGCCCGGCGTCAGCACCGCGATGGTCGGCGTGCCCTTGGTGCTCTGCGGTCGCACCGCCGCCAGAGACTGGCGCAGCAGCTGCGGATAGTTTTCCACTGGCCGCACCTTGATCTGCTGGAACAGCTCGGGGAAGAGCTGCATCATCGTCTCGCGGTTTTCCAGCATGTAGGAGACGCCGGAGGGCGTGCGGGCATTGTCCTCCAGCACGTAGAATTCGTTCTCCGAGATGCGGACGATGTCGACGCCGATAATGTGAGTGTAGACGCCGGCCGGCGGCCTGACCCCGATCATCTCCGGCAGGAAGGCCTCGTTCTTGGCGACCAACTCCCGGGGCACTCGGCCGGCGCGCAGGATTTCCTGGCGGTGATAGATATCGTCGAGGAAGGCGTTGAGCGCCTGCACGCGCTGCTCGATGCCTTGCGTCAGCCGGCGCCATTCATTGCCTGATATGATGCGCGGAACGATGTCGAAGGGGATCAGCCGCTCGGAGGCTTCCTGTTCGCCGTAGACGGCGAAGGTGATGCCGGTCTTGCGGAAGACGCGCTCGGCATCCTGCATTTTCTCGGTAAGTCTGGCCGGATCCTGCTCCTTCAGCCAGCGGTCGTAAGCCGAATACGGTTTTCTCAATCCGGAAACTTCCGGAAGCATTTCGTCGAACGCTGCCAATCGCATACTCCCCTGTGACGCCATTTCACTGGCGTCGCCGGAGAAAATCAAGCGCAATCGGTGATTTGGGGCAAAGCGGCGGTCAGTATGTCAGAACTGCCTAAGATTAAGGCAACGCCGACAGGACCGGGTCAGGCTCTGCCTTGAGCCCGGGCAAGCCCCTGGTGGCGACTAGAAAGCGCGGAAGGTGACGACCGTGAAGGTGTCCTTGATGCCAGGCAGAATCTGCACCTTCTCGTTGACGAAGTGGCCGATGTCCTCTTCATCCTCGACATAGAATTTGGCGAGCAGATCGTAGTTTCCGGCGGTCGAGTAGATTTCCGAGGCGATCTCGGCATCGGCGAGCGCGCTGGCAACCTCATAGGCCTTGCCCAGGTCGCACTTTATCTGCACGAAAAACGCCTTCATTGCCCGGTCCTGCTTAGTCTCTGCGCGAATAAGCGGCCCTTGTGGCAGACTGCCGCCCGGCTTTCAAGCATTTGGGCGCTCAGGCTGCCGCCGCTGGCGTATCGTTGCGATTGTTCCGCCCTTGTTGAAACCGCGGAGCGCTGCAATGCGTATGGTATAGTGTCGCCTTCGAACAGCGATTTCCCTGGGGACACCGGAGGCAGGCCATGCGCCGCACCTTACTGGCATTCGCAGTAGTTCCGTTCCTTCTAGTGTCTTCGGCATTTGGCGGCGATGCCGAGATCAAGGCTGCGCAAACGGTCATCGACAGCCAGCTGAAAGCCTTCATCGCCAATGACGGCGCCACCGCCTACAGCTACGCTGCGCCGAATGTGAAGCGGATATTCCCGACCGTCGACACGTTCATGAACATGGTGACCAATGGCTACGCGCCGGTGCGCCAGCCACAGAACTATTCCTTCGGCAAGGTGCAGCAGACGGGTCCGACCTCGATCGTCCAGCAAGTGCTGATCGTCGGGCCGGACGGCAAGGACTACGAGGCAGTCTACACGCTGGAACAGCAGCCCGACGGCAGTTTTCGGATCACCGGCTGCAGTCTGCGCGCGTCGACCTCAGTCAGCACCTGAGCCCTGCTCAGTTCGCCGGAATATCGCCCCGCGCCCAGCCCTCTGAAATCTCAGCTGCCCGCGCCTCGAAGGCGCCGGCCCCAATCGCGGCGCGGATGTCCTGCATCAGCTTCTGGTAATAGGAAAGGTTGTTCCAGGTCAGCAGCATAGCGCCGAGCGCCTCCTGCGAGCGCACCAGATGGTGCAAATAGGCGCGTGAATAGTCGCGCGCGGCCGGGCAGTCGCTCTCCTCGTCGAGCGGGCGCGGATCGTCAGCATGGCGGGCATTGCGCAGATTGACCTTGCCGCGGCGCGTATAGGCGAGGCCGTGGCGGCCGGCCCGGGTCGGCATTACGCAATCGAACATGTCGATGCCGCGTGCAACCGACTTGATGATGTCGTCCGGCGTGCCGACGCCCATCAGATAGCGCGGCTTGTCTTCAGGCAGTTCAGCGCAGGTGATGTCGAGCATGTCGAGCATCACCGCTTGCGGCTCACCGACGGCCAGGCCGCCGACGGCATAGCCCTTCAGCTCCATCGCCTTCAGCGCCTGCGCCGAGCGCACGCGCAGAGATGGCACGTCACCGCCCTGGACGATGCCGAACATCGCCTTGCCCGGCTGGTCGCCGAACGCCGTCTTGCAGCGCTCGGCCCAGCGCAGCGACAATTCCATGGCGCGCTCGATCTCTTTCACCTTGGCCGGCAGCGCCGTGCATTCGTCGAGCTGCATCTGGATGTCGGAATCGAGCAACCCCTGGATCTCGATCGAGCGCTCTGGCGACATCTCATAGGCGGCGCCGTCGATATGCGAGCGGAAGGTGACGCCCTTTTCGGTGAGCTTCCTCAGCTTCGACAGCGACATCACCTGGAAACCGCCACTGTCGGTCAGGATCGGATGCGGCCAGCGGGCAAATTCGTGCAGGCCGCCGAGCCGCGCCACGCGCTCGGCGCCGGGCCGCAGCATAAGGTGATAGGTATTGCCGAGGATGATGTCGGCGCCGAGGCCGCGCACCTGGTCCATATACATGGTCTTGACGGTGCCGCCGGTGCCGACCGGCATGAAGGCCGGCGTGCGGATCTCGCCGCGCGGCATGTCGATCACGCCGCGCCGCGCCTTGCCGTCTGTCGCCAGCACCTTGAAGGAGAATGCGTCAGCCATTGAATTCCTTGTCGTGCACCGGTGCGCCCGGAGCCTGTTCGTCCAACGACTGCCGGTAGCGGATGCAGCCGCGCATGAATTTCGGCCAGGGCGGCACCGCGATCGCCGGTTCGGTCTTTTCCGGCAAAAGATCCCAGAGATCCGGATGATGCCAGCACAGATCATGTCCCGTGGCGTCGCGGTGCGCACGAATGCCGGCGCGCAATCTCTTCACTTCCGCGATCAGGGCGTCGCGATCCAAAACGTCGAGGTCATCGTCCATCGCTCGTCTCCGCTCGGTAAAGCAGGCTTGCATCTCCGTAGGAGTAGAATCTGTAACGGCTCTCGATGGCATGCGCATAGGCCGCGCGCATCGTTTCGAGGCCGGAAAAGGCCGAAACCAGCATGAACAGCGTCGAGCGCGGCAGATGGAAATTCGTCATCAGCAGATCGGCCGTCCTGAAGCGGTAGCCAGGCGTGATGAAGATGTCGGTCGGTCCTGACCATGCGGCCAGCGTGCCGTCCGCACGCGCAGCACTCTCCAGCAGGCGCAGCGAGGTCGTGCCGACGGCGATGATGCGCCTGCCCCGCGCCTTTGCGGCGTTCAGAGCTTCGGCGGTCTCGTGGCCGACCGAGCCGGTTTCGGCATGCATCTTATGGTCGGCGGTGTCGTCGGCCTTGACCGGCAGGAACGTGCCGGCGCCGACATGCAAGGTGACGAAGCGGCGCTCGATGCCCTTCGCGTCGAGTGCGGCGAACAGCTCCGGCGTAAAATGCAGGCCGGCGGTGGGTGCTGCGACCGCACCCTCCTCCCTGGCATAGATGGTCTGGTAGTCGCTGCGGTCGCGCTCGTCGTCGTCGCGCTTGGAGGCGATGTAAGGCGGCAGCGGGATATGGCCGACGGCGTGCAGCGCCTCGTCTAGGAAGGCCCCGGACAAATCGAAGCCGAGCAGCACTTCGCCGGCCTCGCCCTTCTCGATCACCGTGGCGTCGAGCTGGCCGAGGAAGCAGGAGTTGCCGTCATGGCCGAAATGGATGCGGTCGCCGGCGGCGATGCGCTTGCCCGGCCGCATGAAGGCCTGCCAGCGGTCCGGTGCCACGCGCATGTGCAGCGTGGCCTCGACCTGCGCCTGAGCTTCGCCGCGCCGCCGGATGCCTTTCAGCTGCGCCGGAATGACCTTGGTGTCGTTGAAGACCAGCACATCGCCGGCTTCGACAAACGATGGCAGGTCACGCACCGTCCGGTCATCGAGCCCCTCGACGGGCCTGACCACCAGCATGCGCGCGCTGTGGCGCGGCTCGGCTGGTCGCAGCGCGATACGCTCCTCCGGTAATTCAAAATCGAAGAGATCGACGCGCATCAGTAAAGCCGGATAAGCAGCGCTCCGGCCAGCAGCAGAACCGCACCGGCGACACGGCCGAGCGAAATCTCGCGCACTGCGACGCCAAGGAAGCCGGCGCGGTCGATGAGCATGCCGGCCAGCAACTGCCCGGCGACCAGGAACGCCATCAGGGCGGCGGCGCCGATGCGCGGCGTCAGGATGGTCGAAAGCGTGACGTAGAAGCCGCCAAGCATGCCGCCGGCAACGAACAACCAGGGCGCCGGCGCCTTCCAGTCGAGCGAGATGCCCTGCAGCTTCACCACCGCGACGGCGATAATGCCGAGCACGATGGCGCCGGACAGGAAGGAGAATGCGGCCGCGGCAACTGGGAGACCCAGGCCGCGCGCCAGCTGCGAATTGATGGGCGCCTGTACGGCGATGAAGGCGCCGGACAGTATGCCAAGCAGGGACCAGACAGCGCCCATCATCGTCGTTTTGCCTTACTTGATGTCGGCCGCGACCTTCAGCGACACGATCTTGTCGGGATCCTGCACCGGCTCGCCGCGCTTGATCTTGTCGACATTGTCCATGCCTTCGATGACCTGGCCCCAGACCGTGTACTGACGATTGAGGAAGGCGGCGTCGTCGAAGCAGATGAAGAACTGCGAGTTGGCCGAATTCGGGTTCTGGGCCCGGGCCATCGAGCAGGTGCCGCGGGCATGGTTGGCGTTGGAGAACTCGGCCTTCAGGTCCGGCTTGTCGGAGCCGCCCATGCCGGCGCGGGACGGCGCAAAAGTCGGCTTCGAGGAATTGCCGAACTTGACGTCGCCGGTCTGCGCCATGAAGCCGTCGATGACGCGATGGAAGACCACGCCGTCATAGGCGCCTTCGCGTGTCAGTTCCTTGATGCGGGCGACGTGTCCGGGCGCCAGATCGGGCAAAAGTTCGATGACGACCTGGCCCTTGGTCGTTTCCATGATGAGCGCGTTCTCGCGGTCCTTGATCTCAGCCATGTCAGATATCCTTTTGAAAAAGCATATTTATTTGTCGGCGGCAATGCGCACTTTGATCATCCGGTCGGGGTCGGTGACCGTACCGTTGTCGGCCTCGTCGCCCTTCTTGATGTTGTCGACCAGTTCCATGCCGCTGACGACATTGCCGACGATGGTGTACTGGCCATCGAGCGGCGGCGCCGGCGCGAACATGATGAAGAACTGCGAGTTGGCCGAGTTCGGATCCTGCGAGCGGGCCATGCCGACCACGCCGCGCTTGTAGTGTTCGCTCTGCGAGAACTCGGCCGGCAAGTCAGGAAGATCGGAACCGCCGGTGCCGACAGCCTGGGAGTTGAAGCCCTTCTTAATGTTGCCGAACTTGACGTCGCCGGTCTGCGCCATGAAGCCGTCGATGACACGATGGAAGGCGACATTGTCGTAGGCGCCTTCGCGCACCAGCTTCTTGATCTGCGCGACATGCTTGGGCGCGAGGTCGGGACGCAGCGCGATGGTGACGTCACCGTCCTTCAGTGTGATGATCATCGTATTTTCCGCATCGGCGGCGAAGGCCGAAACGGATGCGGTCACGAGACCGGCAAGCACGACGAGGAACGAGGCGAGCTTTTTCAGCTGCATGGTCTTCTCCGAGTAACCTATTTTGCGAATTTGGCGGTGAGCGCACTGGCAACCGCCGCCGGCACGAAGGGGCGGATGTCGCCTCCCATCGAAGCTATCTGGCGGACAAGTGTGGCGGTAATGGTTCTGACCGAAGGGCTGGCGGGCAGAAAAACCGTCTGCAGTTCCGGCGCCATGGTCTCGTTCATGCCGGCCATCTGCATCTCGTAGTCGAGGTCGGTGCCGTCGCGCAGGCCGCGGATCATGATCGAGGCACCCTCTTTCCTGGCGGCGTCGATGACCAGCCCGTCGAAGGCGACGACCCTGATGCGGGCGCCGCCACTGCCGAATTCGGCTTTGGTTGCGGTCTCGATCAGCTTGACCCGTTCCTCGAAGGAAAACAGCGGCTTCTTGCCGGGATGGATGCCGATCGCCGCATAGACGATGTCGGCGACGGCCAGCGAGGCCTTCAGCACGTCGAGATGGCCGTTGGTCAGCGGGTCGAAGGAGCCGGCATAGAGGGCGATGCGTTCGGTCATGGCTGGTGCTTCTAGCGGGCGCGCGGGCGGAAGGCAAATCCGATCGAGATCATGTCCCTGAACCTTTTCGCAGACATGAACGACAGATGAATGCGTTGATCACGAAGGCTTCACGCAGCGTTCACTAGGTAGCCACTTCAGATGATGAAACCAAATCCCCATCTAACCGTTATTAGGCGCAGGAGAACACGCACATGCTGATCTACATGCTAGCCACCGCAATGACCGTCGCCATGCTGATCGCCACTGTATTCGGGCTGCATCAGGAAGCTGAGCGCGTTCGCGCCAAGGTCACCACAAAGCGCTTCGAAGGTTTTGGCCCCCGCAAGCCGCACCGCAACTTCTGAATTTCGCCGAAGAGTTTTCGACCGCGCCGGCCCATCGGGCCGGCGTCGCTGTTTCCAAGGCCTATTCGGCGTTGTCCGGACCGGCGTCGCCGCCTGCGCTCTCCGCCTCACCCTCGACGCTCTCTTCCTCGTCCGATTGCGGCTCCGAAATCCGCTCGACCGAGACCACCTTCTCGCCTTCGGCGGTGTTGAAGATGGTCACGCCCTTGGTTGCGCGGCTGGCGAAACGGATGCCCCCGACCGGCACGCGGATGACCGTGCCACCATCCGAGACCAGCATGATCTGATCGTCATTACCGACCGGGAAGGTCGCAACCAGCCGGCCGATCTCGGCCACTTTCGAAACGTCTGTGGCCCGGATGCCCTTGCCGCCGCGCCCGGTCAGGCGGAAATCATAGGACGACGAGCGCTTGCCGTAGCCATATTCGGTCACCGTCAGCACGTACTGCTCATGCGCCTTGAGGAATTCGTAGCGCTCGTCGGAAAGTTCCGTCTCCTCGCCGATCTCCTCATTGGTCAGCGCGATCTCTTCCTCTTCACCGGCGGCAATGCCGGCGGCGAGCCGCCGTTCGGCCGCCGCTCGCTTGAGATAGGCAGCGCGTTCAGCCGGCGGAGCATCGACATTCTCGATCACCGCCATGGAAATCACCCTGTCGGTCTCGGCCATGGCAATGCCCCGCACGCCGACCGAGTTTCGGCTCTGGAAGACACGCACGTCGCCGACCGAAAAGCGGATGCACTGGCCGGAGCTTGCGGTCAAAAGCACGTCGTCATTGTCGGTGCAGGTCTCGACGCCGAGGATCTCGTCGCCTTCCTCCTCCAGCTTCATGGCGATCTTGCCGTTGCGGTTGACCTGGACGAAGTCGGACAGCTTATTACGGCGCACGGTGCCGCGCGTGGTGGCGAACATCACGTCGAGTTCGCCCCAGCTGGTCTCGTCCTCGGGCAGCGGCATGATGGTGGTGATGCGCTCGCCCTGCTCGAGCGGCAGCATGTTGATCAGCGCCTTGCCGCGCGACTGCGGGTTGCCGATCGGCAGGCGCCACACCTTTTCCTTGTAGACGATGCCGCGCGAGGAGAAGAACAGCACCGGCGTGTGCGTGTTGGCAACGAACAGCCGGGTGACGAAATCCTCTTCCTTGGTCGACATGCCGGAGCGACCCTTGCCGCCACGGCGTTGCGCCCGGTAGAGCGACAGCGGCACGCGCTTGATGTAGCCGGAATGGCTGACCGTGACGACCATGTCCTCGCGCTGGATCAGATCCTCGTCTTCCATGTCCGCCCCGCCCTCGGAGAGCTCGGTGCGGCGCGGCGTGCCGAACTCGTCGCGCACGGCGGCAAGCTCGTCCTTGACGATCTGCTGGACGCGAGCGCGGGACGACAGGATGTCGAGATAGTCGATGATTTCGGCGCCGATCGTGTTCAATTCGTCGGCGATCTCGTCGCGGCCGAGCGCGGTCAGGCGCTGCAGACGCAGCTCGAGGATGGCGCGCGCCTGCTCCTCGGACAGATTGTAGGTGCCGTCCTCGTTGATGCGGTGGCGCGGATCGTCGATCAGCAGGATTAGCGATTCGACGTCTCCGGACGGCCAGCGCCGCTCCATCAACTGCTCGCGCGCGGTCTGCGGGTCCGGCGCGCTGCGGATCAGCTTGATCACCTCGTCGATATTGGCGACGGCGATGGCGAGACCGACCAGCACATGGGCGCGATCGCGCGCCTTGCGCAGCAGGAATTTGGTGCGCCGGGTGATCACCTCCTCGCGGAAAGCCACAAAGGCCTTCAGCATATCGGTCAGCGTCAGAAGTTCCGGCTTGCCGCCATTCAGCGCCACCATGTTGGCGCCGAACGAGGTCTGCAGCGGCGTGAAGCGGTAAAGCTGGTTGAGGATGACGTCGGCGACGGCGTCGCGCTTCAGTTCGATGACGACGCGGTAACCCTGCCGGTCGCTCTCGTCGCGGATGTCGGAAATGCCCTCGATGCGCTTGTCGCGCACCAGTTCGGCCATCTTCTCGATCATCGACGATTTGTTCACCTGATAGGGAACCTCGGTGATGATGATCGACTCGCGGTCGTTGCCGCGCTGTTCGATGTTGACCTTGCCGCGCATGACGATGGAGCCGCGGCCGGTCGAATAGGCGCTGTAGATGCCGGACCGGCCGAGCACGATGCCGCCGGTCGGGAAATCCGGCCCGGGGATGATTTCCATCAGCGCCGGCAGGTCGATCGCCGGGTTGTCGATGATGGCGATGGCGCCGTTGCAGACTTCGCCGAGATTGTGCGGCGGGATGTTGGTGGCCATGCCGACGGCGATGCCGCCGGAGCCGTTGACCAGAAGGTTCGGAAAGCGCGCCGGCAGCACCTTCGGCTCGCTGCCCGACGCATCGTAAGTGTCCTGGAAATCGACGGTTTCCTTGTCGATATCCTCGAGCAATTCGTGCGCGAGCTTGGTCAGGCGCGACTCGGTGTAGCGCATCGCCGCCGGAGGATCGCCGTCGATCGAGCCGAAATTGCCCTGTCCGTCGATCAGCGGCACGCGCAGCGACCAGTCCTGCGCCATGCGCACCAGGGCGTCATAGATCGAGGCGTCGCCATGCGGATGGTATTTACCCATCACGTCGGCGACCGGGCGGGCCGACTTCACATATTTGCGGTTCCAGTGGTAGCTGCTCTCATGCGAGGCATAGAGAATGCGGCGATGCACCGGCTTCAGGCCGTCACGCACGTCCGGCAGCGCACGGCTGACGATCACGCTCATGGCGTAATCGAGATAGGAGCGCTGCATCTCCTCGATGATGGATATCGGCTCGATGCCGGTCGGGCCGCCATCGGCGCCGCGCGGTGTCTTCTGGTCGGTCAAATCAGGTCACAATCCAGTCAGGAATCACTGGCTGCTTATATAGGAAGCGCGGCCGAAACTCCAATGTCGGCGACGGCTTTTCCAGAGACAATTTCGGCGGCGATTTCAAAAGGATACCGTCGATTGCGACGATATGGCCAAAGCGCTTTTCGCCGCCGCCGGGGCAAAGCGGTGAACGCTAGACGATCCGCCGGCGGGCGCGATAGGCGCCAGGCGCCTGCCCCATTTCACGCCGGAAGCGGCGGTTGAAGGTCGACAGGTCGTTGAAGCCGGCCTCGAAGGCGATGGCAGAGATCGCCTCGTCCGACGTGCGCAGCCGCACCGCGGCTCGGTGCAGCCGGGTTTTCAGCAGGAACTGGTAAGGCGTCATTCCGGCGACGTGCCGGAAGGTGCGCAGGAAATGATAGGGACTGGTCGCCGTGCCGTCGGCGAGTTCAGCGAGCGACAGCGGTTTGTCGCCATCGATCTCGATCCGCCGCACTGCTTCCGCGACGCGTTTCTGGTCGCGGCGGCTCGGTGCACGGCCGACATGCGCGGCACCGGTAGCAACGGCTACTGCCGCTGCGGCAATGCGCAGACCAAGTTCCTCGAATGCATCGCTGTCGGCCGTCTCGCGCGCGGCCTCTGCTTCCGCCAGCAGCGGCGCCAGTGCCGGCAAGGGCGGCAGGCGCGGCGCACCGAAGCCCAGTCGCCTCGCGCCAGGCACCTCGGCGACGATGGCTTCCATATAGGCCGGAGCAAAATGGAAGGAGAGGCAGCGGTCGCCGGCGCCATGCTCGTGGCCGCATTCATAGCAGGCGCCAGGATTGCCGAGCAGGATGGCGCCTGGCGCCAGCATCGCCATGCCCTGCCGCGTGCGGTAGCGGAAGGTGCCTTGAGTCACCGCGGCGACGCAAAAGGTCCGGTGCTCTTCCTCGAACGGGCTGTCGCCGGCGCCGGCCGTGCACACCACGTCGGACACGTGCCAGCCCTGTCCCGATGCAAGGTTTTGCTCGCTCGTCGTCATGGCTTGAAAGATAGCAATTTTTCCCAAGCGCTGAACCCAGCCATGCCTCTATTGGTCGCGGTCTCCTGACAAACGAGGCAGCAACCATGATCGATCCCTTTACCGAAGCCCTGCATAGCGACGGACCCAACCCCGACCTGGCTGAAAAGCTGAAGCTCTACGGCCGCTTCGTCGGCGCCTGGACCTTCGATGCCACACGCCACCTCGAAGACGGCACGGTCCTTACCGGGCGTGGCGAGGTGCATTTCGGCTGGGTTCTGGAAGGCAAGGCAATCCAGGATGTATGGATTCTGCCCGCGCGCGATGCCGGTCCCTCACCGTCCCTCGGCACATGGACGTTCTACGGCACCACATTGCGCGTCTACGATCCTGGCGTCGATGCCTGGCACATTTTCTGGAGCGACCCGCGCAACCAGTATTTCAGTCGCCAGCTTGGCCGTGCCGAAGGCGACACGATCGTCCAGAAAGGTGTCGACGCCCGCGGTTCCTCCGTGCGCTGGAGCTTTTTCCGGATCACGGAAAACTCGTTCCGCTGGCTGGGCGAGTGTTCGCATGACGGCAGCGAGGACTGGCGCCTCGAGGTCGAATTCCTGGCGCGCCGCGTGACTCCAGCCTGATCAACCAACCATTTGCAAACATGGAGAAAACTATGCTTGACCATGTCTCGATCGGCGTCCGCGACGCCGGTGCCGCGAAACACTTTTACGACGCCGCGCTGAAACCGCTCGGCTACACATGCCTCAGCCAGTCACCCGGCTCGCTTGGCTATGGCAGGGAAACAGTGGCGCTATGGGTGAACGAAGCGCCGCGGCCGGTGACGGCAGATGCGAAGTCCGGCCTGCATTTCTGCTTCGGCGCGCCGACGCGCGCCAGCGTTGATGCGTTTCACGCGGCGGCGCTCAGCGAAGGCGGCCGCGACAATGGTGCACCCGGCCTGCGCGCCGACTATGGCGAGAACTACTATGCCGCCTTCGTCATCGACCCGGATGGCTACCGCATCGAAGCCTACTGCAGCGTTGCCGGCTAGCCGGCTCAAATCCTCCTCCCGCGCTGTTTCCAGCGCCCCTGCTTTGCTCTACCAATTGAGGGGTTCGGGCGTTGCCCGGCGGGAGGGGTGAAAGATGCCGAGCTTCGACAGCCTGTTCAACGCCTTCGTCACCATCCTGGTGACCATCGACCCGCCGGGGCTGGCGCCGCTCTTTCTCGCCGTGACACGCGGCATGAACCGCGAGGAGCGCCAGCAGGTTTCCGTGCGCGCCTCGACCATCGGCTTTCTGGTGATGGCGCTGTTTGCCGTTGCCGGCGCCTCGATCCTGTCGGTGTTCGGCATCACGCTGCCGGCTTTCCGCGTCGCCGGCGGTTTTCTGCTGTTCTTCATCGCCTTCGAAATGGTGTTCGAGCGGCGGCAGGACCGCAAGGAGAAGATCGGCGACGTCGCCATCACCAAGGACATGATCCACAACATCGCCGCCTTCCCGCTGGCGATCCCGCTGATCGCCGGTCCCGGCGCGATCTCGGCGACCGTGCTTTTGTCAGGCTCGTTCCAGGGCTTTGGCGCACAGGCGGCCCTGGTCGGCATCATCTTCGTCTGTCTCGCCATCACCTATCTGGTGTTCGTGCTGGCCGAGCGCATCGACCGCATCCTTGGCCAGACTGGCCGCTCGATCCTGACCCGGCTGCTCGGCGTCATCCTGGCAGCGCTGGCGGTGCAGTTCGTGGCGGACGGCATCAAGGCGCTGATGGCGGGGTAAAATCAAACTCCGGCGCCGTCCGATCCAGTTCAATAGCCGAAGCCGAGGACGCGCCTAAAGCTTGGCGACCGATTGCAAAGCCGCTGTTTTCGGCAGTTCAGATGAGGCTAGGCCTCTGAGATGCTCCCCTGCAATCCTCCGTTTGTATGGGGTCCGACGTGCTGGGAGAGAACGACCGCTTCGGTCCGGTTGGTCGCATGCAGTTTGCGCATGATGTGCGAGATATGCGACTTGACCGTATTCTGCGACAGGTTCAGCTCACTGGCGATGACCTTGTTCGACAGGCCGCGCAACAAGGATGCCATGACCTGTCGCTCGCGTTCCGTGAATATAGCGCTGGCCTTGTTGACGATGGCAGGCGTCTCGGGCGCCATTCCAATCATGGTGGCCGCCGGTTGCAGGGCGACGATGTTTTCCGGTGAAACCGGCGTCCAATCGGAACAGTCCATGCTCACCGATCGTGGAAAATAGATCCCGCCTGCCATCACAAGCCGAAATGCCGCGAGCGCGATCTCGACGGAGGCGGAAGCCGCAATGTAGCCTCTGACGCCATATTTGCTGAGTTCGAAGATCATCGCGTCGGTTATCGCCGACTCGTCGATCTCCGTAAGGAGCACGAGATATCCCTCGCGCAGCGATCGACGAAGGTAGGCGAGGTTCTCCAGCACCCGCTCGTCCGTAACGATCGAGCTCCCTGTGTTGAGAGCCACGAGGCTGATGTCTTTGCCGACGATGGAATCCCAATGGTGCGCGGTCTCGATCTCGAGGATGGCGAATTCCTGGAACTCGGCGCGAAGAATCCGGGCCAGACAACTTCGCCATAGCGGATGGTGGTCGATAACGACAATGGAAAGGCGGTCATGCGCTGAGCCGTTCTGCTCGGCCGAAAACGAGAGAGTCAATTGCTTCCCCGTCATTGCCGCCCCAAGGCATCTAACCGTGTTAGCTGGCGCTAATCTACCGATAGTTCGCGATATGGTTAAGAATGAGCGCATTTGATTCAAATGCGTTTGAATTGCGGGCAGAGCCTCGGACCCAAGCAGTTTGCGGCCAGCTCGATGAATGTCGATTGGGCTAGATCAGAACAAGATCGGCCTGCACGATGGTTTGCTGCTCGACGGTCGCCGCTTGGATGGCGTCCAGATCCAAGTCGATCTCCCCATTCCGGTCCTTGATGTCCACGACGGCATCTTGATCGGCGTCGATCGTCTGCCTGACCAGGACATCCACATCCACGACATAGCGCTCTTCCAGCTCGTCCTCGATGTCGATGTCTATGTCCACATCTTGATCCATCTCGATGCTTTGGTTCACCTCGATCGTGCCGCCAGGAGGTCCGTCGGTGATGCGCGCGTCGACAGCCGTGTCTTGTTCAATCTCGATCGTGTCACGCAGGAAAAGATCCACATAGAGCACACCGTCGACGTCGAAAATGTCGACGTCGATCTGGACATCCTGGTCTATGCTCATGTCCTGATCGAGCAGAACGACGAAATGTCCGTCGCCGTCGATGGTGACGTTAATGTCTGCGTCCTGGTCCATCATCAGGTCTTGGTCGATCAGCAGGCGCGTCACCACGTCACCCGCATAGCCGTTGACGATGATGCTGGCGTCTTGGTCAGCCAGCGCGACTTGCGTGACGTCGATGCTGTCGACGTCGTCTAGGGAAAGCACGCCATCGGCGTCGTGCGGCCGACGAGCGTCATCGCTTTCAAACTCGGGCAGCCTTTCCTGCCCTTCCTCGGGGTGGGCAGATTCGCTGGCCGCGTCCCGATGGGCAACCACCGGGGGTTTTGGCGGCGCGAAGCTCTCGGCCACCATAATTGGCATGAAATGGGGCCACTCGGCGTCTCCGCCAACTGCCTGCGCGCCATGGGAGACGGTGGACGACGCCGGCCCTTTTATCGGCATCGATGAGGGTTCCCAATCGGCGTCTTGCGCGACAGGCGGCAAATCGACTGCCGGTTGTGTCGCCGGTACGGCGGCTGCGGGCGGCAACGCGGGAGCGTCGGCAAAGCTCCCGGCGAACGCCATCTCCGGTCCGACGATTTCATCCGAATCGGATACGATGGCGGGCGGGAGATGCCGAATGCCATGGTCGACGCGATGCATCGTCAATCCTCCCGAAAGGCACGATCGAAGGCGTCGAGAACCGGACGCAGCGCGTAGTGGGCTACCGTGAACTGTCCGGTCTTGATCAGCACTTCGACAGGCATTCCAGGCATGATATCGACCTCCGGCAATGCGCGCAGGGACGCCTCGGTGATCCGGACACGGGCGGTGTAGTAGGGCCGCCTCGTTTGACTATCGACCAAACGGTCTGCGGAGACATAGGTGAGCACGCCTTCCACGGGCGGCACGCGGCGATGCTTGTAGGACAGCAGCCGGACGCGGGCTGGGAGACCCGGACGAACCAGGTCGATATCTTCCGGTTTGACCTGGACCAGCACGATAAGGCGGTCATCACTCGGAACGAGGTCTACCAACGGCTCGCCGGGGGCGATGACCCCTCCGGTCGTATGGATGCGCAGATCGGTGATGGTGCCAGCCTCGGGCGCGCGAACTATCGTTCGGGCGAGCACGTCGCTTGCCGCCTGAATGCGTTCAACGAACTGCAGGATCTGGGCCTGGGTATCGCGCAGGCTCTGCGCGACTTCGCTCTGATGGTCGCTCTCGAGTTTGAAGATCATCGCCTGCGATTCTCCGACCGCCTGCTCCGCACGTGATATCTGGGACGTTGCCTCGCCGATTCGTCCATCGATCTCCGCCTGTTCGCGTTCCAGCTGCCGCAAACGCGAGCGCGTCAGAAGCCGCTTGGCGACCAGGGGGGCGACGTCGGCAATCTCTCCCTTGATGATCGCCGCACGCGACGTGGCCGCATTGGCCTGAAAACGCAGCCCGGCGATTTCCTGCTCGGTCTGGGCTATGCGCCGCTGAATCATGTCGATCCGCGATGAATTGAGCCTGCGTCGGGTGTCGAAAATCCGGATCTGGCCAGCGACTATTCCCGCCGCGGCAGGATACTGCCGGGCCGCCGCCACGATGTCCTGCGGAAACTGGATGCGCTCCCGGTCGTCGCGCTCCGCCACCAGGCGTGCCTCCAAGGCCTGCGCATCCCAGAGCTGCATCTGCAGCATCTGGACGGTGGCGCGGGCCTTCGTGTCGTCAAGGCCGATGAGGGATTGGCCGGCGGTCACCTCATCGCCATCGTTCACCAGAATGCGTCCGACGATCCCGCCCTCCAGATGCTGGATGGTCTTGCGGCTCGACTCGGCTTCGACGGCACCCGCCGCGATTGCAGCACTTTCCAGCGGGGCATAGGCCGCCCAGACGCTGAAGCCGATTATGAACACGCCGACGACCGCAAAGGTGCTGGCGAAAAGCAGACGCAGGCGATGGAACGGTGTCGCCGGCGGCGTCGGGATAGAAGCAAGCGCATTCGTGACGGGGCGGTTCCAACCGATCGCGGCGCGCTCCTCCCGAAGCGCTTTGCTGAAGCGCCTCCTTTCTCCGTTCCGGGCGCTGGCTGCTCGCAGGACTGCTCGGAGCCTGGTCA
Source organism: Mesorhizobium sp. IMUNJ 23033 (assembly GCF_044778005.1). Taxonomy (NCBI): domain Bacteria; kingdom Pseudomonadati; phylum Pseudomonadota; class Alphaproteobacteria; order Hyphomicrobiales; family Phyllobacteriaceae; genus Mesorhizobium; species Mesorhizobium sp. IMUNJ 23033. The sequence continues at coordinate 248,955 of NZ_JBJACT010000005.1, forward strand.
TCGCCGCGCCGAATGCCGTCCAGCCTGCGCGTAACCGGTCACCAACCGGCACGATCGAAGGAAAATTCGGGATGATCCCGGCCAAAGCGGTTCTTGCTGATGACACCCTTGGTTTGATGGACTCCTGCGTCGATTCCAGCCATCGAAAGAAGGCGGCGCCGAAGTCGACCATGAAAATGCCGACGTCCGCCAGGACCGTCGCGCCGATCAGGCGCGCACGGCGCATCGTCCCCGACCACTGCGAGAGGAGGGACGCAAGGTAAAACTCGACTATGTGCTTTGAGTGTTTCACGACACGCCGGATTGCTCCCCTGAAACGGACCTCTTCGCTGCCTTGTGCCGTGCAGGCTCCGGGACGCCCTCACGGCCCAGTTGCCTGACGCTGCTGCGGGTCGTGATGATCTGTTGTTGCCCGGTCGGAACGGCGGCGCGCACGTTCTTGATCTTGCCGGCGACGTCCCGGCGGTTCCCGAAGGCGTTCATCATGCCATTGTCGAGCACCAGAACCTTGTCGGACATGTTCAGCACGCGAAGACGTTGGGCAATGATGATGATCGTCGATCCCCGCCGACGCATCTCCTGGATCGCCTGCCGCAAGGCCTCTTCGCCTTCGAAATCGAGGCTGGCGTTCGGTTCGTCCAGCACGATGACGCGGGGATGTCCGAAGAATGCCCTCGCAAGGCCAAGCCTCTGCCGCTGCCCGCCGGACAGCCTCATGCCGCCCTCGCCGATGTCGGTCTCATAGCCCAGCGGGAGCCGCATGATCGTGTCGTGAAATCCCACCATGGCAGCGGCTGCGATCACCTCATCGGCCGACGCATCCTGCAGGCGGGCTATGTTCTCCCGAACAGTGCCGCCGAAGATTTCGATGTCTTGCGGAAGGTATCCGAAGTGCCGGTGACCGCCGGCGGCCAGCCAGATTCCCATGTCCGCGCTGTCAAGGCGCACATGCCCGGCAGTCGGAGCGATCGTACCGGAGATAAGACGTCCAAGGGTCGACTTTCCGGCTCCGGACGGACCGATCACTCCCAGGATCTCCCCCGGGTTGACCACAAAGCTCAGCCGGCGCAACGCCGCCGTGTTCGCGCCTGGCGGCAGGAAGGTCACCTGTTCAACGGACAACTGCCCATTGGGGCGTGGCAGTTCCATGGCTTTTCGCGGCTGTGGCGCAGCCGCCATGATCTTCCTGAGACGGCCGTAGCCCAGGCGCACGCTCGAAACCGCCTTCCAGGTGCCGATGGCGGCCTCAACCGGCGCCAGGGACCGCCCGAGCAGGATCGACGTCGCAAAGATCGCCGCCGGGCTGACATCCTGCAGGATCACGAGCCAGGCTGCACAGGCCATGACGATGACCTGGGCGAGTAGCCGCACGAAGCGAGCGAGGGACTGGATGACGTTGGCGCGTGCGGCGGCGGAGAGCTGGGCCTCTTTCGCCTGTGACTGATCGTCATTCAGCAGGCGGGCCACCCCCGGTAGCATGCCCATAGCGCTGATGACCTCGACATTGCGCAGGAGCGCCTCGAACCGGTGCTGGCTCTCCGCCCAGGCGGCACTGGAGCGGGCGAACGGCTTGCGAGTCGCTATCTCGTTGAGCAGCGCTAGCCCGAACAGGACAACCGACGCGACAAGGCCGATCAGGCCGAGAAGTGGATGCACTATGATCATTGCCAGAATGAAGATCGGCGTCCAGGGCAGATCGAACAGAGAGGTGCAGGCGCTGCCGCCGAAGAAGGAGCGCAGGCCACCGATATCACGCCAGGCCTGCGCCGCCGCGGCCGGATCGCTACGCAAGGCCGACTGGACAGCCGCGACAAGAACGGAGGTCTGAAGCCGGTCGTCGAGCCAGACGCCGATCCGGGCGAGGATCGCGCGGCGCAGGGCTTCGAGCGTTGCGTGCACCGCCAGCGCCACGATCACGATCCCGGTCAGCATGACCAGCGTGTCGAGACTGTGGCTCGACAGGACATGATCATAGACATGCAGGAGATAGAGAGGGACCGTCAGAGCGAGCAGGTTGACGAAGAAGCTGAGCACGAAAACCAGGAGCAGCGAGACCTTGCAATGATGGAATGCGCGCTCGACGTCGGTCGTTGCAAAGGCGTTGGAGAAACTCATGGGCTGACATGTCTCCGCGAGGGCGTCAAAGTGGCGGCCTGGCGCCGGCAGACGGGACCAGCCCGAGGCCGCGCTCCCCGGCCAGCGCTCGCTGCAGGCAGCCTCGGGAAGCGCCCGGATGAGATCCGGGCGCCCCTTGCGAGCAAGACTTATCAGGCGAAGTCGAAGTCGAAGTGTACGTCTATGTCGGCGTCCTGTTCAGCGTATTGATCCTGGTCGACATCGACGTCGACGTGCTGTTTCTGGTCGACATCCACGTCGTTGTCGTTGTCCTGATCGACCTTGATGTCGGTGTCGTTGTCGTTATCGGCGTCGCCGTCGGCGTCAGCGTCGGCCTTGGCGTCCGCATCGCTTTTGTCGTCGGCGTCGGCATCGGCATCAGCCTTGGCGTCGTTGTCGGTGTCTGCGTCCTGGTCGGTCTTGTTGTCGATGTCCGCATAATTTTCGTTGTCGATATCGACGTCGGAGTCCTGGTCGGTATCGACGTCCACGTCCTGATCCTGGTCCTGATCGAGCTTCTGATCGATGTCGGCATCAACGTCGATGTTGAATTGGGTCGGATCAAATTTGCCGTAAGCTTTCTTAGACAAGGGTTCACCCTCCCTGTTCGAGGACAGCCGCCCTGGCGAGCGCTTGCTTGCGGAGCGGACCGACGGCGACGATCCATCTGGATCCTGAAACCCCGCCGATGCAGCAAGCATCCCTGTTTCGCGCTGCGGAAAATAGTTACCAATGAGCATTCGGCCCAAACGGCAATTCCCAATGCAAGTTGGCTCGTCCTTATGGATGATGGACGACCCAAACAGGTGGACCGCTCCGGGTAGCCCAAAGTCGAAGCGTTGCTGCCGTGCGAGCCGAAAGCACGGAGAAAGCCGGGGCGAACCCCGGCTTTCTCCCCCATAGAGCGGTTCAGCTTTTGATGGAAGCTGATCTGCTCTTAAGTATTTGTTTTTACGCAATTCCGAACGGAAACCGCTACGCACTTTCCTGGAATTGCTCAGGCCATGAAAACCTCAGGCGTCGATGTCGCTCAAGTCGACGATGACCCCGACATCTCCATCGGCGGCAGCATTCTCATACAAGGCGACATCGATGTCGGTCGCGTCATTCTTCTCCGCGACATCGACGGCGCCAAGCAAGGCGGTCTTGATGAGGGCGGCGATGTCTACATCGACCTCGGCGTCGAGGTCATCGCGGATTTCCACATCGACATCGACGTTTCCGTCAGTTTCGGTTTCCTGGTCGATCTCGGCTTCGAGGCTGTCTTCATCATCATCGTCCACGTCGACATCCAGATCGCTCTCGATTTCGACATCGTCTTCCACCTCCGCATCGATCTCGACAATGATGATCCCGTCATCTTCGCTGACTTCGACATCGACTTCGATTCTCTGATCGACCTCGGGCCTCTGTTCGGCCGCGATGTCGATTTCCCGACCGCCGGGATCGCCCGTCTCGCTCGCGATCTCCGCGTCCTGGTCCATTTCGCCCTTCTGATCGACCTCTGCATCGAGTTTGACGATGGCGGGGCTCGAACCGATGATCGACACCGCCATATCGACATCGTCGCCAGCCTCCGAGTCCTGGTTCACGCCGATATCGACGTCACGTGGATCCGCGGCCTTACGTTCGGAGATGTCGCGTTCTTCGTCGGATGCGGTGACTTCGGCGGCCCCATTCTCGTCCGAGTGGTCACCAACCGTGGTGTCGTTTTTGGCCTTCTCGTCGGGCTCCATTGTGCGCCTCCATGGTGCATAGTCGGCGTCAGCGACCCAGCATCCCATCTTCTGAAACGCAGTAATAGACGCCAAGTCGGGTGAAGCCCGCGGCGCAGGAAGCAACGATGGAACCCCTGGGGCATTAGCCCGTAGCGTCTGAAGTCACGCCGTTCCTGGCGGCATCACTCGTTGCGACTAACCCGTATGGCAATTCCGGATGTCCCATGAAGTCGAAGGGTTCCAGGACGCGGCTTCACCTCACGTGGCAAACCGCCAGCGCTAGGTGTCGACCACCTCGAAATCGTGCGTGACTTCAGCCGTCTTGGCCATCATCGCGGTCGCCGAGCAGTATTTCTCGATCGAGAGATCAATCGCCCGCTTCACCTTGTCGTGCGAGAGCGCGCGGCCCTTGACAATGAAATGCATGTGGATGCGGGTGAATACTCTTGGCTCGGTCTCGGCTCGCTCGGCATCGAGCTCGACGACGCAGTCCTCGACCGCCTCGCGGCCCTTTTCCAGGATATGGACGACGTCATAGGCCGAGCAGCCGCCGGTGCCGATCAGCACCAGCTCCATCGGGCTCGGACCCGGTGTCTTGCCTTCCGGGCCGAAAGCGGTGCCCAGCACGACTTTATGACCGCTGCCGGACTCGCCGACAAAGGTGCGTTCCTCGACCCACTTTACCCGTGCTTTCACTGGATTCTTCCCTGTAAGCGCATCGCGCTGACTACTGGCCGAACACGACCGCGTGCATGATGCGGCCGGGCAGCAGCGTGAAGATGCCGGCGCCGATCAGCGCGAAAACATAAAGCTTGATCATGGCGCCACGATGCGCGGTGACCTTATGGCTGTGCGCGTACCACACCGCCAGCGGCACGGTGACCAGCACCAGGATCGACAGCAGATGGATCGGGCTGAAAGGGCCGACAAGGCGTATCTCTCGGATCCAGAAACTCGAGATGGCTATGACAAGCATCAGCGCCGCCCAGACATAGCCGACGACGCGATGGCGCGTCGTGCCCTTGGGCAGCGCCAGCTGCGTGGCGCCAGTCACCAACGCAGCAAAGGCAGCGAAGGCATGCCAGGGAATTGGACGGGGCGCGGTAAGCAGCGGTCCCAGCGACATGGCGCCCTCTCCTGCAGTCGATTGGCCTCAGAACGGGATTTCGTCGTCCAGCTCTCGCGACGAACCGCCGCCACCGCCCTTGGCGCCACCGCCGCCGCGGCTGAAACCTTCGTTCGGGCCGGACTGGCCGAAATCGGAACCGCGGCTGCTGTTGCCGCCGCCGGCATAGTTGCCGACCTGGGCGCCGCCCTCGCCGCGCGCGTCGAGCATCTGCAGCTCGCCACGGAATTTCTGCAGCACGATTTCGGTCGTGTAGCGGTCATTACCGGTCTGGTCCTGCCACTTGCGCGTCTGCAACTGGCCCTCGACATAGACTTTCATGCCCTTCTTCAGATACTGCTCGGCCACCTTGGCGATCTGGTCGTTGAAGATGACGACGTTGTGCCACTCGGTCTTTTCCTTGCGCTCGCCGGAATTCTTGTCGCGCCAGCTTTCCGACGTGGCGATGCGGATGTTGACGACCGGCTCACCCGAGTTCAGGCGACGGATTTCAGGGTCCGCCCCGAGATTGCCCACCAGAATGACCTTGTTGATGCTACCCGCCATCATACTTCTCCGCGCTCATCCGAAACAAATTTTTGCCGACCGCACCTTACAGGCAACGGTCAATCCCCGCCTGCTGTGGCTGCCTTTTCCCACAAGGTTTTTGTTCTTTTTTTGTTCTATTCTGGTCACTCCCAGCTGTCAAGGAATGTCAGCAAGAGGTAGGGTGCCTGTTTGAAATTGCGAATATGTCGGGATCGAAAGGGCGGCGGCTGCGAATGAGAGTCATCGCACATATGGATCACCCGCGAGAGCAATGGCGGGCGGGCGTGGAAACCCGGATGCAGGCTTCCGCCAGCAACGGTGCCAGCCAGCTTTGCCTGTTTGAACAATGGGTTCAGCCGGGTGTCGGGGCTCCGACCCATTGGCACTCGGTCGAGGAAGTGCTTACCGTCATCACCGGAACTGCCGAAATGTGGATCGATGACGACCGCATGACGCTGACGGCGGGACAGTCGCTTCTTGTGCCCGCGGAGAGGAAGCACGGTTTTCGAAACGTCGGCACCGAGACGCTTCACATCCATGCCGTGCTGGCATCCCCGATCTTCGAGGCAATTTTTGACGGATCTGCCGAGCCGGTGAGACGCTGGCTTCCGGCGGCGCCATAAAACAGCACTTGCCAAACCAATAAGTATCCACTTATGCTTTGGCCATGATCGAAGCAGAGATTTTTCGCGCCCTTGCCGACCCGACGCGGCGCGCCGTCTATGAGCGGCTTGCCGCCAGCGAGATGACGGTGTCGGAACTGCGCACCGGCATGACCGTATCGCAGCCGGCGGTCTCGCAGCATCTGGCGGTGTTGCGCGGCGCCGGCCTGGTCACCGAGCGGCGGGCCGGCCGCAACGCATACTACCGCGCCGACCCGCAAGGACTCGACCCGCTGCTCGGCTGGATCGAGCGCTACCGTGCGTTCTGGCCGGAGCGCATCGAAAAGCTGAAGGCTGTTTTGAAGGACATGGACCCATGACAAAGCATGCGAAAAGTGCTGCGAACTCGCTCGAATTCGAATGCGAGCTGCCGGAACCGCCGGAGAAAGTGTGGCGCGCGCTGACCGAGCCCAAGCTGCTGGCGGCCTGGATGATGCCCAACGACATCAAGCCCGAGATCGGCCGCCGCTTTGCCTTTGCCAGGCCGGACGCGCCGATCGATTGCGAAGTCCTCGATGCCGAGCCCGGCAGGCTGCTGCGCTATTCCTGGCGCGAACGGCCGGAGCCGGACGATGCCAGCCAAGCGCTCGACAGCATCGTCACGTTTACCCTCGACCGTACGATTTCGGGCGGCACGCATCTGCGTATTGTCCATGACGGGTTCGCCCGGGCAGCAACGCCTGTGCTCGCCATGGCAGGCGCCGGCTGCCGGCTGTCGCTCGATGCACCCCAATCCAAACTGCCTGTCGCTGCGAATGCGCCGTACATGCAGCTGCGCGCGGCCTGAACAGGGAAATCGGAGAAAAAAGATGAGCGGCCTTGCCAATCTGGTGCCGATGGTGATCGAGCAATCGAGCCGCGGCGAACGCGCTTTCGACATTTTTTCGCGGCTGCTGCGAGAGCGCATCGTCTTCATCAACGGAGAGATCAATGACGGCGTATCGGCGCTGGTCTGCGCCCAGCTTCTGTCGCTGGAATCGGACAATCCCGACAAGGAAATCTCGCTCTACATCAACTCGCCGGGCGGCGTGGTGACCAGCGGCTTCGCCATCTACGACACGATGCAATACATCTCCTGCCCGGTGTCGACCGTGTGCATGGGCTTTGCCGCCTCGATGGCTTCGTTCCTGCTGATGGCCGGCACGCCGGGGCGGCGCATTGCCCTGCCCAACACCAGCATCGTGCTGCATCAGCCGCTGGGCGGCTTCCAGGGCCAGGCTTCCGACATCCAGCGCCACGCCGAGGGCATATTGCGCACCAAGCGGCGGATGACCGAGCTTTATGCGCATCATTGCGGGCGTACTTACGAGGAGGTCGAGCGCACGCTCGACCGCGATTATTTCATGACCGCCGAAGAGGCGAAGGCGTGGGGTCTCGTCGACCATGTTTTCGACACCCGCAAGAAGGCTGCTTGAGGAGCAGCGGGCGCGCGGCAATTTGATCGCGTCGGTCTGGCCTCGCCAGCGGCGCGACACTATAGTTCGGGGATGACCGACATCCGCCTTTCCAGACTTGTTTGCACCGTCACCGCCGCCTTCGCCGGCGCCAGCATGCTGGCCGGAGCCGCCTTTGCCGACGACAGCTCGACCCAGAAAGGCGCCCTTCCCGGCGTGACCGGCGACTATCGCATCGCCAAGCCGGCCCCGGAACCCGAACCCGACGACGCGCTGCCTGCCAGCGGCAACGGCCAGTTCAAGATCGGCGACACCGACGTCAGGATTTCCGGCAGCATCACGGTCGATGTTGGCGCCGGCGCGTTCACGCCATCCAACCGGTAGCTCTCGCTCACGGCAGCATCAGTCGGCTTTGCACACCCTCAAACGAACAGCCCCGCCGTTGCTTCCGCAAACGGACGGGGCTTTTTATGGATCTATAATCCAATCTGTCGGTAGTGTTATACCGACTTTGATTTCGGATGCTTCGCGGCATTCAGCCGACGATCCGACCAGTGGTCTCTAATTGTCAGGGGATCGGCAGGGCACGGTTTGTCGGGCCGACGCTCACGCCGACCCAGGCACTTATGCCTGCCGGGGCTCCAGCCATATCTGGAGCCTCAAGGGACTGTCCGGTGGCGTCATGCTCCACTCCTCTGTCCGTTGCGACATGTCGTCCGAAGCGCAAATCGCAAAAGCCTGCGGCGTCTCGCAAGCCGCCTAGGGCGGCGAGGCCATCGAAAGACGGCCGGCTCCGTTGACCAGTGGACACTGCGCCCCCGAGTCGGCAGCGTCAACCTTTGAATAGGCGGTTACGGAAAATGTGATCGCCGGGAGGTTACGTGCGGGTAAGGGCGACATGCCGGAACTGCTCAACGGAGTGCCCACCGTCCCGGTTCTTCACAGCACTTTGTCAGGAGCGTGTTCGGCCTTTGTTCTTTCCGCTTGCCCCCTCGCGCGAAAGACGGTTAAAGGCTTCTGTCGAGATTTGTGGTGTCTCTCGACGTGGCGGCGAAAATACCTACATAGGGGATGGCCGGGAAAACCCGCCGATCCCACGAATTCCAGACCTGAGGCGGCGACCGGCGATGGCCGACCATAAATACCTTTCCATTCGCGGGGCGCGCGAACACAATCTGAAAAATGTCGATCTCGACCTGCCGCGTGACAGCCTGATCGTCATGACCGGCCTGTCGGGGTCCGGCAAGTCGTCGCTTGCCTTCGACACCATCTATGCCGAAGGCCAGCGCCGCTATGTCGAGAGCCTGTCGGCCTATGCGCGGCAATTCCTCGAAATGATGCAGAAGCCCGACGTCGACCAGATCGACGGCCTGTCGCCTGCCATCTCAATCGAACAGAAGACCACGTCGAAGAACCCGCGCTCGACGGTCGGCACCGTCACCGAGATCTATGACTACATGCGGCTTCTGTTCGCGCGCGTCGGCATTCCCTATTCGCCGGCCACCGGCCTGCCGATCGAAAGCCAGACGGTGTCGCAGATGGTCGACCGCGTGCTGGCCGTCGAGGAAGGCACACGCCTGTTCCTGCTGGCGCCGATCGTGCGCGGCCGCAAAGGCGAGTATCGCAAGGAACTGCTGGAGTTGCAAAAGAAGGGCTTTCAGCGCGTCAAGGTCGATGGCGTCTTCTACGAGATCGCCGACGTGCCGGCGCTGGATAAGAAATACAAGCATGACATCGACGTTGTCGTCGACCGCATCGTGGTGCGCGGCGATCTGGCGACGCGACTTGCCGATTCCATCGAGACGGCGCTGAAGCTCGCCGAAGGGCTGGCGGTGGCCGAGTTCGCCGACCGGCCGCTCGACGCCAGCCAGACCGGCGAGGATTCCGTCAACAAGTCGAAGAACGAGACGCATGAGCGCATCCTGTTCTCGGAGAAGTTCGCCTGCCCGGTGTCCGGTTTCACCATTCCGGAGATCGAGCCCAGGCTGTTCTCCTTCAACAACCCGTTCGGCGCCTGTCCGACCTGCGACGGTCTCGGCAGCCAGCGTGCCATCGACGGCAATCTGGTCGTGCCGGACGAGAACGTCTCGCTGCGCGACGGCGCCGTCAGCCCATGGGCCAAGTCGACCTCGCCCTATTACGCGCAGACTCTGGAAGCTTTGGGCAAGGCCTATGGCTTCAAGCTTGGCGACAAGTTCAAGGATCTGACCACTGAGGCCCAGGAGGCGATCCTGCGCGGCACGGGCGAGCGCGAGATCACCTTCCAGTATGATGACGGCCTGCGCTCCTACAAGACGACCAAGACTTTCGAAGGCGTCATCCCCAATCTCGAGCGGCGCTGGAAGGAGACCGAATCCGCCTGGATGCGCGAGGAAATCGAGCGCTTCATGTCGGCGACGCCCTGCCCCGTCTGCAGAGGCTACCGGCTGAAGCCGGAAGCGCTGGCGGTGAAGATCGCGGGAAAGCATATCGGCGAGGTGACCGAGCAATCGATCCGCAAGGCAGACCAGTGGTTCACCGAGCTGCCGGCGCAGCTCAACGACAAGCAGAACGAGATCGCGGTGCGGGTGCTGAAGGAAATCCGCGAGCGGCTGCGCTTCCTCAACGATGTCGGGCTCGACTATCTGACGCTGTCGCGCAATTCAGGCACACTGTCGGGCGGCGAGAGCCAGCGCATCCGGCTGGCCTCGCAGATCGGCTCCGGCCTCACCGGCGTGCTCTATGTGCTGGACGAGCCTTCGATCGGCCTGCACCAGCGCGACAATGCGCGCCTGCTCGACACGCTGAAGCATCTGCGCGACATCGGCAACACGGTCATCGTCGTCGAGCATGACGAGGATGCCATCCTGCATGCCGACTATGTCGTCGACATCGGCCCGGCCGCCGGCATCCATGGCGGCGAGATCATCGCCCAGGGAACACCGCAGCAGATCATGGCGACGCCTGCCTCGATCACCGGCAAATATCTGTCGGGCGAGCTCGAAGTGGCGACGCCGGCGGTGCGGCGCGAGGCGAAGAAGAACCGGCGGCTGAAGATCGTCGGCGCGCGCGGCAACAATCTGAAGAACGTGACCGCCGAAATCCCGCTCGGCACCTTCACCGCTGTCACGGGCGTGTCGGGTGGCGGCAAGTCGACCTTCCTGATCGAGACGCTGTTCAAGGCGGCCTCGCGCCGCATCATGGGCTCGCGCGAGCATCCGGCCGATCACGATCGCATCGAGGGTCTCGAATTCCTCGACAAGGTCATCGACATCGACCAGTCGCCCATTGGACGGACCCCACGCTCCAACCCGGCCACCTATACCGGCGCCTTCACGCCGATCCGCGACTGGTTCGCGGGGCTGCCGGAGGCCAAGGCGCGCGGCTATCAGCCGGGGCGGTTTTCCTTCAACGTCAAGGGCGGCCGCTGCGAGGCCTGCCAGGGCGACGGCGTCATCAAGATCGAGATGCACTTCCTGCCCGACGTCTATGTCACCTGCGACGTTTGTCACGGCAAGCGCTACAACCGCGAGACGCTGGATGTCTTGTTCAAGGGCAAGTCGATCGCCGACGTTTTGGACATGACGGTCGAGGAAGGCGTCGACTTCTTCGCCGCCGTGCCCGGCGTGCGCGACAAGCTGGAGACGCTGAAGCAGGTCGGCCTCGGCTACATCCATATCGGCCAGCAGGCGACGACGCTGTCGGGCGGCGAGGCGCAGCGCATCAAGCTCGCCAAGGAACTGTCGCGCAAAGCGACCGGCAAGACGCTCTACATCCTCGACGAGCCGACCACCGGCCTGCATTTCCACGACGTCGCCAAGCTTTTGGAGGTGCTGCACGAACTGGTCGACCAAGGCAACACGGTGGTGGTCATCGAGCACAATCTCGAAGTAATCAAGACCGCCGACTGGGTGCTCGACCTCGGCCCCGAGGGCGGCGATGGCGGCGGTGAGCTGGTCGCCTCAGGAACGCCCGAAGCGGTCGTGCGCGAGAAACGCAGCTACACCGGCCAGTTCCTCAAGGAGCTGCTGGAGCGGCGCCCCGGAGGCAAGCGCGAAGCGGCGGAGTGAGCGGACAGGGGCAGTGTCTGGAGAGTTTTTGAATGACCATCAGACAAGCGCTTGCCGGTGACCTGCAAACTGTCCTCTCGCTGACCGAGGCCGCTTACGCACCCTACACCGCCTTGTTGGGCGCGCCGCCGATCCCGGTCACCGAGGACTATGCGCCGCGGATCGAACGCGGCGAGGTCTGGCTGCTGGAGAGCGGCTCCGAATTGGCCGGACTGATCGTTCTCGAGCGGCATCCCGATCATGCGATGATCTTCAGCGTCGCGGTCTCACCTGCCTTTCAGGGCAAGAAACTCGGCAATAGGCTGCTCGATTTCGCCGAGGAGCAGACGCGGCTGTGGGGCTTGCCGGAGGTGCGGCTTTACACCAATTCGCGCATGGAGCGGAACATTGCGCTCTACGTGGCCTATGGTTTCCAGGAAACGGGTCGACGGCCCAATCCCTACCGGCCAGGATGGACAGTCGTCGACATGGCCAAGCCCGTCGACGGCGCCGTAGCGTCTGATTTTCGAGCATTGGGAGGACGACGATGAGCAGCCAGGGAAAAATCCGCGCCGGCATGGGCGGCTGGACCTTCGAGCCGTGGGACACGTCCTTCTATCCGGACAAGCTTTCCAAGGCGAAGCAGCTGCAATACGCCAGCCGTCAGGTGCCGAGCATCGAGGTCAACGGCACCTATTATTCCAGCTTCAAGGAACCGACCTTCGTCAAATGGGCCAGCGAGGCGCCGGACGGTTTTGTCTATTCGCTGAAGGGCAACCGCTTCGTCACCAACCGGCGCGTGCTCGGCGAGGCCGGTGAATCGATGACGCGTTTCCTCGGTTCCGGTGTGGCGGCGCTCGGCGACAAGCTCGGGCCGATCCTGTGGCAGTTCGCGCCGACCAAGAAATTCGATCCGGACGATTTCGAAGCTTTTCTGAGGCTCCTGCCTGAAAAGCAGGACGGCGTCGCGCTGCGCCATGCGGTCGAGGTGCGCAACGACAGTTTCGTCGTGCCGGAATTCGCGGCACTTGCGCGCAAATACAAGGTGGCGATCGTCTATGCCGACCATGCCAAATATCCTGGGATTGCCGACGTCACCGGCGATTTCATCTATGCGCGGCTGCAGACCGGCAGCGACGACAATCCCGACTGCTACACACCGAAAGGCCTCGAAGAGTGGGCGGCGCGGGTAAAGACCTGGGCGGAAGGCAAGGTGCCTGCCGATCTGCCACGCGCCGACCCTTCGATCGAAGCGCCGGTGAAGCCGCGCGACGTGTTCGCCTACTTTATCACCGAGGGCAAAGTCCGCGCGCCCTTCGGCGCCATGGCGCTGATGAAGCGGGTCGCGGAATAAGCAGCGAGCCTTTTACTGTGCCCGGCTGCCCTGTCGGAACCTGCAGGGCATCTTGATCGTTTGCCTTTGCGGGCAACCGGGTGGTCGCCCGCAGATGCGATTGGATAGAGGCGAGGAAGATGGCTGTCATCCTCATTGGGGCGTTGTTGACTGTCGCTGGCGTTGTCTACATGGCGGGCGCAGCCCTCAGGCGGGGGCGGCTTAGCGGTCCGGCGCCTGCAGCCTCGGATCGGCCGATGCCAAATCTCGCAACCCCGGGGCCAACGCTTGAGCCAAGCCGGCGCGGGCTCGGTTTCCTCGGCCTTTCACAGAATTGGCCGGGACTGCTGATGGTGGGGGTCGGCCTCATTCTGCTTTTGTCGGTGGCGATCCTCTAACCCAGTGGAATCTCGACATCTTCACCGATATCGTAACCTTATCGATACCTCCTTGCTGCATGAATCCAACCGGGCGCTGAGCTGCACCAGCGCGGGCAAGGACGAGGCATGGCGCTCGACTACAACTCATTGCTGCTCGCGGTCGGCTTTTCCGCCGCCTGCCTGAGCCTGACGTTGTTTGGCATCTGGCTCACCGCGCGTTCAGAGAAATTCCTGCTGACCTGGGCTGTCAGCGTGCTGCTGGTTGTCGGCGACGTCTTTGCCTACAAGGCCTATATCGACAAGCCTGGGCCAATGCTCGGCGTCGCCACGCTCGCCCTGCTGCTGCTCGGCTTCTCGACCATGCTGGGTGCGGCCCACCAGTTCACGACAGGCCGCTCGCCGCTGCCGCATATCGCTCTTGGCGCCGGCATCTCGTTGGCCGCGGCCCTGCCACCAATGGCGCTCGGTTATGATGGGCTGGGTTTCATGCTGGAGAATTCGTTCGCCGCGCTGCTTTTGTTCGCCACCGCTCTCGAATACTGGAAGGGGCGCAGCGAATCCGCCGTCCCGATCATCGGTGTCGCCACGCTCTATTCGATCACCGCCGTATCTTTCCTGCTATGCGCCACGGTTCTGGCGCGGGACGGCAAGCTCGTGCTCGGCCATGCGCCGAGCAACTGGGCCGAGGATCTCAGCCTGGTCATCGTCATCGCCTGCATGACCGGCATCGGCGCGCTGTCGCTGGCGCTAAACCAGGGGCGCCTGGCGCAGCATCATCGCCGCAATGCGCTGACCGATCCGCTGACCGGCCTGCTCAACCGCCGCGCGCTGTTCGACCTGCATGGCAATGCGCCGGTCGGCGCCTTCACGGCCGTGGTCGTGTTCGACCTCGACGGCTTCAAGGCCATCAACGACGAGTTCGGCCATGCTACCGGCGATGAAGTGTTGAGAGTGTTCGCCGAGGAGCTTACCGGCAATCTGCTGCCGACCGATTCCGCTGCGCGCATGGGCGGCGAGGAATTCGCGCTGGTCATGAAGCGCACCTTGCCCGAGAAGGCGGAATTTGCCGCCGAACGCATCCGTGCGTCCTTTGCAGCGCGGCGGATCGAGACCGAGGCGCGCCCGCTGTCATGCACGGTCAGCGCGGGCTATGCCTTCGGCAGCAAGGACGGCATGAGTTTCGACAAGGTGCTCAGCGCCGCCGACAAGGCGCTCTATGCCGCCAAGCACGGCGGCCGCAATCGCGTGCTGGCCTCCACGTTCCGGCGCGCCGGATAACCGCTTCGCCGGCGCTATGACGCCATGACGATCTCGTTGTAGGCATCGAGGTCGACGTAGAAGACCTTGGTGATCTCGCCAATCAGTTCGTCGGGATCGTAGCCCTGCGACCTCAGGATGTTGATGGCGGTGATGATGTCGACGCGCTCGGTGAGCCGCCGTTTCTGGTAGTCCTCGACAAAACGCTCCATTGGCCGTTCCCCAAGCCAGATTGCCCAAACGCGTTGAACAACTCAGATCGCAGGAGGAGGATAGGAGGCCATGCTTGCGTGGAACTTGCCGCCGAGCCCGCGCCGTCCCTTTGATCTGACCCAAAAACAGACTGGTACGGAAAGTGGCCGACTCACCAAAGCCAAGCAAAGAGTAGCATGCAGGTCTTGGCGCGCCAGAGTTGCAGACAGCATGATTGGAGGATGATTGGAGCCGCCTGAGAAGAAAGGCCGACGAGCGGTCTACACCGTCAGAAACTTCCTGACATCCGCGCGGTCGAGATCTTCCGCCGGGCCAGTATGAACGATCTGGCCACGGTCCATGATGTTGACCTCGTCGGCCAGTTCGCGGCAGAAGTCGAGATATTGCTCGACCAGCAGCACGGCAATGCCGGCCTGGTCGCGCAGATAGCGGATGGCGCGGCCGATATCCTTGATGATCGACGGCTGGATGCCTTCGGTCGGTTCATCGAGCACTAACAGCTTCGGCCGCATCACCAGGGCCCTGCCGATGGCGAGCTGCTGCTGCTGGCCGCCCGACAGGTCGCCGCCACGGCGACCCAGCATCTGTTTCAACACCGGAAACAGCTCGAAGACGTGGCCCGGAATGTTGCGGTCGGCGCGCTTCAGTGGTGCAAAGCCCGATTCCAGGTTTTCCTTGACCGTCAGCAGCGGGAAGATCTCCCTGCCCTGCGGTACGAATGCGATGCCCGACCGGGCGCGGTCATACGCCGCGCTCCGGTCGAGCGCCTTCCCCTCGAAGGCAACACTTCCGCTCGTCAGCCGGTGGTGGCCGACGATCGATCTCATCAAACTGGTCTTGCCGACGCCGTTGCGGCCGAGCACGCAAGTGATCTTGCCGGCGCCGGCCTTGAGCGAGACGCCGCGCAGCGCTTGGGCGGCGCCATAATGCAACGTGGCGTTGGAGACTTCGAGCATGGTCAGCGTCTCCAGCGTCGGAAGAACGACAGGTCGAAACGATGGAACGAAAACCGCCAGACCATAATCATCTCCCGAGATAGACTTCGACGACGCGCTCGTCGGCCGAGACGAAGTCGAGCGTACCTTCGGACAACACTGAGCCCTCGTGCAGGCAGGTGACCTTGACGCCGAGTTCGCGCACGAAATGCATGTCGTGCTCAACGACGACGACCGAATGGTCGCGCGCGATATCCTTGAGCAGACGAGCGGTCTCTTCGGTCTCGGCGTCGGTCATGCCGGCGACAGGTTCGTCGACCAGAAGCAGTTTCGGGTCCTGCGCCAGGAGCATGCCGATCTCCAGCCACTGCTTCTGCCCGTGGCTCAGATTGGCGGCGAGTTCGCCTCGCTTGTCGCCGAGCCTGATAATGCCGAGGATGTCGTCGATCCGTCGCGCCTCAGCCGACGATCTGCGATGGAACAGTGCCGGGAAGATCGAGCGTGGTCCCTTGAGCGCCAGCATCAGATTTTCTTCGATGCTGTGGCTCTCGAAGACGGTCGGCTTCTGGAATTTCCGGCCGATGCCCATCATGGCGATCTCGGCCTCGTCGTGCTTGGTGAGATCGACCTGGCCGTCGAAGAAGACCTCGCCCTCGTCGGGCCGCGTCTTGCCGGTCACGATGTCCATCATCGTGGTCTTGCCGGCGCCATTGGGGCCGATGATGGCGCGCATCTCGCCCTTGTCGAGCACCAGCGACAGATTGTTGATGGCGCGAAAGCCATCAAAGGAAACCGAGACGCCGTCGAGATAGAGGATTGTGTTCGACTTGCTCATTGTCGCTCACTCCGCCGGCTGCGGTTCGGGGCTTGGCGCGGACCAGTCGCCCGGCTTTGTCGCCGCGCTGCGAACGACCTTCGGCGGCGGCGGAACTTTGGGATCGGTGCCGGCTTCCTCGGCGAGCGAGGCCGCGCGCTGCGCCTTGGCGTTGCCGCGCCATGAGTCCCACATGCCGATGATGCCCTTGGGCAGGAACAGCGTGACGGCGACGAACAGTCCGCCAAGCGCGAACAGCCAGAATTCCGGCAGCGCGCCGGTGAACCAGGATTTGCCGGCGTTGACCAGCAGAGCCCCGATGATCGGCCCGACAATCGTGCCGCGGCCGCCCACGGCGGCCCAGACCACCACCTCGATCGAGTTGGACGGCTCGAACTCGCCGGGATTGATGATGCCGACCTGCGGTACGTAGAGCGCACCGGCAATGCCGGCCATCACCGCCGACACGGTGAAGGCGAACAGTTTGACGTTCTCGGCCCGCCAGCCGAGGAAGCGCGTGCGGCTCTCGGCATCGCGCACCGCCATCAAGAGCTTGCCGTATTTGGAGCCGACGATCGCCCAGGTGATGAAGACGGCGAGTGCAAGCGTGATCGCACTGGCCGCGAACAGGGCCGAGCGCGTCGCGTCGGCCTGGACGTTGAAGCCCAGAATATCCTTGAAGTCGGTCAGGCCGTTGTTGCCGCCAAAGCCCATGTCGTTGCGGAAGAAGGCGAGCAGCAGCGCGTAGGTCATGGCCTGGGTGATGATCGACAGGTAGACGCCGGTGACGCGGCTGCGGAAGGCGAACCAGCCGAAGACGAAGGCGAGCAGGCCGGGCACCGCTAGCACCATGATCGCCGCGAACCAGAAATGGTCGAAACCGTACCAGAACCAAGGCAGTTCCTTGTAGTTCAGGAACACCATGAAATCCGGCAACAGAGGATTGCCGTAGACGCCGCGCGAGCCGATCTGGCGCATCAGATACATGCCCATCGCATAGCCGCCGAGTGCGAAGAAGGCACCGTGGCCGAGCGAGAGGATGCCGCAATAGCCCCAGACCAGATCGAGCGCCAGAGCAAGCAGCGCGTAGCAGAGATATTTGCCGGTGAGCGCGACGATATAGGACGGGATGTAGAAGGCGCTCGCCGGCGACACCGCGAGATTGAGTAGCGGCACGATGATCGCGGCCGCCAGCAGGATCAGAATCGTGATGGCGATGCGGCGGTCCGCACCGGCGGCGAAGAAGCGTCCGGTGATCATGCTTCCACCGCCCTGCCCTTGAGCGCGAACAGGCCGCGCGGGCGTTTCTGGATGAACAGGATGATAAGGACGAGAACGACGATCTTGCCGAGCACGGCGCCGGCATAGGGCTCGAGGAACTTGTTGACGATGCCGAGCGAGAAGGCGCCGACCAGCGTGCCCCAGAGATTGCCGACGCCGCCGAAGACGACGACCATGAAACTGTCGATGATGTAGCCGCGGCCGAGATTGGGCGAAACATTGTCGATCTGGCTGAGCGCGACGCCGGCAATGCCGGCAATGCCGGAGCCGAGCGCAAAGGTCAGCGCGTCGACCCAAGGCGTCCTGATGCCCATCGAGGCGGCCATGCGGCGGTTGGCGGTGACGGCGCGCATCTGCAGGCCCCAGGGGGTGCGCTTCATGACATAGAGCAGCACGGCGAAGACGCCGAGCGCGAAGACCAGGATCCACAGCCGGTTCCAGGTGATTGCAAGCTGACCGACATCGAACGATCCCGACATCCAGGACGGGTTGCCGACCTCCTGGTTGGTCGGCCCGAAAGTCGAGCGCACCGCCTGCTGCAGGATCAGCGAGACGCCCCAGGTCGCTAAAAGCGTCTCCAGCGGCCGGCCGTAGAGGAAGCGGATGACACCGCGCTCGATGATGAGCCCGACAAGGGCCGCAACGAGGAAGGCGAGTGGCAGGGCGATGACCAGCGACCAGTCGAACAGGCCGGGAAAGGAGGTGCGGATCACCTGCTGGACGACGAAGGTGGTGTAGGCGCCGAGCATGACCATCTCGCCATGCGCCATGTTGATGACGCCCATGACGCCGAAGGTGATGGCAAGACCAATGGCGGCCAGCAGCAGCACCGAGCCCAGCGAGATGCCGTACCAGATATTCTGGCCGGCATCCCAGAGCGCCAGCGACGAGTTGATGCTCCCGATCTCAGCCGTCGCCGCATCCTTGACCGCGCCTTGCGAATTGGCCTCCACCGAGGTGAGCAGCGAGAGCGCGTCGCGGTCGCCGCGCGCGCCGATCAGGGCGACGGCAGCGAGCTTGTCGGCCTCGGGTCTGTCGGAAACAAGAACCGACGCCGCCCGGGCCTGCTCGAACAGCGCCTTGACGTTGGCGTTGGTTTCAGCGGCGATGGCCGCATCGAGCGGTTCGATGTTGGCGGCATCGGGGGTCTTGAACATGGTGTCGGCGGCGGTGATGCGCACGGCCGGATCCTTGGCGCGTAGAGTTAGCGTGCCCAGCGCGTCGCGGATGACGCGGCGCAGCGTGTTGTTGACCTTGATCTTGGTGAGGTCGGCCTTGGCGGCCTCGGCGGACTTTTGGCCGCTCAGCGGGTCGAGCAGTTCGACGCTGTCGCCGCTTTCGTTGCCGACGAAGACCGCGGAATCGGCCTTGCGGATGTAGAGATTGCCTTCGGCCAGTGCCGCGAGTGGGCGTTCGACCAGAGGGTCGCCAGTGGCTGCAAGCTCACGCACCACTGCCTCGGTGGCCGAAAAGCCGGTGCCGGTGGCGAATTTGGCGATGATGGCGCGCAGATCGGCTTCGGCCGCGTTCGATGGCAACAGGCTTGCCATCAGGAACAACAGTGTGAGACCGAGAGCGCGCAACAGGATCATCCGTTCAGATACTCTTCTGTGATCTGGAATTACGCGTCCGGGCGGACTGGAGGAAAGCTCGCCCGGACGCTTCGCGGCCTGGGTCGCGGAAGAATCCGCGACCGGTCAGACCCGGGAGGATCAGTTGGTCCCCTTGCCGCCGCACTTGCCGGTGGCGACGTTGAAGTTGCCGCAGGACAAAGGCGCGCGCCAATCGGAGATCAGGTCCTTGGAGTCAGGCAGATAGTCGGACCATTCGTCGCCCATCACGAGGCCGGGGGTCTGCGACACCGTCTCGAACTGGCCGTCGGCCTGGATCTCGCCGATCAGCACCGGCTTGGTGATGTGGTGGTTCGGCATCATGGTCGAATAGCCGCCGGTCAGGTTCGGCACGGAGACGCCGATCATGGCGTCGATGACCTTGTCCGGATCGGTGGTGCCGGCCTTTTCGACCGCCTTCACCCACATGTTGAAGCCGATATAGTGGGCTTCCATCGGGTCGTTGGTGGTGCGCTTGTCGTTCTTGATGAACTTGTGCCAGTCGGCGATGAACTTCTTGTTCTCCGGTGTGTCGACGCTTTCGAAGTAGTTCCAGGCGGCGAGATGGCCGACCAGCGGCGCGGTGTCGAGACCGGCAAGCTCTTCCTCGCCGACCGAGAAGGCCATGACCGGGATGTCCTCGGCCTTGATGCCCTGGTTGCCGAGCTCCTTGTAGAACGGCACGTTGGCGTCGCCATTGACGGTGGAGACGACAGCGGTCTTCTTGCCGGCGGAACCAAACTTCTTGATCGCCGAAACCTCGGTCTGCCAGTCGGAGAAGCCGAACGGCGTGTAGTTGACCATGATGTCTTCCGCCGCGACGCCCTTCGCCTTCAGATAGGCTTCGAGGATCTTGTTGGTGGTGCGCGGATAGACATAGTCGGTGCCTTCCAGTACCCAGCGCTTCACCGAACCGCCGTCCTCGCTCATCAGGTAGTCGACGGCGGGAATCGCCTGCTGGTTGGGCGCGGCACCCGTGTAAAACACGTTGCGCTCGCTTTCCTCCCCCTCATACTGGACGGGATAGAACAGGATGTTGTCGAGTTCAGAGAAGACCGGCAGGACCGATTTGCGCGACACCGAGGTCCAGCAGCCGAACACGGCGGCGACCTTGTCCTTGGAGATCAGCTCGCGCGCCTTTTCAGCGAACAGCGGCCAGTTGGACGCCGGATCGACGACGACCGCTTCGAGTTTCTTGCCGAGCAGACCGCCCTTGGCATTCTGCTCCTCGATGAGCATCAGCATGGCGTCCTTCAGCGTCGTCTCCGAAATCGCCATAGTCCCCGACAGCGAATGCAGGATACCGACCTTGATCGTGTCGTCCGCCGCCCTCGCGGGAGCCGACGCCAACAGGCCGGCAGCAACCACGCTTGCCGAAAACATTTTTGTTATTTTTGAGAAATTTCCCCTCATATTCCACACTCCCGAGCTGGTTGATTGCACCGCAACAGAGCTATGCAACCACCATGCCAAACTGTGAAACGAGGCCGGTCACGCCGGGATATCCCAGCCTTATCAGCCGGTTACTATATTAGACGCCAAGCATGAATGGCACCGACCGAAACCCCGAATGAGGAGAAATTGCGCACACGTGCCTAGATTTTGCCCAAATTCGACCAGTGCCTAAATTTTGAGCCTGCGACATCATGGCGACGCGCATCGACGGTTGCGGCCCGGCATGGAAATGAGGCAAGGTCGGCGTTCAAGCGAGCGACGCCATGGCATCCAGGATTACTTGTATTTTCAGCATCTTGCTTCTGTCTGCCAGCTCGGGCAGCGCACGCGCCGACTTCACCGACGGCAAGCTGCCGGACGGGACCTATCATTGCGAGGTCTACCTGCTCGGCCTGTTCCTCAACCTCGGCGACATCACCATCAAGGGCAATGTCTATACCGGCCCTGTGACGTTCGGGACCGCGCCGCAAGCCTACAATTACCAGATGGACGCCAACGGCGTGATCAGCTGGCTTGGCCCTCTCGGTGGCTACTCGACCGGCGGCAATTCGATCTCGATGACGCAAGCCACCCTGGATGGCCAGACCAGCCCTTCCTTCGACATCATCATGAAGCAGCCCGACGGCGCCTTCACCGCTTCGACCTGCACCAAGAGCTGAGCGGCGACGCCTGGCGCTGGCCTGCCGCCTCAGTCAAAAAAAGGCGCGGAACATGCCAGATATGTTCCGCGCCAACAGGCAATTGGGACGAGTGCCTAAATGCTTTTTTCCGACATCTGGTTGGCGATGTAGTCGGCCTGGCGTACGAGGCTCAGAGCCACTCGATGTCGTCGAAACCGCGTGCGATGTGGCCGCCCTTGGAATAGGATTCGCCCTCGTAGCCGAAGATCGGCCAGACCTCCTTCTGGTTGTAGAGGCTGACGACGAGGCCACCGCATACGGCCTGGAAGAAGGGCGAGGTCTCGATGTCCTTCAGCTGCGCACCACCTGCGCGCTTTATCTGCGAGGCCATCGGCCGGAAGAACAGATGACGCCGAAGCGGCAAGCCGCCTAGCTGTCGACCGCCACCTCGAGCGCCAGCCGCGTCATGTCGGTGAAAAGCGCCTGGCGTTCGGAATAGTCGGTCTGCTCGCCGGTGGTGACATGATCGACCACATTCAACAGCGACAGGGCACGCGCGCCGAAATGGGCTGAAATGCGGTAGAGCGCGCTGGTTTCCATATCGACCGCCACTGCCCCAAGCGCCTGTGCTTCGGCAAAGCGGTCGCGCCCGTCGGGGTGATAGAATATGTCGCTGCAGACCGTCAGCCCCGCGCTCCAGACGATGCCGAGGTAGGCGGCCCTTTGCAGCGCCAGCGCATGAAGCGCCGGATCGGGGCCTGCCCGTTCGTACAGCTCGAAGACCTGGCCGCTGCGCTCACTCTCGGCGTGGACGGCACTCGAAATGACGACGCTGCGCAGCGCCACGTCCTCGCTCAGGCCACCGCAGGTCCCGGTGCGGATAAGCGTTTTGACACCATGGAAATCCAGCAGCTCGTGGGCGTAGATCAGGAAAGACGAGACGCCGATGCCGGTCGACTGGATGCTGACCGGCTTGCCTCGAAACAGCCCGGTGAAGCCAAGCGCGCCCCTGCGGCGGTTGACGCAGCGCGGCGCTTCCAGAAAAGTCTCAGCCATCCATTCGGCGCGCTCCGGGTCACCCGGCAACAGCACCGTTTCGGCATAATCGCCCCTGCCAGCCTCATTGTGCGGCGTCACGGCATCTACCCCAATTCCCCGCCGCGTTTGTCACCGCAATCATGGCAGGCTGGCGTCGATGCGCAAGCGCCTATTGCGAAGCTCCAGTGGCCGGACCTCACTGGTTATGAACGGACGGCTCGTTCTCCGGCGCCGCCACCTGTAAACGGCATGGAACGGGCGTCTGTGTGCTTGTTCACATTCGGGCGGGCACGCGACTATTTTTTTGCGCAATTCCGGATGGAAAACCGCTTCGCACTTTTCCTGGAATTGCTCTAGGATTCCAGCACGTCCTTGACGATCGTGGCCAGTTGCTTGAGCGAGAACGGCTTCGGCAGGAAGCCGAAATGCGCGTCGGCCGGCAGGTTTTTGGCGAACGCGTCCTCGGCATAGCCGGAGACGAAGACGAATTTGATGTCCGGCTGGCGCTTGCGCAATTCGCCAAGCAGCGTCGGTCCGTCCATTTCCGGCATCACCACGTCGGAGACGACGATGTCGACCTTGCCGCCGAGCGCCTCGAACACCTCCAGCGCCTCGACGCCCGAAGAGGCCTCGTGGACGGTGTAGCCGCGCGACGTCAGCGCCCGCATGCCGCCCATGCGCACGGCATCCTCGTCCTCGACCAGCAGCACGGTGGCCGAACCCGACAAGTCCTTGGCCGTGTCCGCCGCCTTGGCGGGGGTCGCCGGCGCTTCGCCGGGCTCGCTTGCCGTCCTGACCTCGGCGATATGGCGCGGCAGGAAGATGCGGAACACTGAGCCCTTGCCGACTTCTGAATCGCAGAAGATGAAGCCGCCGGTCTGCTTGATAATGCCGTAGACCATCGACAGGCCGAGACCGGTGCCCTTGCCGACCTCCTTGGTGGTGAAGAAGGGTTCGAATATCTTCTTCAGCACATCGGGCGCGATGCCGCTGCCGGTGTCCTCGACCTCGACCACCACATAGTCGGCCGGGGTGAGTTCGCGATAGGAGAAGGTCTTGCATTCCTCCGCAGTGACGTTGCGGGTGCGCACCGTGAGGTCGCCGCCGGCCGGCATCGCATCGCGTGCGTTGACGGCGAGGTTCACCACCACCTGTTCGAACTGGCCGATATCGACCTTGACCGGCCACAGGTCGCGGCCATGGTCGACCTTCAGCTTGATGTCGTTGCCGACCAGGCGGGCAAGCAACATCCTGAGGTCGGCAAGCACGTCGGTGAGGTTGAGCACCTCCGGCCGCAAGGTCTGCTTGCGCGAGAAGGCCAGAAGCTGCCGCACCAGCGACGCCGCGCGGTTGGCGTTCTGCTTGATGTTCATGATGTCGGGGAAGGACGGATCCGACGGCCGGTGATTGGTCAGCAGAAGGTCGGAGGCCATGATGATGGCGGTCAGCACATTGTTGAAGTCGTGCGCGATGCCGCCGGCGAGCTGGCCGACTGCCTGCATCTTCTGGCTCTGCGCCATTTGGCCTTCGAGCGCCTTCTGCTCGGTGGTCTCGACGGCATAGACGATGGCCGATTCCTCGGCCCCCTCGCCGCCGGTGCCGTCGGCGACCGCATTGACGTAGAAGCGGATGTGGCGGTCGTCATTGCCGGGCAGCAACGTGTCGATCGGCTCGATGTCGGCCTGTCGTTGCCGCGCCTTTTCGAAGGCGTCGGCAAATGCCGGCCGGTCGCGCTCGTGGATGACCGTGTCGAGCCGCACGCGGCGGTCGACAGCGTCCCGGTCGACAACGGAGGAAAACAGCGACAGGAACGGCGCATTGGTGCGCAGGATGCGGCCGCTGGCGTCGACGCCGGCGATCGCCATTGGTGTCGAATTGAAAAACCGGGTGAAGCGGACCTCCGAGGCGCGAAGATCGGCGGAGGCATCCTCGCCTTGCGTCCGGTTCAGCACGATGGTGCGGGTCGGACTGCCGATGCCTTCGCGGCTCGCCGAAACACGGTGCATGAAACGCACCGGCAGCGCCTCGCCGGTCATCGTCGTCAGATCGAGATCGATGACGGCGTTGCGTGTGGTGCCCGGATCGGCCTTGACCGAGCGGACCAGCGCCATGCCGTCGCCGGCGACGATCTCCGGCAGGGAGACGGCGCCGGGCGTGAAACTGGCAAGGTCGATGCCCAGCCATTCCGCGAGCGTCGCGTTGATATAGGTGACACGGCCTTCCTGGTCGGCCGAAAAGAAGCCGGCCGGTGCATGGTCGAGGTGATCGATCGCCTTTTGCAGGTCGAGGAAGAAGCGCTCCTGCTCGGCCCGCTCCTGCGAGATGTCGGCGAGTTGCCAAGCGAGCATGGGCAAGCGCTGGCCGGGCACGGCGAAGGTGCGGGCACGGGCGCGGTACCAGCGCGCGCCTGGCTCGGCGCCGGGCTTGATTGACTGCGCCAGCCGGAATTCGCCGTCGCCAGGCTGGCCGTCGCGCAGGCCCGATGCCAGACGATAGATGGTCACCGAGGCCTCAGGAACGTCGGAAAGCAGCCCCTCGACCGTCTTGAGGTCGGTCGCCGAGGCAGCACCCGTCATGTCGGCATAGGCGCGGTTGGCGTAGACGACACGCCCTTTGGTATCGGTGACCAGAAGGCCTTGCGACATCGAATCGACGAAGGCTTTCGACAGCTCGTCGCTGGTCGAGCGGGGCGCGACCTGAACGAAGCCGATTGCGGTGGCGAACAGGAAGCCGACGCCGATCATTGCCAGCACGCCCAGCATTCCAAGCAGGAAGGGATCGCCAAGGCGCTCTCGGAAAAGCCCGAAGATGATCGCGGCGCCGGTCAGGACGGCAATGAAGATGATGAGCCGGGTGACGGCGCCCGGACGCGTGTTCTGATCGACGATAGGTACCGGATAGAAATCGCCGCGCGTTTCCTTGGCCATGTGCCCCCTGCTTGTGAATCCGGTCTACCGGCGCTGCCCGGTTGAATCACATTCTCCTATTCCGGAAAAGGCCCCGGCCGCAAATGTCAGATAAAAATGGCGCCGTCCGGCCATTGCTGTTTCAAGCTGTTCACGAAGCGGAAAGGTAACTTGCGGTGGCCTGCCGCTACAGTCTAGTGTCGCCTCACTTCAAAAGCCGATTGGGGGCACCGATGCTGCAGTGGCTGGATGGCGTAGCGGGTCCTGGATATGTCGCCGCAATCCTGTGGACATTTGCGGCGCTGGTTCTGCTCGTCGTCGTTCTGCTCATCGTCAAGCTTGTCCGCAGCCTGACGTTCGGAACATTCGTCGCCGGCGGCAGGAACCGCAAGACGCGGCTCGCCGTCATGGATGCCACCGCCGTCGACAGCCACCGCCGGCTTGTGCTGGTGCGCCGCGACGACATCGAGCACCTGCTCCTGATCGGCGGCCCGACCGACGTCGTCGTCGAACGCGACATCCGGCTGGCGGCACCGCGCCGCCCGGCGCTGACCGGAGATGGCGGCCAGCAGCAGGCCCAGGCACCGCGGCCGCGCGCAGTTCAGCCCGCCCCGGCACCGGCAAAGCAAGCGCCACCGCAGCCGGTTGCGGCCGCTCCGGCCCCTGCCCGACCCCGCCCGGTCACGCCGGCGCCGGCACCGAAACCGGCCGCGCCCAACTATCAGGCGAGCAATGTTACGCCGCTTCCGGCCTATGGGTCGACCACCAACACCGCCAGGCACGCCCCGGCGCCGGCAAAGCACGAATCCATCGACGATACGCTGATGCAGGAACTCGAGGTCTCGCTGGACAACTCGCATTCCAGGCCTGCGAGCAAAACGGCGGCCAATGCGCCACCGCAATCGCTCGACGACGAGATGACGAAGCTTCTCGGCGAACTGGCCAACCACAAACGCTAGAGCTGAAGCGCTCTACTCTTTGTTTTTCTGCACTTTTCCCGGTATTGCACAGGACAAACCAGGCACAAAAATGGCCGGGAAACCCGGCCATGAATTTGAAATTGCTCGGTTTTGCTCGCGTCAGTCGTCGCGATAGACCTTCTCGCGGCGCTCGTGACGCTCCTGTGCCTCGATCGACAAGGTCGCGATCGGGCGTGCATCGAGCCGCTTCAGCGCGATGGGCTCGCCGGTTTCTTCGCAATAGCCGTAGGTGCCTTCATCGATGCGCTGCAGCGCCGAATCGATCTTCGAAATGAGCTTGCGCTGGCGATCGCGGGCACGAAGCTCGATAGCGCGGTCGGTTTCCGACGAGGCACGATCGGCGAGATCGGGATGGTTGGCGTTTTCCTGCTGCAGAATTTCGAGAGTTTCGCGCGCTTCGCGCAGAATGTCGTTCTTCCAGGTGACGAGCTTTAGGCGAAAGTAGGATTTCTGCCGTTCGTTCATGAACGGCTCGTCTTCGGAGGGTACGTAATCGGCGGTAACGATGTCGTTCATGCGACTCACCCAACAACCCCAAATTTGGCGCCTATATATTCGCGGACCGAAGCCTGCACAAGCGCAATCGGCGATAGAGTCACGCAAATGTTAGCAGTTGATGGCGGAACCCTTCTGCTTCAAGGACGTGAGCGAATTCTGACATGATTTGTTGTGCTTGAGTGGCGCCGGCCATTGTGCAGCAGGCCGTTCTGATGGCTAATCGGGCCGGTGTCTTGTGGCGTGAGGGAGCTGTGAGCAGACTGTACCTATTGAGGCATGCCAAGGCCGGGTGGGCGCTGCCCGGCGTCCGTGACTTCGATCGTCCGCTAGATGCAGCCGGCATGGCCGATGCCGAATTGATGGGCGAGGTCATGCGCGTCCGCAACTATGTTCCCGACATCACCCTTTGCTCTAACGCAATGCGGGCGCGCCAGACGCTGGAAGGTCTGGCCGGGCAAACCGACACTGGCCGCGTGCTGTTCTTCGACACTTTATACAGCGAGGACGCCGCCGGTTACCTCACCCTCATCCGCGACAATGGCGGGCCCGGCCCGCTGCTGGTCATCGGCCACAACCCGATGACGGAGGATCTGGCGATGGCGGTCTCGGGCGACGGCGAAGAAGCCGCCCGCGGCACGATGAACCACGGCTTTCCCACATCCGGTCTTGCTGTCGTGCGCTTCGCCGGCGCCCTTGCCAGTGCCGCGCAAGGCAATGGCTATCTCGAAGCCTTTCTGACGCCTGCCGACCTCTGAGCCATTTCAAACCACGGGTCCAAGGCCTATATCGGAGCGTGACAAGCGCCCGAGAGACCCATTTTGGCATCATCGCTGACCACATTCTCCGACGAAGCCAAGATTGCGCTCGATACATTTTCAGGGCGGGCCGCCGGGCTCTTTTCCCCGTCGCTGCGGCTGGGCGTGACCGGCCTTTCACGCGCTGGCAAGACGGTGTTTATCTCCGCCCTTGTCCACAATCTGATCCATGGCGGGCGCCTGCCGCTGTTCGAGGCGCAGAAATCCGGGCGCATCGCCCGGGCGTTCCTTGAGGAACAGCCAGACGATGCCGTTCCCCGCTTCCAGTACGAGGATCACATAGCGGCGCTGGTCAACGATCGCGTCTGGCCCGAATCGACGCGCGCCATCTCCGAGCTCCGGCTGACCATCGAATTTGAATCAGCCTCCGGCTGGAACCGCATGTTTTCGGCCGGGAAATTGTCGCTAGACATCGTCGACTACCCCGGGGAGTGGCTGCTCGATCTGCCCTTGCTCGGCAAATCCTTCGCCGATTTTTCACGCGAAGCAATGGCGATGGCGGCGCTGCCGGTGCGCGCCGACCTTTCGGAAGGTTGGCGGGCGCTAGCCGCCACGATCGATCCGAACGCCGATGCCGATGAAATGACGGCGCGCCGCCTGGCCGAGAGCTTTGCCGCCTATCTCAAGGCATGCAAACTCGACGAACGGGCGCTTTCGACCTTGCCGCCGGGCCGCTTCCTGATGCCGGGCGACCTCGAGGGCTCGCCCGCGCTGACTTTCTCGCCTTTGCTGGCGCTAGGCGACCGGCGGCCGCGTTCCGGGTCACTGCAAGCCATGATGGAGCGGCGTTACGAGGCCTACAAGACGCATGTCGTCAAACCGTTCTTCCGCGAGCACATCACGCGCCTCGACCGTCAAATCGTCCTGATCGACGCCATGCAGGCACTGAATGCCGGCCCCGGAGCCATGGCCGACCTGGAACGCGCCGTCACCGAGATCCTCTCCTGCTTCAGGCCCGGCAGGGGCAATTTCCTCACCGACTTGTTCTCGCGGCGTATCGACCGCATCCTGGTTGCCGCGACCAAGGCGGACCATCTGCATCACGAAAGCCACGACCGGCTGCAGGCGATCGTGCGCCGGCTGGCCGACCGGGCGGTAACACGGGCGAATTTCACCGGCGCCGATGTCGACGTGGTTGCCATGGGGGCCGTGCGCGCGACCCGCGAAGGCACGGTCAAGCAGGGCCGCGAAACTCTGCCCGTCATCATCGGCACACCACTCAAGGGCGAAAGGATCAATGGCGACACATTCGACGGGAAAGCCGAAACTGCCATATTTCCCGGTGACTTACCCGAGAAAGCTGATGCGGTGTTCGATGTTTCCGGATCGCAGCAACCTGATGCTAACGGGCCGGCGATCCGTTTCGTGCGCTTTCGTCCGCCAAAGCTCGAACGCACGGCAGAAGGTGTTACGCTCTCGCTGCCGCATATCAGGCTCGACCGCGCCTTGCAGTTCCTGATCGGAGATCACCTGGCATGACAGCGCCCCGCAAACCCGCGGCATTCCGCATCGAGGCTGAGCCCGAACCAAAGCAGGAGGCGCGGGAAACGCGCCGTGCCCATGCCGAGCCGCCGCAGACGCGCAAGCCGCGCGCCGCAGGGGTTGGCGTCGCTGTCGTCGTGCCGGCCGAGATCGATGTTTTCGACGAACCTGACATCGTCGCCGCCGAACCGCCGCCTGCCACCGCGCCGCGCAAGCGTTCGCTGCTCGGCAGGCTGTTCTTCGGCGCGCTGGGTGTCCTGGTTTCGCTGGCCGTCGGCCTGTGGACCGACCAGCTCATTCGCGACCTGTTCGAGCGCGCCGAATGGCTGGGCTGGCTGGCCGCTGGAATGGCCGCGATCGCTCTGCTGGCGCTGATGGTCATCCTCGCGCGCGAATTCCTGGCGATCGCCCGCCTCGCCGAGGTCGAAAAACTGCAGAAGCGGTCGCTGGATGCCGTGGCGCGCGACGATCCGAAGGCCGCAAGGGCCGTCGTCGACGAGCTTTCGGCCTTTGTCGCGGCAAAACCCGAAACCGCGGCCGGCAGGCGCTCGCTGGCCGAGCTGCGCGGTGAAATCATCGACGGCGGCAATCTGGTGCGGCTGGCCGAGACCGAGATCCTCGGGCCGCTGGATGCGCGCGCCAAGGTGATGATCCTCGAAGCGGCCAAGCGGGTGTCGCTGGTGACGGCGGTCAGCCCGCGGGCCGTCGTCGATGTCGCCTATGTCGTGTTCGAGGCTGGGCGGCTCATTCGCCGCCTGTCGGAACTTTACGGTGGCCGGCCGGGCACGCTGGGCTTCTTCCGGCTGGCGCGCAGCGTTCTTGCCCATCTCGCGGTCACCGGTTCGATCGCCGTCGGCGACAGTTTTGTCCAGCAGATCATCGGCCATGGCCTCGCCGCACGCCTTTCGGCGAAGCTTGGCGAAGGTGTCGTCAACGGCATGATGACGGCACGGATCGGCATCGCAGCAATGGAGACGGCGCGGCCCCTGCCCTTCATCGCCGCTAAGCGGCTGGGACTGGGCGATTTCCTGTCCGCGCTGACATCCTTTGCAACCAAGAAAGAAAGTGAAACATCGACCTCCGGCAAGTGAAGAGACGCCCCGCAGTCACCAAGCATTAACCAATCTTGTTCATGGTCGGAAGTGTTCCAAGAACAGCTTCCTTGTTGCCGGGTGTGGTCGATGAAAAGCGTAATTCTATCCAGCGTCCTGCCTGTCGCGGTCGCGGTTGCAGCCCCTTTCGGCCTCGTTGAAAAGGCGTTTGGCGCGGAACCCGACAAGCAATTCTTTCAATCGGTGGAAGGCAAGTGGGTCGGCCCGGGCGAAATCGTCGCTGGCAAGTACAAGGGCACGAAATTCACCTGCAGTTTCAACGGCTCGACGCCTGACGGCAAGACCGGCATGACGCTCGACGGCGGATGTCGGGTCGGCATGTTCACCCAGAAAATGTCGGCGTCAGTCGAGCGCAAGGGCCGGGACGGCTACAAGGGCAACTTCATGGGCGGCGCCGCGGGGTCAGGCCTCGACATTATCGGCGGCAATGTCGTCGACGCTCACAAGGTCGTCTTCACCATCAACCGCAAACAGCTGCGCGGTGTCATGCAGGCCCGCATTCCCGACGACAACTCGATGACGGTGACCGTCGCGGTGCGCGTCGACGAGCAGCTGGTGCCGGTCATCGGCATGAGCCTGAAGCGGGTCGATGAGGTCGAAGTCGGCTCCATCGCGCCGAACTGAGGCCCGGTAGCGGGCAAGAAAGAGGCGGCGGCCCACACGGGCCACCGCCTTCTTCAATTCCCGAACGATCAATCAGCCCTTGATGGTGGCCGTCAGCTCGTCATAGGCCTTGCAGGCCTCATCCAGCGTCGTGGCGCCCTGATACTTGGTCGTCACCGCCTGCACCTTGGCCGTCAGATCGGCTGCCTTGGACGGATCCTTGGTGATCGCCTCCTGCAGCGCGGTCGTCATGTCCTGCGCCTTCTTGGTCGCCATTTCGGCGGTGCACTCAGGTGCCTTCGAGCAGGCCGAACCGGCAAGCGCCGCAACACCCACGGCAACGAGCAAAAACTTCTTCATGTCAGTCATCTCCTCAAAAAGGGCAGCGACTTGATCGTCGCTCCCCTCCAATGGCCGAAGCCGAGCGTCCCTTAACCGCTGATTGTGGCGACACGCAACGCGAATACCGCGTAAACTTGTGTAACGCGGCTGCAACAAGTGCCGAGGCCGCAGCGCCGATTCGCTCTGTTCGATCCCGGCCGAAGTCCCTATCCTTGGTCTCGATTCCGCAGCATATGCGAGGAACCTCCAGGAGACGGACGAGCAGGCATGGCGGCGGAAGCATCGGGCAGCGAACTCATTCAGGTGGTGGCGCTGCTTGCCGCTGGCGTGGTGGCCGTTCCGATCTTCAAACGCATGGGGCTGGGCTCGATTCTCGGCTATCTCGCGGCCGGGGTAGTGATCGGGCCGTTCGGACTTCGCATCTTTTCCGAATCGGAAGCCATTCTTCATGTCGCCGAACTCGGCGTCGTCATGTTCCTGTTCATCATCGGGCTGGAGATGCAGCCGTCACGGTTGTGGGGCCTGCGCCGCGAGATATTCGGCCTCGGCGCCCTGCAGGTCGGCGTCTGCGCCTTGTTGCTGACCAGCGTCGGCCTTGCCGGCGGCTTTCCGATCGCGCAATCCTTCGTTGCCGGCGCGGGCTTCGTGCTGACCTCGACGGCGATCGTCATGCAATTGCTGGAAGAGCGCGGCGAAATGGCCACCCCCAAGGGCCAGCGCATCGTTTCCATCCTGCTGCTGGAAGATCTGGCGATCGTGCCGCTGCTGGCGTTGATCGCCTTCCTGGTGCCGGGCGGCGCCGATATGAGCCTGTCGCAACGGCTGACGGAAGTCGGCATCGGCCTTGCCGCTATAATCGGGCTGGTCGTGGCGGGTCGTTACCTGCTCAATCCGTTCTTCCGCATCCTGGCGGATGCCCGGGCTCGCGAAGTGATGACGGCGGCCGCGCTGCTGGTCGTGCTGGGGTCGGCTCTGGCCATGCAGCTCTCCGGCCTGTCGATGGCGATGGGCGCGTTCCTCGCCGGTGTGCTGCTGTCCGAATCGACCTTCCGCCACCAGCTGGAGGCCGACATCGAGCCGTTCCGTGGCATTCTGCTCGGCCTGTTCTTCCTCGCCGTCGGCATGTCGCTCGACCTGCACGTCGTGGCCGCGAACTGGCGAATCGTCGCCATCTACGTCGTCGCCTACATGGTGATGAAGGCGCTCGGCATCTACCTGGTCGCCCGCATGCTCAAGAGCGGCCACCGCGAAGCGCTCGAACGCGCCGTGTTCATGGCGCAGGGCGGCGAATTCGCCTTCGTGCTCTATTCCGCCGCCGCGACGGTCGGCATCATCGACAGCCGTGCCAATGCGACGCTGACCGCGATCGTCATCATCTCCATGGTGCTGACGCCTTTGGCCATTATCGCGCTGCGCTATCTCACGCCGCGCGACGAGCAGTCGCTCGATGGGGTCGACGTCGCCGCGGACCTTTCGGGCAGCGTGCTGGTCATCGGCTTCGGCCGCTTCGGCCAGATCGCCAGCCAGCCGCTGCTGCTGCGCGGCATCGACGTGTCGATCATCGACAATGAGGTCGAGATGATCCAGGCGGCGGCCGATTTCGGCTTCAAGGTCTATTACGGCGACGGCACGCGGCTGGACATATTGCATGCGGCGGGCGCTGGCCGGGCACGCGCGGTGCTGATCTGCGTCGACAAACCCGAGGCAGCCGTGCGCATCGCGCAATTGATCAAGGCCGAGTTTCCGCTCCTGACGGTGCTGGCGCGCGCCTTCGATCGCGGCACCGCGCTGCAGCTCATTCGTGCCGGCGTCGACTTCCAGCTGCGTGAAACCTTCGAATCGGCGCTTGTCTTCGGCGGCTCCGCCTTGGAAGCGCTGGGGATCGATCCGGACGACGTCGCCGAGGTGATCGAGGATGTCCGCCGCCGTGATACCGCCCGCTTCGAAACGCAATTGGCCGAAGGCGTTCGCGCCGGGGCACGCTTCCTCAAAGGCAATATCGGCACACCAATTCCGGCGCCGCTGACGCCGCCGCGGCGTGCCGGCCAGGCACTCAACGAGGAGACCGCCGGCGTGCTGCACAAATCCGAGCCTGCCGAGGAGTAAGCAATGACCGAACTGGACAAGCGGGCGCTCTCCGTCGCCAAATTCTGGCGCGATGCCGGCGAAGATGCGTGGTTCGAGAAGAACGACGCCTTCGATACCGACTTCCGCGCCCGGTTTCTCGACCTGCACTACGCCGCCGCGCGGCGCGAATGCGATGCCTGGTCGGAACATGCCGAGGGATCGCTGGCGCTGATGATCCTGCTCGACCAGTTTCCGCGCAATTGCTTTCGCGGCACCGGCCATATGTATGCGACCGACGAGTTGGCCAGGCATTTCGCCAGCAAGGCCATCGCCGCTGGCCACGACCTGTTGCTCGAGGAAAACCTGCGGGTCTTCCTCTATCTGCCCTATGAGCATTCGGAGCTTCTCGCCGACCAGGACAAAGCGGTGGAGCTCACCACCGCCAGGGCACCGGACGATCTAAAATATGCGATCGAGCACCGCGACATCATTCGGCGCTTCGGCCGCTTTCCGCACCGCAACAAGATGCTTGGCCGCGAGACAACGCAGGAGGAACAGGCGTTCCTCGATGGCGGCGGGTTTTCCGGCTGATCTCGGGCGACGTCAGGCCAGCCACCAGTCCCGGCCCGACGGCAATTTCTCTATGCCTGCCGTATCGACGCTGCTCAGCCGCTCCGACACGCTCTTGCCGCCAACGGCAAGGTCCGGCGCGATCTCGGCCAGTGGCGCCAGCACGAAGGCGCGCTCCAGCATGCGTGGATGCGGCACTTCCAGGCCCGTCTCGTGGATGATCCGGTCGCCGAACACCAGGATGTCGATGTCGATCAGGCGCGGCCCCCAGCGCTCCTCGCGTACCCGCTTCAGCCGGCGTTCGGCATCGAGGCAAAGCTCGAGCAATGCCCGCGGCGCGAGCGTCGTGGCGATCGTGGCGGCGGCATTGAGAAAATCCGGCTGGTCGAGCTTGCCCCAGGGCGGCGTGCGGTAGAGCGAGGAGACCGCAACGACACGTGTCTTGTCGTCGCCGTCCAGAATGCGCAGCGCGGCCGCCATCGACTTCGCCGGATCGCCGAGATTGCCGCCCAGGCTGAGATAGACGGTGTTATTCTGGCCAGACAACGGTCACCTCGACATGATCGAGTACGCCGGGCACCGGCGCGTTGGGCTTGCGCACCGTGATCTCGGCCTTCTTGATCTGCGGAAACCGCGCCGTCAGCGCCCGCGCCACCTCCAGCGCCAGCGCCTCGATCAGAAAGCGCCGCTGCCCGGTGATGATCTTTTCGATGACCGCGAAGGCGACGCCGTAATTGACTGTATCGTCGATGGAATCGTCGACCAGCGCGCGGCCGGGCTCAACGGTCAAAGCCGCATCGACATAAAAGCGCTGGCCAAGCGTCTCCTCCTCGTCCAGCACGCCATGGCGGGCAAAGAAGGCGCAGTTCTTCATGCGGATGACGTACATGGCTCAGCTTCCCGGAATTTCGCGCGCCAGCATAGCATCGGCGACGGCCAGAGCGTCCACGTTGATTGCGACATCGTGGACGCGAAATAAGTGCGCGCCTTTGAGCCTCAAAATAACGCTGGTGGCCGCCGTGCCCGCGGCCCTGTCCATCGCGTCGCGACCGGTAACGTTGCCGATGAAACGCTTTCGCGACGTACCGGCCATCAGCGGATAGCCTAGTGCCGCCAGCTCGGAAAACCGCGCCATCAGATCGAGGTTTTCCTCCGCCGTTTCCTTGGCGAAGCCGAAGCCGGCGTCGAGCACGATCTGGGCGTCGGCAACGCCGCTGGCATGCGCGATCTCCAGCGATTTCCTGAGAAAGAAGAACTGGTCCTCGATCACGTCCGGCAGTTTTTGCCTGTCGCGCCCGGTGTGCATGATGACCAGCCCGGCCCCCGTTTCGGCAGCAACGCGGGCGATGCCCGGTTCGCGCTGCAGGCCCCAGACATCGTTGACGATGTGCGCGCCGGCGGCGACAGCCAGCCGGGCGGTGTCCTCGCGATAGGTATCGACCGAAATCAATGCCTCGCCCAGCCCGGCGAGCGCCTCGATGACCGGCAGCACGCGGGCCTGCTCTTCCTCCATCGTCACGGGAGAGGCGCCTGGCCGCGTCGATTCTCCACCGACATCGATGACTTCAGCCCCCTCCTCGACCATGCGGCGCGCCTGGGCCACTGCCTGCTCGCGGGAGGCGAACAGGCCGCCATCGGAAAAACTGTCCGGCGTGACGTTGAGGATGCCGACGACCACGGCCTTGCCGCCAAGATCGAGATGACGTCCGTGCGCCAGCTGCCACCGCTTTGTCGTCATCGCCCATCAACCATCTTTGATCCGCCGGAAATCAAATCCGTTGCGCCGGGCACGGCCGTAACGCAAGGTGGCTAAAGAGGCAACCTGATGAAACAACACCTCCTCTGCGCCCTGATGCTCGCCTTGACCGCCTTGCCGGCGGGTGCGGCCAATTTGGTCAAGACCTACAGCTACTTCGCCATTGGCGGCCGCACGCTCGACGATATCGAAAAGCAGCTTTCGAAAAACGGACCGCAGGTGAAGAGCACCGGGTCTAGGCATCCCGGCGCCACGCAAATGGCGTTCACCACCCGCGTCAGCTATGCGGAAAAGCCGGGCTCCTGCCGCATCGCCGACGCCATAGTGACCGTCAAGGTCAAGGTGATCCTTCCGGAATGGCGCCGTTCGCGCAAGGCAGGCCCGGATGTGCGGCTGTTCTGGGACACGTTGTCGGCCGACATCAAGCGCCACGAGGAGCGCCATGTCGAGATTGCCAAGAACCATGGCAAGCAACTCGAGGATGCGCTGAAGGCGAGCTATCCGCAAAAGACCTGCGCGGCGGCAAAGGCGAAGGCGGCCGCGATTACGGCGGCTGAACTCGCCGCGCATGACCAGGACCAGCTGCGGTTCGATCGCGTCGAGAGCGTCAATTTCGAAAGCCGCATCCTGCGGCTCTTGCGCTACCGGATCGAGGGCATCGAGAAAGGCCGGTTGCCGCCGGCCTGATTTTCGCCCGGTGATGAGCGTAAACGACGCA
Source organism: Mesorhizobium sp. IMUNJ 23033 (assembly GCF_044778005.1). Lineage (NCBI taxonomy): Bacteria > Pseudomonadati > Pseudomonadota > Alphaproteobacteria > Hyphomicrobiales > Phyllobacteriaceae > Mesorhizobium > Mesorhizobium sp. IMUNJ 23033. The sequence goes on from NZ_JBJACT010000005.1 coordinate 285,311, forward strand.
AGCCAATTTCGCCGAAGCATAGTGCCAGGCCGGAAAAACTTTCGAGCCCCTGTCGAAATCGGCCTATACGGAACGACATATGTCAGGTTCGCAGCGCGGAACCCTCGAAGCACGAGATAACCAATCGACGCGGCAGACGCACCGGACCGGCCAGGCCGGCCGCCCACGGCAGCGCGCCGCACACCCATGAAAGACCAGGACAATGGACCAGGCTGTCGACAGACTGACGATGGGAGCGGCATTGCCGCTGACGGAAACCGAGAAGAACGCCATCATCGGCGGCGTTCTCCTGTCGATGCTGCTGGCGGCTCTTGACCAGACCATCGTCGCGCCGGCCCTGCCGACCATTGCGCACGCGCTCGGCCATGCCGAATATCTGCCATGGATCGTCACGGCCTACCTCCTGACCGCGACCGCCATGGCGCCGCTCTACGGCAAGATCTCCGACGTCTACGGGCGTCGCCCGACCATCTATGCCGCGATCCTCATCTTCCTCATCGGATCGCTGGTCAGCGCCATGGCTCCGAATATGCTGGTGCTGGTGGTCGGCCGGGCGATCCAGGGTGCCGGCGGCGGCGGCCTGTTCGCCCTGACGCAAACGGTCATCGGCGACCTCGTGCCGCCGCGCGAGCGGGCGCGCTATGCCGCCTGGATCTCCGGGACATGGGCGGTCGCCAGCATCGCCGGGCCGCTGCTCGGCGGCACCTTCGCCGAGCACCTGCACTGGTCCTTGATCTTCTGGATCAACATCCCGCTTGGCCTGCTGGCGATGGCGATCATCAACAGGCCGCTGAAGAAGCTGCCGATTGCCGCCAAACGCCATCGCATCGATGCGCTCGGCGCGCTGCTGCTTGTGGTCGCCACGGCATTGCTGCTGCTGGCGCTGAACTGGGGCGGCAGCGCCTACCCTTGGCTATCGCGCGAAATCTTCGGGCTTGTCGCTTGCTCGGCGGCTTTCTGGGGCGCTTTCGCGCTGCGCCTGCTGCGGGCGGCCGAACCGCTGATCTCGCTCGAAGTGCTCGCCAATCCGATCGTTCGGGCCGGCACGCTGTCCATGTTCCTGTTGCAGGCCGCCAATATCGGCCTGGCCGTCTACCTGCCAGTCTACCTGCAATCGATCGTCGGCCTCTCGGTCAGCCAGTCGGGTACCGCCATGCTCGGGCTGCTGCTCGGCACCGTCGCAGGCGCAACGTTCAGCGGGCGCATGATCCCGCGCTTTGTCCACTACAAGCGAATCGCCATGGTCGGCGTGACCTTCGCCATCCTGTGTCTGGGATTGCTCAGCTTCGTCGCCGGACATGCGTCCCTGCTGGTGGTCGAGCTGCTGACGATGGCAATCGGGCTTGGCACGGGCACGACATTTCCTGTCGCCACGGTCTCGGTGCAGAACGCAGTCGACCGCATGCATCTCGGCGTCGCCACCGGTGTGCTGACCTTCCTGCGTTCGCTGGGCAGCGCGCTCGGCGTCGCCATGCTTGGCGCCGTCGCTCTCGGATACGGCTTGCCGCTTGCCGAGGAAGGCACGCTGACCGCTGGCCAGGTCACCTCGGTGATGCCGTTCGTGATGATCTTCCTGGTCGCGGCCGTCACGCTGGTGCTGGCGTTGGCCGCACTCGCGCTGATGCCGGAAAAGCCGCTACGCGGCCGCGACGAAGCCGCGGCGCCAGTGCTGGCGGAATAAGGCCTCAGCAACCCTCAGTCGTGAACACCGAGCTTCTTCTGCAGGCTGGTCGACGAAGTGGTGTACTGGAACACGATGCGCTCGCCTGGGCTGACGATGCGCTTGGCAGCCTGCGCCATCAGCGCCACCTCGTGAAAACCCGACAGGATCAGCTTCAGCTTGCCGGGGTACCAATTGATGTCGCCGATGGCGAAGATGCCAGGTACCGAGGTCTGGAATTTTTCGGTGTCGACCGGGATCAGGTTCTCATGCAGGTTGAGCCCCCATTCGGCGATCGGTCCGAGCTTCATGGTCAGGCCGAAGAAGGGCAGCATGCGCGTGCATGGCACCTCGACGTCACCGTCGGGTCCCTTGATGATCGCGGATGAAAGCTGGCCGTCGGCGCCCGTCAGGCCGGTGACCTGGCCGACCTGGAAGTCGAGTTCCTTCATCTCCTGCATGGCATACATCTTGTTGACGCTGTCCGGTGCAGCCCGGAATTCCGGGCGCCGGTGGACAAGCGTCACGCTCTTTGCCACCGGCTGCAGGTTCAGCGTCCAGTCGAGTGCGGAATCGCCGCCGCCGACGATGACGAGATCATGGCCGCGGAAATCCTCCATGCGGCGCACCGAATAGAAGACGCTTTTGCCCTCATAGGGTTCTATGCCCGGAATGGGCGGTCGCTTGGGTTGGAACGAGCCGCCGCCGGCGGCGATCACCACCACCTTGGCCTCGAACACCTCGTTCTCGTCGGTGGTGACGCGGAAGCTGCCGTCCTCGAGCTTTTCGAGGCTGGAGACCATGCGGTTGTAGGTGAAGTCCGGCTTGAACGGGTGGATCTGCTCGAGCAGCTTGTCGACGAGGCCCTGCGCCGTGATCAGCGGCCAGCCGGGAATGTCGTAGATCGGCTTTTCCGGATAGAGCTCGGCGCATTGGCCGCCGGGGCGGTCGAGAATGTCGATCAGATGGCACTTCATGTCGAAGAGGCCGAGCTCGAACACGGCGAACAGGCCGACCGGCCCTGCCCCGACAATGAGTACGTCCGTCTTGATCGTCTCGGTCATGCCATGTGCCTTGTTTCGGAAACCGCGCGACACTGCATGAGCATGGGCTCGCTGCCAAGCGGCCAAGGCAAAAATCGATTGGAGCGGGAAAATCAGCCCTGGCGGGCGGGAACGCGCACGACCAAACCGTCGAGTGCATCGCGGACTTTGATCTGGCAGGACAGTCGCGAGTTGGGCTGTACCTCATAGGCGAAGTCCAGCATGTCCTCCTCCATCGCCTCCGGCTCGCCGACCTCAGCCGTCCAGGCCTCGTCGACATAGACATGGCAGGTCGCGCAGGCACAGGCGCCGCCGCATTCGGCCTCGATGCCGGGCACGGCATTGCGGATCGCATTTTCCATGACGGTCGAGCCGTTTTCGGCGTCCACGTCGAATTGTGTGCCGTCATGGGCAATGAAGGTCAGCTTGGTCATTTGTCACCTGAAGGGAGTTCCAGCCGAGATAATCACTTGGCCGGACAAGTCAACTGCGGCGCGAAAGCGCCGCTTCGTGACGTTTTTTTGGAGAGCTGCGCTTATCGGCTAATGGCGGCGATGAAATCGCGTACTTCCTCGATCAGCACGCCAAGCCGCCCGAGGGTTTTGACGTCCTCCGGCTGCCCCTCGATGGCTGCGGCGCAATCGGCGATGGCGAAGGCCCCCACCCCGCGCGCCGAGCCTTTCAGCCCGTGCGCCAGAAGCAGCCTTTCCTTGACGTCGGCTTCGAGGATCTTGTCGCGTACGGAAAGTGCCTGCTGCACGAACAGCGCCAGCACCTCCTGTTCAAGACCGCGATCGCCCATCGTCTGGCGCGCGAGATGAGCAAGATCCACAGGCCGCGACCGGGCCGTTCCCGACACATCACCGCCGGGCATGGAAAAGGCAATGCCGCTTTCGCCGCGCATGGGAATTGCAGCTCCTTGATGTTTGACTGGCCGGGAAATCTAGGCCATTCGCGTAGCTAACGGGTTAATGATTGGCCCGGAAAAATGTTGCGATGGAGGCGGCGAAATCACGTCTGCGTTAACCCTATATTTAAAGTTTTACGTATCGCGAGGAATGCAGGTTTTCTTTACCCCTGTGTGTCATTACGATACGAGGGTCCATTTTCAGCCTCCTGCACGGGATAAGAGAAGCCAGAATCAGGCCAAAATCAGAAGTCCCTCGGCAGCTAGTACAGGGTAGCGAAGGCATGGCGAAGAAACCAACGACGACACGTAATCTCGACAGCGACGTAGCCAGGGAACTTGAAAAAGCGCTCGACCTCGATTTGAGCGGAGATGGCGACGGCGGCCTCGATATGGCGGCGTCGATGGAAGATCTGGAAGCGCAGATTTCGCAGGCGGCGGACGAACTGGCGCGCGAAGGGCGCGGCCAGAAAGCCGAGCCGGTGGTCAATCAAAGCCAGACCGCCAATCTGAACCAGACCGCAAATCTGAGCCAGAACGGGAATCTGAGCCAGAACGGAACGCCTTCGGCCACGACCAAGCCGGCCGAGCTGCGCCCGGTGGAAAACCGCAACGGCACGCAACCGGCGGGCTTCACACCCGCCAATGACGACCGCCAGAAGGACTACCGGACGCTTCTGCACGGCCTCAACCGGCGCGCATCGAGCACGATCTATTGGGTGGTGGCGTTCATTTCGCTGGCCTGGATCGCCGGTGCCGGCGGCCTGGCGAACCTTTTGTTCGGCTCGAGTATCTGGAAGATCCGCACTTTCGACCAGTTCTTCGCTCGCCCCGAGCTGATCGGCCTGGCGGTCGCCGCGATCGTTCCGATCATCCTGTTCTGGGCCTTCGCGGCCATGGTGCGCCGCGCCCAGGAAATGCGCATTGCCGCGCAATCCATGACGGAAGTGGCGTTCCGCCTCGCCGAGCCGGAAAACCTTGCCCAGGATCGCGTCATGATGATCGGCCAGGCCGTTCGCCGCGAAGTGGCGGCGATGGGCGAAGGCATCGAGCGCACGCTTGCGCGCGCCGTCGAGCTCGAGACGCTGGTCCACAGCGAAGTGAACCAGATCGAGCGCTCCTATTCCGAGAATGAAGCGCGTATCCGCTCGCTGGTCGACGGGCTCGGCAGCGAGCGCGAGGCGGTCGTTACCCACGCCGAGCGCGTGCGCGCCTCGATTGCCGGCGCCCATGAGACGCTCCGGGACGAAATCGGCTCGGCCAGCGACATCATTCGTGACAGCATCCTCAATGCCTCGACCAAGCTGTCGATGACGATCACCAATTCCGGCGACACGCTGATCGACAGGATCAACGAAAGCTCGATGTCGATCTTCGATTCGGTCGAAGGCCGTCTCGATACGATCACCGACAAGCTGTCGACCTCGGGCGAGGCCTTCGCTTCGCTGCTCGATACCCGCATCGCCAAGCTGACGGACACGACCGACGGCCTTACCCGCTCGCTGACCGACCTGCTCGACGACCGCACCACCGGCATGGTGTCGCTGCTCGGCGGTGCCGCGCGCACGCTGAGCTCCGAATTCGAGGCCAGCCTCGACGGCATCGAACGTACCCTTGCCGAACGCGGCCAGGCGCTGATCAGCGAATTCCAGACCCGCGCCGAGGCGCTGGACACCGGTACGCAGAAGCTCAATGCCGCGCTCGAGGCCCGCGCCCGCCAGATCAACGAGACGCTGGTCGAGCGCGCGCGCGAAATCGCCCATACCTTCGCCGAGAGCAAGGACGCGCTGTCGTCAATGATCGATCAGGGCAAGACCCAGATCGGCGCCGACATGGCCGACATCATCTCGTCAACCTCGTCGATGCTCGAAGCCCGCGCCAGCGATTTCGCCGGCCGCATGGAAGCGGCCCGGCACGTGGTTTCGCGCTCCTTCGACAGCGATATCCAGCGGCTTGCGGACGCCCGCGTCGGCATCGAGGAAGCCGTCGAGAACCACAGCCGCAAGCTTGCCGAGAGCCGCGACCGTATGGCCGAGGCCATGCAGGCGGACCTCGCCAGGTTCGCGGAAGACCGCGCCGGCATCGACGACGCCGTGACCAACCAGGTGCAGAAGCTGGCGGAAGGCCGCAGTCTCATTTCGCGCGCGCTGGAAGAGGATCTGCGCAAGGTCAACGAATCGCGCGCCGCCATCGACGCCTCGCTGGGCAGCCATCTCGAACAGCTCGAGGAAGGCCGCAACCGGCTTACCCAGGCTTTGAATGATGACTCCAACAAACTCGTGCAAGCTCGTACGATCATTGATGAAATGGTTGCCGGGCACGTCGGGAAACTCGCCGAAGGCCGCAGCATTCTTTCGCGTGCCCTGGAAGCTGACCTCGGCAAGCTGGCCGACAGCCGCGCCAGCATCGACGGTCTGGTCGCCGGCCAGGTCGAGAAGATCGCCGAGGGCCGCTCGGTCCTCGCAAAGGCTTTGGAGACCGACATTATCGGCATCAAGGGCTTGATCGAGACCCATTCCGCGAAACTCGCCGAGGACAGGAGCGAACTCAGCCGTTCGCTGGAAGGCGATCTGTCGGGCATCAGGAACCTGATCGAGGGTCATTCCGTCAGGCTCGCCGACGACCGCAGCCTACTATCGCAGACGCTCGAGGCCGACCTTGCCAAGCTGGCGGAAGGCCGCTCGTCAATCGACGGGCTGGTCGCCGGCCAGGTCGAGAAGCTGGCCGAAGGCCGCGATATCCTCAAGCGCGCCCTGGAAGCCGATATCAATACGATCAAGGGCGCCATCGCGGGTCATTCAGAGCAGGTGGCGGAAGAGCGCAGCCAGCTTTCGAAGGCCCTGGAAGCCGATCTGCAGAATGTGAACAGCCTGATCGCCGATCATACGAACCGGCTTGTCCAGGATCGCTCGACGCTGTCGAAGGTCGTCGAGGACGATCTGCGGAATGTGAGCGGCATCATGGACGACCACACGAACAGGCTGTTCCAGGATCGCTCGACTCTGTCAAAAGCGCTTGAGGACGATCTCGCCAAGCTGGCGGAAAGCCGCTCCTCGATCGACGGGCTGGTTGCCGGCCAGGTCGAGAAGCTGGCCGAAGGCCGCGATATCCTCAAGCGCGCGCTGGAGGCCGATCTCAACACGATCAGGAACGCCATCACCGACCAGTCGCAGAAGCTGACCGAAAACCGTTCGGAGTTCGCACGGGTGCTGGAAGCCGATCTGGAGAATGTCAACGGCCTCCTCCAGAGCCACTCCGACAGGCTGGCGCAGGACCGCTCGACGCTGTCCAAGGCCCTGGAAGACGATCTCGCCAAACTGGCGGAAAGCCGCTCCTCGATCGACGGGCTGGTCGCCGGCCAGGTCGAGAAGCTGGCCGAAGGCCGCGATATCCTCAGGCGAGCGCTCGAGGCGGACCTGCAGAAGATCGCGACCAGCCGCGGCGAGGTCGACGACATCATCGCCGGGCATGTCGGCAAGCTGGCCGAAGGCCGCGACATGCTGGCTCGCGCGCTGGAAGACGATCTCGCCAAGCTCGCCGACACGCGCAAGGACGTCGACCGCTCCCTGTCCGGCCACATCGACCAGATCGCCGCCAGAAGCACGGACATCTCCGCGGCAATCGCCTCCGACGTCGAAAAGATCGAGCAGGCGTTCAGCCGCCAGACCGGCATCATCGAGGAGCGTGCCGGAACCATGGAGCGCGCGCTGTCGACCGGCGTCGACAGTGTTCGCAGCGTGCTGGAAAAGAGCGCCGTCTTCGTCGCCGGCCAGTTGCGCGAGAAGGTCATGGAAGTCACCAGCGCCCTGCACGAGCAGGCCGGCCTCGCCTTCAGCGACGCCGACCGCAAAATCGCCGAGCGCGCCGAGCAGACCTCTGCCGCCCTGCTCGCCAGGGCCGAGGACATCGCTCACGCCTTCGAGGAGGCGGATCGCCGCCTGCATGCGCGTGCGGAAGATACCACCAGTGCGCTGCTTGCGCGTACCGAGGACACGACCAGCGCGCTGCTTGCCCGGCACGACGAAACTTCGAACTCGCTGCTGGCTCGCGCCGAGGCGACGGCCGAACAGCTGGCCGCTCGTGCCGGCGAGATCGCCGGCACTTTCGACGCGGCGGACCAGAAGCTGGTTGCCCGCGCTGTCGAAACGGCGCAGTCGCTGGCGGCTCGCGCCGGTGATATCCTGCGCAACTTCGAAGGCGCCGACCAGCGGCTGAGCATGCGTATCGGCGAATCGGCCGAAGCGCTGGCAGCACGCGCCACGGACCTTGGCCGCATCTTCGATGCCGCCGACCAGCATCTGCTCTCGCGCATCGCCGAAGGGTCGGAAGCGCTGTCGTCGCGTGCATCCGAGATCGCCCGCATCTTCGACGATGCGGACCAGCGCCTGGTGTCGCGCATCGCCGACAGCAGCACTGCGATCGGCGGGCACGCCGAGACCATTGTCGGCGCCTTTGCCAGCACCGAGCAGCGCGTTGCCGACCGTGCACGCCAGACCGGTCAGGACCTGGCCGTCCATGCCCGCGAGATCGAGCAGGCGCTGGCCGGCGCCGACGAGCGCCTGGCTTCGAGCGCGGCGGCGGCAGCCGCCCGTGTCGAGGAACAGGTCGCCGGCGTCGAGAACCGCCTCGCCCACACGGCTGAAACGATGGGCCAGAAGCTCAATGAGCAGATTTCGGGTGCCGAGGCGCAGCTCATCTCGCGCGCCAACGTGATCGCCGAAACCTTCACCGCGGTCGGTCAGCATATCGGCCAGAGCACCAACGACGCGGCCAAGACCATCGGCGCCAACACCCGCGAGCTCAATACCATGCTCGCGGCGCGGTCGGCCGAAATGTCGAGGATCCTCGACGAGACGGCCCGGCCGCTGGTCGAACGCTTCGCCCAGGGCGGCTCGGAACTGCAAAAGAGCATGGAAGAGGTCACCGAGCGGGCGACCGAGAAGCTGCGCAGCGAAAACGCGGCCCTCGTCAACGCGCTCGCCAGCCGCACGGCCGAGACCTTGTCGGCGGTCGAAGGCGCGCGTTCGACGCTCGCCGAAAGCGTCGCCGATCTGATCGGCCGCATGAGCACCTCCAGCGCGCAGCTCGGTCAGCTGATCGACCAGGCAGCGCTCAATCTCGGCCAGGTCGACGAACGCCTTACCGGCAGCACGCAGAGCTTCGCGGCAACGACGGAAAAGGCCGCACAGACCTTCGCCAGCTCGGCACGCCTGGTCGATTCGAACACGACGCGGCTCACTGAACTGTCGTCCGCCACCTTGCGCGAGGTCGCCTCGATCGCCACCAAGTTCGACGAGCACAGCAGGCTGCTGTCTTCCGCTTCGGACCTGCTGAGCTCGGCCCAGAGCAACCTGGAGCACACGCTGGAACGGCAGTCTTCGCTGGAGGATCTCGCCGTCGGCCTGGTCAAGAAGTCGGAAGACCTCGAGAAGGTGATGCGGTCGTTCGAGAACCTGGTCGGCCAGACGATGCAGAATGCCGAGGGGCGGACGATGGAATCGGCGGAGAAGATCCGCACCGCCATTGCCGATGTCGTCGATTCAGCAACCAAGCGCTTCGCCGACGCCACCGAGGAGATGCGGCGTACGGCCGGCTCGATCAAGAGCGAGCTCGACCTGACCCGTGCCGAACTCAAGAAGGGCGTCATCGAGATGCCGGAAGAGGCCAAGGAATCGACCTCGGCCATCCGCCGCGCCGTATCCGAGCAGATCAACGCGCTCAAGGAACTGTCGGACATCGTTGCGAAATCGGGCCGCGGTAGCAGCGACAGCTCGGAGCAGCGCAACCTGCGCCCCGCGCCTCAGACGCCCGTTGCGCGTGCGCCTGAGCCACAGCGCCGTCCGCCGGCGCCGCAGCAGCCGGAGCGTCCGGCGCCTCAGGTGCCGCTGGGCGGTGCAACGCTGCGCGGCACGCTCGATCTCGAGCGCCCCGCCGAGGCGGGCCCGCGTCGCGACCCCAATGGCCGCACGCCACAGGGCGGCTGGGTGCGCGACCTGCTCACCGGCGCATCGCGTGAGGAGGATGCGAGGCCTGCCGTGCCCGCGGAACGTTCCGCTCCGGCCCAGCGCTCGCCGCTTCACGTCATGGAGTCGCTGAACTCGCTGTCCGTCGACATTGCGCGGGCGATCGACCACGACGCGTCGATCGAGCTGTGGAACCGCTACAGGCGTGGCGAGCGTGACGTGTTCACGCGGCGCCTCTATACGCTGAAGGGCCAGCAGACCTTCGACGAGATCCGCCGCAAGTATCAGACGGAGGCAGAGTTCCGCGCCGCTGTCGACCGCTACTGCGACGATTTCGAGAAGCTGCTCAAGGACGTGTCGCGCAACGACCGCGACAACATCATGGCGCAGACCTATCTGACGTCGGACACCGGCAAGGTCTACACCATGCTGGCGCACGCCAGCGGCCGCCTGCACTGAGCGGCGGATAGAACAAAGGAAGCGAAAAAGGCGGGAGATCTCCCGCCTTTTCTTTCGGACGGCAGCGTTCAGAAGCCGCCCTCAGAATCCCAATCACGAATTGAATTGGCTACGGGTAATCCAAGGCTTTGTTGATCGAGCCATGACACTTGGCGTCCGTTGCTTTCGCGAGCGGACAACAGGTCAGCATGCGCCATTTGCATTGCAAGCAGCAGCGCTTGCACCTCATCAATGCCGCAAGCTTTTCGGGAGCGTGGGCCTTCCGCCCACCCTATTTCGTATCGGCATTGGAAGTCTCGCCCCTCCTCGGCTTCTGGCTGGGAGAAACGGCACGTTACCTCCCTGCCATCGACCAAGAATGTTCTTTGAACGAAACCGACAGCAGCCATGCATAACTCCTCAGAACAGCGGTGGCTTGTCTGGGCATCGCGCTCGGCGGTTCAGATCACCGAATCGGTCCAGCGCACGATGTCCCTCGCCGCCTGGCCGAAGGCGCTGTCCAAAGCGTCGACATAGGCGGGGTTGCCGCTGCCGGAGACCGGGGCGGACGCGGTGAAACTCTTGGAGGCACGCACCTCGCCGTTGCGGTCGTTGAGGATGCGCACAAACAGGTCGACCTCGGCGTGCTCGCCACCATCGACCCGGACCTCGAAGGAGCGGACCTCGACGATCACCTGATAGTCGATCGCCAGGCCCTCGCCCGGCTTGCCGACGCCGGCGAAGCTGCCGGAGCGCTGGAATGTCTCGGCGAGCCTCGCCTGCACGATCAGTGGCAGCCGGTCGGCCCATTGCGCGCCCTTGAGATACTGGATCGAGCGGTCCGACGGCTTGATGACGATGTTCTGGCTGTCCAGCGCCTTGAGCGCGGAGGGCTGGGCGATCAGGATCTGGCGGCGGCTGCGGCCATGCGCGTCGATCGACGGCGCCGAAAGTTCGAACGTATCGAGCGGCGCAGGCTTGCCGCCAAGTGCTGCGCAACCGGCAAGCGTCAGCGCAAGCAGTGCCGCAGCCGATGTCAACCCGCCTGTTCTTACCCACACCGACTTCACGCGCGATCCCCGTTGTCCCCGGATCGTAAGATCAACCCGCAATTGCGGTCTATGTTCTTGCGGTGGACGGACGCCGAAGTCAACGCCGCACCCTGCCGTCATATTGCCGGACCTCGCCCTCGCCGCCCGACAGGATCCGCTGCGGATTGCGGCTGAGATCGGTCACGGCCTCCTCGATGCGGTTGATCGAGCGGCGGCTGTCCTGGACCAACGCCTCAACATCCTGCAGACCCTGGCCCGAGAAACGCGCCAGATTGTCGGTGATAGTGCCGAGGCGGGCATTGAGCGTATCGGCGACCTGCTTGAACGACTTCAATGTATTTCTGGCATCGGCCATCACGCCGTCGGCCTGGCCCGAGCCGAGCAAGGTGTCGACCCTGGCCAAGATGCCGTCAACGCGCACCGAGGCATCGTTGAGGCGCTGTGCCAGTTGCTTGGCGTCCTTGATGGTCTGGTCGATATCGTCGCTTCTGTCGGCGATCCTGTCGGTCACCTTGGCGATGTCGGCGGCGGCCTTGTCGGCACTTTCGCTGGCTTTCTGGATATTGGCGAGCGCCGTGCGCACCTCTGCCGGATCGATGCCGTCGAGAACGCCATTGACCTTGTCCAGCGTACCTTGCGTCTTCTGGGCGAAGTTGTTGATCGACCCGACCGCCGTGTCGACGTTCTTGAGCACACCGTCGAACTGCTTCGAGGTTTCCTTCAGATTGCCGGTGACCGTATCGACATTGGCGACGATGCTCTTGATCTGGTCCTTGTCGACCGCGTTGAGCAGACCTTCCGCGGCCTTCAGCGTGCCGTCGAGCTTGCCCGACACGCCCTGCAGCTCATCCGACAGCGAACTGACGCTGGCGAGGAACTTGTCGATGCCATCGGAATTCTTGGCCAGCGCATCGGAGAATGTCTGCGCGTTCTTGACGGTCTGGGTCAGCGGACCGCGAACGTCTTGGGTGAAACCTTCCAGATTCGAAAGCACCTTGTCGGCGCGGGTGAAGATGTCCTGCGCGGTCTGCAGCAGGTTGGTCACGGCGGATGGGTTGGCGACGATCTCGGCGACCCGGCCTTCCTTTTCGGCCTGGTCGAGCAGCTTGACCTCCTTGGGGTCGGCGCCCTTGAGCTCGATATTGGCCTGGCCGGTCAGGCCGGCAAGCCCGATATCGGCCTGCGTCGACTTGGTGATCGGCGTCACGCGGTCGATTTCGGTGTCGGCGATGGCGACGGTCGGGTTGTCGACATCGATATAGACGCGCTTGACGTCACCCACCTTGACGCCGTTGAACAGCACGAAGCTGCCGCGCCCGAGGCCCGAGGCCGAGCCCGGAATGCGCACGCGCAGCACCGCCGTCTCGCCCCTGTCACCGATCGCAGCGGTCCAATAGACGAAGGCGAAGGCCGCGAGGATCGCTGCCAGCGTGAAGATGCCGACAATGACGTAGTTGGCTCTGGTTTCCATTGCCCCACTTATGGCTATGCGCGCGCCGCAAGATCAAGTTGGCGCGCGCGTTTTCCGCGGAAATAGGATTTCACCCACGGCTCCTCGCTCTTCAGCATGTCGTCGATCGTGCCTTGGACCAGCACCTTCTTCTTGCCGAGCACGGCAACGCGGTCGCAGGCGGTAAACAGCGTGTCGAGGTCGTGCGTGACCATGTAGACCGTCAGATCCATTGTGTCGCGCAGCTTGACCACCAGTTCGTCGAATTCGGCCGCGCTGATCGGGTCAAGGCCGGAGGTCGGCTCGTCGAGGAAGACGATGTCCGGGTCGAGCGCCAGCGCGCGCGCAAGGGCTGCGCGCTTGATCATGCCGCCGGAAAGCTCGGAGGGGAATTTCTGCGCCGCGTCCGGCGGCAAGCCGACCAGTTCGATCTTCAGCAAAGCCAGCTCGTCCATCAGCTTTTTCGGCAGGTCGAGATATTCGCGCATCGGCACCTGCACATTCTCCTGCACCGTCAGCGCCGAAAACAGCGCGCCGTGCTGGAAAAGCACGCCAAGGCGCATGTCGATGCGCAAGCGCTCGATGTCGCTCGCCTTCTGGACATCGACCCCGAACAGCTTGATCGTGCCCGACTGTTTGGGAGTCAGGCCGAGGATGGTGCGCAGGAGGACCGACTTGCCCGCACCCGAGGCGCCGACGAAGCCGAGGATCTCGCCACGCCGGATGTCGAGCGAGAGCTTGTCGAGGATGAGCTTGTCGCCGAAGGAGACGGTGATGTCGTGCGCCGACAGCACGATATCGCCCTCGTCCCTATTCTCCCCGACCTTGGCCTCAGTCCGCGTCGCCATGTCAGAACTCGATCGCCGCGTAGAACATGGCGAAAAGCCCGTCGAGGATGATGACGACGAAGATCGACTTCACCACCGAGGCGGTCACATGCTGTCCCAGCGATTCGGCGCTGCCACCCACCTTCATGCCTTCAACGGAGGCGATGGTGCCGATGATCATGGCCATGAACGGCGCCTTGATCAGGCCGGCAAAGATGGTGCTGAGATCGATGGCGACGCGCAGACGGTCGATAAAGGCGGCCGGGGGAATGTCGGAATAGAGCCAGGCAGCGGCGATGCCGCCGCCGAGCGCCGCGAAATTGGCGATGATGGTCAGGCAAGGCAGGGCGATCACCAGGGCGACCAGGCGCGGGAAGACCAGCACGCCGATCGGGTTCAGTCCAATGACCTTCAGCGCATCGACTTCCTCGCGCATCTTCATGGAGCCGATCTCGGCGGTGATCGCGCTGCCGGAGCGGCCGGCGATCATGATCGCGGTCATCAACACGCCGAGCTCGCGCAGGATCAGCACGCCGACGAGGTCGACGACGAAGATGTCGGCGCCGAAATAGCTGAGCTGGTAGGCGCCCTGCTGGGCGACGATGGCGCCGACGATGGCCGACATGAGCACCACAACCGGGATGGCGCCGACGCCCATGCGATCGATCTGGTTGAAGATCGCGGCCGGATTGACGGCATGGCCGCGGCCGAGCTTCATCTGCGCGCCGCGGATGGTGGCGCCGAGGATGTTCATCGACGACAGGAAATCGTCGCGCATTTCATAAACGCGGCGGCCGACCGCCTCGAGCGCGCGGATAATGATGTTGGGCGGCCCGGCCGCTCCCGATTCGGGCTCTCGCCGGACGGCGTCGCCGACGGCGCCGAGCAGGATCGAAGCGATCTCGCTCTGCCCTTCCAATTTGACTTCGACGCCCTTCTTCTCGAAAGCGCTGACCAGGCGATCGATCAGCCAGGCGCCGGCCGTGTCCATCTTTTCGATGTGCGAAAGATCTAGCGCCAAAGTCTTGAAACCGCTGCGCTTCTCGATCCGGCGCATCTCCGCGTCGACCAGCGCCACGGTGCGCGTCGTCCAGGTTCCGGAAAAGGCGCAGCCGAGAACGCCGCCCTCCTCGCCTACGGCGATGCGCGGCTGGCCATTTGGCTCCTTGGCGGCGGTGCCGCTTGCGTCGCGTTTGCCGATGGTCAACATGGCGTCCTGTTTAGCCTGCCGGAACCAGCCTGTCATTTGCCGGCATGCCGTTGTCGCATAGCCTGAGAAGAAAAATATGGCGCGTGTCATTTCGGTCGAATCCGAGCGTTTTCCCATCGCCGTCACCTTCACCATTTCACGCGGGTCCAAGACGGAAGCCGAAGTCATCACCGTGACGATCGGCGAGAACGGCCATATCGGGCGCGGCGAATGCGTTCCCTACAGACGCTATGGCGAGACCATGGAGGGCGTGCGCGAGGCGATCGAGGCTATGCGCGAGAGGATCGCCGACGGAATCAGTCGCGCTGCTTTGCTTGATGTGATGCCGGCAGGAGCTGCCCGCAACGCCATAGATTGCGCGCTCTGGGATCTGGAAGCAAAGGCAAGCGGCAAGCCTGTGGCAGCCAGCATTTGCAAGGCTCCGTTGCAAGCACTCGAGACGGCTTACACGTTGTCTCTCGGTGAGCCGGAGGCGATGGCGGCGCAGGCGCGCGCCAATGCCGCAAGACCGCTGCTCAAGGTCAAGATCGGCGGCGACAATGATATCGCCCGCATTCGTGCCGTGACGGAAGCGGCGCCGGACAGCCGCATTATCCTCGATGCCAATGAGGGCTGGACCGATGAGAATATCGTCGAAAACCTCGCATTCGCCGCCGCGCAGCGCATCGCGCTGATCGAACAGCCGCTTCCCGCCGGCCGTGATGGTATTTTGCGGCACATCGCGCATCCGGTACCGATCTGCGCCGACGAGAGCGTGCACGAGGCCAAGGACCTCGAAGCGTTGGTTGGTCTCTACGACGCCGTCAACATCAAGCTCGACAAGTCGGGCGGCCTGACGGAGGCGCTGGTGCTGCGCGACCGGGCCCGCAAGCTCGGCTTCGGCGTCATGGTCGGCTGCATGGTCGGCACGTCGCTGGCGATGGCGCCGGCCGTCTTGCTGGCCCAAGGCGCCGATTTCGTCGATCTCGACGGCGCGCTGCTGCTGGCCCGCGACCGCGAGCCCGGCCTCGTCTACGAGGGGTCGCTGGTCTCACCCCCTGACAGGGCGCTTTGGGGCTGAGCGCGCGGCGAGCCCGATCAGCACCAGTCCGATGATGGCGATCGGGATCATGGCCAGAAAGCCGTCGACGCCGAGGCGGTCGTAGAGTGGGCCCGACGCCAGCGTGACCACGGCCATGAAGAAGCCGTTGAAGAAATAGGCGATGCCTTGCGCAGCACCCGTGCGCTCTTCGGAGACGGTTTCGCCGATCATCTTCTGCAGGCCGATCAGAACCATCGCCACCGACACTGAATGCAGCGTCTGGACGCCGAAGAAGCCGGCGACGCCAAGGCCAAGCGGCCAGATCAGTGGAAAGGCGATCCAGCGCACGATCGAGCCGATGCCGGCGATCACCATGACCTGGACGACGGAAACGGAGGCGAAAATGCGGTTGAAAAACAAAAACATGCAGACCTCGGCGACCACGCCCCAGGCCCACAGCAGCCCGACGACCGAATCGCTGATGCCAATCGATTTCCAGTAGATCGACACGAAGCCGTAGAGAAAGGCATGGCTGGCGGTGATGATGCCGACGCCGAAGGTGAAATAGAGAAAATAGGCATTGAGCAGCTTTGGCGCCGAATGCTGGATGTCGGTGGCCGAAAGCGGCGAAGCGCGGCGCGGACGGCCAAGGCGCGGCGCCAGCAATCCGGCCAGAAGCGCCGCGGCAAGGGCAACGAAGATGATCGCCGGCACGGCCTTGGGGCCGGTCCAGGCCAGGATGAAGCCGCCGGCGATATTGGCGCAGAGATAGGAGATCGAGCCCCATTTGCGCATGGCAGTGTAGTTGGAGCCGAACCGGCGCACGCCCGAAAGCGCCAGCGAATCGGCGATCGGCGAATGCGGCGTCCAGACGATGGTCAGCGCCAGCGATACCGCGAGCACCATGGCGTAGGTGGGGTTAAGGAAATAGCCGGCGGAAATGACCATGGTGGCGGCGACGAGCACGACATAGACATTGGCGCGGTCCTTCGCCCGGTCGGCCAGGGCGGTGAGCAGCGGCGTCGTCAGCACGCGCAGGAACATCGGCGCGGCCAAAATGACCGCGATCTGTTCGGCATGGAAACCCTCGGCCTGCAACCACAGCGGGAAATAAGGCAGATGGGTGCCGAGTGAAACGAACAGCGTGAAGAAGATCAGGGTCATGCGCAATTCGAAATGGCGCGGCTTGACGAGCTGTTCGGGTGAAAGCGGCGGCAGTGACATGAATCGATCCAATTACGCCGCGTTCTACCAGACGGCCAGCAGCGCAATCGACCATTAACATGGAGAAAAACCGGGCGAAACCGGTTGGACTAATCGATTAATCCCAGAGCCGGAAACCGCCTAGCCTAGGCCGCTTCGACCACCCGGTCCTCGATGAGCATCGGAATGAACGGTTCGTCCGGGGCCTCGGGCAGGACTTTGGCCCAGTGCAGGATTTCCATCCGGCCGTCGAAATGCTCGACCACCGCCGTGCAGCTTTCCACCCAGTCACCGGTGTTGATGTACTGCACGTCCTCGTAGTTCTCGATCGCGGCATGGTGGATGTGGCCGCAGATGACGCCGTCGACATGCGAGCGGCGCGCTTCCTCCGTCAGCATGGTCTGGAACGAGCCGATAAAGTTCACCGCCTTCTTGACGTTGACCTTGGCCCAGGACGAAAACGACCAGTAAGGCAGGCCAAGCAACTGGCGAAGCCGCGTCACCACCCTGTTGACGAGCATGGCTGCGTCATACGCGTAGTCGCCGAGATAGGCCAGCCAGCGCGCATTGTGGACGACGGTGTCGAACTGGTCGCCATGGATGACCAGCAGGCGCCTGCCGTCGGCGGTCTCGTGGATGGCACGGTCGGCGACGACGATGCCGCCGAAATGCACGCCCTGGAACTGGCGGGCGAACTCGTCGTGATTGCCGGCAATGTAGGTGATGTTGGCGCCCTTGCGCGCCTTGCGCAGCAATTTCTGCACAACGTCATTGTGGCTCTGCGGCCAGTGCCAGCTGCGCCTCAGGCGCCAGCCATCGACAATGTCACCGACGAGATAGATGATATCGGCGTCGTGATGACGCAGGAAATCGATCAGGAAGTCGGCCTTGGCCGCCTTCGAGCCGAGATGGACGTCGGAGATGAACATGCTGCGGAAAGTGCGGGGCTCTGGGCCAGACATCAGATCGTCACCGTTGCTTTCGCGCAGCCTATGCCCCGATTCATGCAACAACCGTATGACGGTTGCGATTGGTCCAGCTGAAGAGCTAGCGTGCCGCGCTTGATCAGAGGAGAAAATCACCATGGATCTCGGCATTCGCGGCAAGAAGGCGATCGTCTGCGCATCAAGCAAAGGACTTGGGCGCGGCTGCGCCATGGCGCTGGCCGAGGCCGGCTGCGATCTGGTGGTCAACGGCCGCAATGGCGAGCTGCTGGCCAGGACCGCCCAGGACATCCGTGATCGCTACGGCGTCAAGGTGACCGAGATCCTCGGTGACGTCTCGAAGCCCGAAGTGCAGAAGGCGATGCTTGCCGCCTGCCCCGATCCCGACATCCTCGTCAACAACAATGGCGGCCCGCCGCTGCGCGACTTCCGCACGCTCGACCGCGAGAAGATCCTCGAAGGCGTCACCCAGAACATGGTGACCCCCATCGAGCTGATCCAGGCGGTCATCGACGGCATGGCGGCGCGCGGCTTCGGCCGCATCGTCAACATCACCTCGCTGTCGGTCTATGTGCCGATCCCCGGCCTCGATCTGTCGTCCGGCGCGCGCGCCGGCTTGACCTCGTTCCTGGCCGGCGTGGCCCGCACCGTGATCGACCGCAACGTGACTATCAATAGCATGCTGCCCGGCAAGCTCGACACCGACCGGCTGCGCGGCCCGCATGAAGCCGGGACGCCGGAAGACCCGGCGGCGGCGGCCGCGCGCAAAGCCCGCATCAGCGCCGACGTGCCGGCCAAGCGGCTCGGCACGCCGGAGGAGTTCGGCCAGATCTGCGCCTTCCTGTGCTCGGTTCATACCGGCTACCTGACCGGGCAGAACATTCCGGTCGATGGCGGCCTCTACGTCAGTGCATTCTGACGCAAGGTCCGGCTTTCTCGCAGGATCTCAACACAAAAGATTGCAATAGCTCAGTCTTTTCGACCTTGACCCTTTCCTTCGCGCTTGCGTCATTTGGCGTCGCGAAAAACCGATGCCGCATGCTAAAAGGCAGCGAAGCAACATCGCAGGGAGGGCCGGTATGGACAGCGAGAACAAGAAGACGGCCCGGTCGGACCTCGACGAGGCCGCACTCTACTTCCACAAGCACCCGACCCCCGGAAAGCTCGAAATCCAGGCGACGAAGCCGCTCGGCAACCAGCGCGACCTGGCGCTTGCCTATTCGCCCGGCGTCGCCGCCCCTTGCCTCGAAATCCGCGACAATCCGGCAACCGCCGCCGACTACACGGCGCGCGCCAACCTGGTCGGCGTCGTCTCCAACGGCTCGGCGGTGCTTGGCCTCGGCAATATCGGCCCGCTCGCCTCCAAGCCTGTCATGGAAGGCAAGGCGGTGCTGTTCAAGAAATTCGCCGGCATCGACGTGTTCGACATCGAGATCGACGCGCCCGGCATAGAGCGCATGGTCGAGACGATCTCGGCGCTGGAGCCGACCTTCGGCGGCATCAACCTCGAGGACATCAAGGCGCCCGAGTGCTTCGAGGTCGAGGAACAGCTCAAGGCCCGCATGGGCATACCGGTGTTCCACGACGACCAGCACGGCACGGCGATCATCGTCGCCGCCGCGGTGCTCAACGGGCTGGAATTCGCCGGCAAGACCATCTCCGACATCAAGATCGTCACCTCGGGCGCTGGTGCCGCCGCTCTGGCCTGCCTCAATCTGCTGGTCTCGCTCGGCGCCAAGGTCGAGAACATCTGGGTCACCGACCGTTTCGGCGTCGCCTATAGGGGACGCACGGACGAGATGGACCGCTGGAAGGATCCTTATGTGAAGGATACTGCAGCGCGAACGCTGGCCGATGTGATTTCGGGCGCCGATGTCTTCCTCGGCCTGTCGGCCGCCGGCGTGCTGAAACCGGAACTGCTGCAGCATATGGCACCGAAGCCACTGATCCTGGCGCTGGCCAACCCCAATCCGGAGATCATGCCGGAGGCCGCGCGGGCGGCGCGGCCCGACGCGATGATCTGCACTGGCCGTTCCGATTTTCCCAATCAGGTCAACAACGTACTGTGCTTTCCTTACATTTTTCGTGGAGCCCTGGACTGCGGCGCCAGCGCCATCAATGAAGAGATGAAGATGGCGGCGGTGCGGGCGATCGCCGCACTCGCCCGCGAGGAACCGTCCGACGTCGCAGCGCGCGCCTATTCGGGCGAGACGCCGATCTTCGGACCCGATTTCCTGATCCCCTCGCCCTTCGACCCTAGGCTGATCCTGCGTATCGCGCCGGCGGTCGCCAAGGCGGCCTGCGACACCGGTGTGGCGACCAGGCCGATCACCGACTTCGCCGCCTATATCGACAAGCTGAACCGCTTTGTCTTCCGCTCTGGCCTGGTGATGAAGCCGGTGTTCTCGTCGGCCAAGGCGTCGAGCTCCAAGCGCGTCATCTATGCCGAGGGCGAGGACGAGCGCGTGCTGCGCGCCGCCCAGGTGGTGCTGGAGGAAGGCATTGCCGAGCCAATCCTGATCGGCCGTCCGCACGTCATCGAAGTCAGGCTGAAGCGCTATGGATTGCGCATCAAGCCGGGCGTCGATTTCGGCCTGATCAACCCCGAGGACGATCCGCGCTACCGCCACTATGTCGACCTGTTGATCGAGCTTGCCGGCCGGCGCGGCGTGACGACGGAAGCCGCACGCACCATGGTGCGTACCGACAACACGGTGATCGCAGCCCTTGCGCTGAAGCGCGGCGATGCCGATGCCATGGTCTGCGGTCTCGAAGGCCGTTTCGAGCGGCATCTGCGCAACGTCACCCTGATCATCGGGCCACGCGCGGGCATCAAGGACCGGGATCTGTCGACGCTGTCGATGCTGATCTCGCAGCGCGGCATCATCTTCCTCACCGACACGCATGTCTCGGTCGACCCGACGGCGGAAGAGATCGCCGAGATGACGGTGCTCGCGGCGGAGGAGATCCAGCGCTTCGGCATCGAGCCCAAGGCAGCACTTCTGTCGCATTCGGATTTCGGCTCGCGCGATTCACCGAGCGCGCTGAAGATGCGCCAGGCGGCGGCGATCCTGGCGCGCATCGCGCCGGAGCTCCAGTGCGACGGCGAGATGCATGCCGATTCGGCGCTGTCGGAGCATTTGCGCCAGCGCGTCTATCCGCATTCGCGGCTGAAGGGCGAAGCCAATCTGTTGGTGTTTCCGAACCTCGATTCGGCCAACATCACGCTCACCGCACTGCGCGCCATGATGGATGCGCTGCATGTCGGGCCGATCCTGCTCGGCACCGACAAGCCTGCACACATATTGACGCCTTCGGTGACCTCGCGCGGCGTCGTCAACATGACCGCGCTCGCCGTGGTCGAGGCGGCGCACAAGGCACAGGCTGTCGTCAATCTGGGCTAAGGCCGCATTTGGCGGTAGGCTGCCGTCACGTTTGGTTGCAGATTCGATTGCGTTTGGTCGCAGACTAAGGCGCGGTTAACCGCGGTCGCGTTAGTTTCGTGGCGAACAGGCAAGCGGAGTTTTGGGGCACATGGCGGGCGCAGGGTTGAGGCTGACGCACCTTGCCGCGCTGCTTGGCGCGCTCGCGGCATCGGTCGTTGGCGTCACCGAGCCGCAAGCCGCCTCGCGCGCCTGCCGCCAGCTCGAAGCCCAGCTTGCGGCCGCCTCGAATGGTGGCGGTGGCAAGCCGGGCCTGATCCGCAAATATGACGACGCCATCACCCGCCAGCGCCAGCAGCTGGCCAAGGCGCGGGGACAGGCCAGCAGTGCCGGCTGCGGCTTCTCGCTGTTTTCCCGCAGCGTCAGCGAATGCGCCGCACTCAACGCCACCATCGATCGCATGAATGCCAATCTCGACGCCTTGCAGGCAAAGCGCGGGCGGCTTGCCGGCGGCGGAACGCGACGCGACCGCAGCCGTATCCTCGCGGCGCTCGACGCCAATGGCTGCCGTGAGGCTCCGCGGCGCGCGCCGATCCAGGAAGCGGCCCGCGAAGGCGGCAACGGCAACCTGTTCGACCAGCTTTTCGGCGGCAGCGGCCATCTCGAAGCGCTCGAGCAACCCGACTATCCGGACGAAGAGCGAGCAATACGCCGGGTGATCAACCAGCCCGACGGCATGGACCTGCCGCGGCTGAGCGGCGAGTACCGCACCATGTGCGTGCGTACCTGCGACGGCTATTTCTTCCCGATGTCGAACGCCGCCTCGCTCGGCGACTTCGAGCGCGACCAGAAGAACTGCGAATCGAGCTGCCCCGGCACCGAGATGCAGGTTTTCTACACCCGCGGCATGGATGAGGATTCGGCGAACATGACATCGTCGGTTACCGGCAGGCCCTATAGCGAAATGCCAACGGCCTATCTCTACAAGCAGACCAATATGCCCAGGCCGCCGGCCTGCGGCTGCAATGCTCAGGCTGGGAATTTCGAGATCATCGCCGGCAATCCGCCAAGCCCGGAACAATCCGTCCCCGATGCGACGACCACGCCGTTCACTCCGGTGCCGGCCAACAAGCCGGATCCGGGCGCCGATCCCGAGACGCTCGCCAATGCAGAGGGCGGGCTCGACCGCGACACGATCAAGCGTATGGCCGAAAAGCCCGCCACCTCGCCGGTCTCGGCGTTGCCGCCAGACCAGCGCAAGGTCAGGGTCGTCGGGCCAGCGTTCCTTCCCGACCCAGCAGGGGCAATAGATCTGCAAGCTCCGGCCCGGAAGGCTGTCCAGTAAGGGCGAGCCTTAGCGGCATGAACAGCGCCTTGCCCTTGCGGCCCGTCACCTCCCGGATCTTGCCGGTCCAGTCCTTCCAGACGGTGCCGTTCCACGGCTCTTCCGGCAACAGGTCGAACGCCTCACGCAGGAAGTCGCGGTCTTCGCCGGAAAGCTCCGGCGGCTCCTCCGGCCCCTCGCCGAGGATGCGCCACCATTGAACCGCATCGGCCAGCCTGTCGAGATTGCCGCGCACCGCCAGCCAGAACGGCTCGGCCTTGTCGCCGGAGACGCCGAGCACGATCAGCCGGTCGCGCGCCTCGGAGTACGGCATGTTGTGAATCAGTGCCCGATTGAGCACGAAGAGTTCGTCCGGATCGAATTTCGCCGCTGATTTCGAGGTCGCGGCCGGATCGAAATGCCCCGCAAGCTCGGCCAGGTCAGGCATGGTGGCGACATTTTCGGAGGTGCCGACCAGCACGGCCAGCGAGGCGACGGCCATCGGCTCGATGCCGTCCTCGCGCAGGCTTTCGATCGACAGCGCGCCGGTGCGCTTCGACAGCCCCTCGCCCGACGCCGTTGTCAGGAGATTGTGGTGGCCGAAAACCGGCGGCGCGGCCTCCAGCGCCTGGAACAGGGCGATCTGCACACCGGTGTTGGTGACATGGTCGTCGCCGCGGATGACGTGGGTGACGCCCATCTCGATGTCGTCGACGACGGAAGGCAGCGTATAGAGATAGGTGCCGTCCTCGCGCAGCAGCACCGGATCGGACAGCGAGGCGAGGTCGACGGTCTCCTCGCCGCGCACCAGATCGTTCCAGTGGATTTCGGTGCGTTCGGGCTGCAGCGGATCGCTGGTGAAGTTCGGCAGGAGGAAGCGCCAGTGCGGCTTGCGGCCGTCAGACTGGTATTCGGCCACCTGCTCCGGCGTCAGCGTCAGCGCCTCGCGGCCATAGACCGGCGGCAGGCCGCGCGTGCGGCGCACCTTGCGGCGAAGATCGAGCTCTTCCGGCGTTTCGTAGCAGGCATAAAGCACGCGCGCCGCCTTCAGCCGCTCGACCGCCGCATCGTAGATCTCGACGCGCCGCGACTGGTACTCGGTGACATCGGGGAAAATCCCCAGCCAGTGCAGGTCGTAAAGGATGGAGTCAGCGAACTCCTGCGTCGAGCGGGAGATATCGGTGTCGTCGAAGCGCTGGATGAAGCGGCCCTTGTTGTTCAAGGCGAACAGCCAGTTGAACAGCGCGGTGCGCGCGTTGCCGATATGGATGCGGCCGGTCGGCGATGGGGCGAAACGGACGGTAACTGTCATGAGCGGGGCGTAGCGGATGCTTTTCTAGTTGACAAGACGCGCCCCCGCGCGACGGGCAGACATAGAACATAGAGGGCTAAATGAAAAGGCGGTGGGATCATAGCCGTTGCACGTAGCGGCCAAAGCGAGGCATGGCGGTCGCAAAGGCCGGGCTACCGGGGTTTCAGGGGCGCCATTCTGTCCCCGTTATCCACATGTGTGACACACAAGATATTGGGGTCACAAAAGCTACGCAAACGAATCCTTGACGGCGCAAAACGAGTCGCCTTTTATAGGCCATGCGCTCCTGTTGAGAGCGCGACCGGAATGTTCTGAGCCCGGTCTTTTTTCCCGGAATTTGTGCGTTTTGCCCGCATTTCCGCCCGTTACGAGGCCGGCGGAAGCGTTGGGGTTGTTGGGGCCAGGGGTGGCGAAAAGGGACAATTGTCGGACTGGAAAAAATACTCTGTTAACACTATATTTAGTGTTTGCAGGCAGGTTCGGCGCTAGATAATGTGAAATTCCTCGATCGGGGGAATCGAGCAAGAAGTTTCAGATTTGAGGGACCCGCAGGGGTCGCCAGTGGGTTGGACAGGCGCTTCGCAAGGAGTCTGGCCAGCAGGACGGGCGGAAGCTGCGAAAGGAGATGCCGGCGTTGTCAAGACGTCGGCCAACGGCGGACTGCGCGTTTCGCTTTGGGGCAGAAATCCCGGGGAAAAGCGCTATATATAGACAAAAGGGATCGGACCAATGCGCATCGAGCGTCGCTTTACCAAGCCAGGACAATCTGCCTATGCGGAGATCGAATTCCGCAAGGCGCTTTCCGAGATCAAGAATCCGGATGGCTCGGTGGTGTTCCGCTTGGACAATATCGATGTGCCGGCGCAGTTCTCCCAGGTCGCGGCTGACATCCTGGCGCAGAAATATTTCCGCAAGGCCGGCGTTCCGGCGCGTCTGAAGAAGGTCGAGGAGAACGACGTTCCCTCCTTCCTGTGGCGCTCCGTCGCCGACGAGGCGGAACTGGCCAAGCTCCCCGAGGCCGAGCGTTATGGCTCCGAGATCGATGCGCGTCAGGTCTTCGACCGCCTTGCCGGCACCTGGACCTATTGGGGCTGGAAGGGCGGTTACTTCAAGTCCGAGGACGACGCCCGCACCTTCCGCGACGAGCTTGCCTACATGCTGGCCACTCAGCGGGTGGCGCCGAACTCGCCGCAGTGGTTCAACACCGGCCTGCACTGGGCCTATGGCATCGACGGTCCGAGCCAGGGCCACTTCTATGTCGACCCGTTCACCGGCAAGCTGACCAAGTCGAAGTCCTCCTACGAGCATCCGCAGCCGCATGCCTGCTTCATCCAGGGCGTGCAGGACGACCTCGTCAACGAAGGCGGCATCATGGACCTTTGGGTGCGTGAAGCGCGCCTGTTCAAATACGGCTCGGGCACCGGCTCCAACTTCTCGTTCCTGCGCGGCGAAGGCGAAAAGCTGTCCGGCGGCGGCCGCTCGTCCGGCCTGATGAGCTTCCTCAAGATTGGCGACCGCGCGGCGGGCGCCATCAAGTCGGGCGGCACGACGCGCCGCGCCGCCAAGATGGTCATCGTCGACGCCGACCACCCCGATATCGAAGAGTTCATCGACTGGAAGGTCAATGAGGAGCAGAAGGTCGCCTCGCTGGTCACCGGCTCCAAGATCGTCAAGAAGCATCTCGAAGCGATCATGAAGGCCTGCGTCAACTGCGAAGGCCATGACGACGACTGCTTCGATCCGGCGATCAACACCGCGCTGAAGCGTGAGATCAAGCTGGCCAAGAAGGACGCGGTGCCGGAGAACTACATCTACCGCGTCATCCAGTTCGCCAAGCAGGGCTACACGTCGATGTCGTTCAAGACTTACGACACCGACTGGGATTCCGACGCCTACCTCACCGTTTCCGGCCAGAACTCCAACAACTCGGTGTCGCTGAAGGACAATTTCCTGCGCGCCGTCGAGCAGGATGGCGACTGGCAGCTGACCGCCCGCAAGGACGGCAAGGTGCTGAAGACGCTGAAGGCCAGGGATCTCTGGGAAAAGATCGGCTATGCCGCCTGGGCGTCGGCCGACCCCGGCCTGCATTTCAACACGACGATGAACGACTGGCACACCTGCGCGTCGGCCGGTGCGATCCGGGCCTCCAACCCGTGCTCGGAATACATGTTCCTCGACGACACGGCCTGCAACCTCGCCTCGATCAATCTGCTGCCCTACCGCAACGCCGACGGAACGATCGACATCGCCGCCTACGAGCACACAGTGCGGCTGTGGACCATCGTGCTCGAAATCTCGGTGATGATGGCGCAGTTCCCGTCGAAGGAGATCGCCAAGCTCTCCTACGAATACCGCACGCTGGGCCTCGGCTACGCCAACATCGGCGGCCTGCTGATGACCTCGGGCATTCCCTATGACTCCGACGAGGGCCGCGCCATCTGCGCCGCGCTCACCGCGATCATGACGGGTACTGCCTACGCCACTTCGGCCGAGATGGCGTCCGAGCTCGGCGCCTTCCCGGACTATGACCGCAACGCCCAGAACATGCTGCGCGTCATGCGCAACCACCGCCGCGCCGCCTATGGCGACAAGGACGGTTACGAGAAGCTGGCCGTCAACCCGGTGCCGCTGGTCGCGTCGGACCTCAAGCAGCAGGCGCTTGCCGAGCACGCCAAGGCCGCCTGGGACCGCGCCATCGAGCTTGGCGAGGAGCATGGCTACCGCAATGCGCAGGCGACCGTTATCGCGCCGACCGGCACGATCGGCCTGGTCATGGATTGCGACACCACCGGCATCGAGCCCGACTTCGCGCTGGTGAAGTTCAAGAAGCTCGCCGGCGGCGGCTACTTCAAGATCATCAACCGCGCCGTGCCGGAAGCGTTGCGCACGCTCGGCTACTCCGAGAGCCAGATCGCCGAGATCGAGGCCTATGCGGTCGGCCACGGCAATCTCAACCAGGCGCCCGGCATCAACCCCGGCTCGCTCAAAGCCAAGGGTTTTTCGGATGACAAGATCGCGGCGCTGAATGCGGCGCTGAAGTCGGCCTTCGACATCAAGTTCGTCTTCAACCAGTGGACGCTGGGCGCCGACTGGGTGAAGGAGACCTTTGGTTTCACCGACGAACAGCTCAACGATTTCTCGTTCGAGATCCTGCCGGCGCTGGGCTTCTCGAAGAAGGACATCGAGGCCGCAAACATCCATGTCTGCGGAGCGATGACGCTGGAAGGCGCGCCGTTCCTGAAGGCCGAGCACCTGGCGGTGTTCGACTGCGCCAGCCCGTGCGGCAAGATCGGCAAGCGCTCGCTGTCGATCAACAGCCACATCCTGATGATGGCGGCGGCGCAGCCCTTCATCTCCGGCGCTATCTCCAAGACCATCAACATGCCGAACGAAGCGACGGTGGAAGACGCCAAGGGCGCCTACATGCTGTCGTGGAAGCTGGCGCTGAAGGCCAACGCGCTCTACCGCGACGGCTCGAAGCTGTCGCAGCCGCTCAACTCCTCGCTGCTCGCCGATGGCGACGAGGATGAGGACGATATGGTCGAGCAGCTGATCCAGGCTCCGGCCGCGCAGCGCGCCGTGCAGGTGACGGAGAAGATCGTCGAGCGCGTGGTGGAACGTCTCTATCGCGACCGTGAAAAGCTGCCGAACCGCCGCAAGGGCTACACCCAAAAGGCGGTCGTCGGTGGTCACAAGGTCTATCTCAGGACCGGCGAATTCGACGATGGCCGTATCGGCGAGATCTTCATCGACATGCACAAGGAAGGTGCCGCCTTCCGGGCGATGATGAACAATTTCGCCATCGCCATCTCGCTCGGCCTGCAATATGGCGTGCCGCTCGAAGAATTTGTCGAGGCCTTCACCTTCACCAAGTTCGAGCCGGCCGGCATGGTGCAGGGCAACGACGCGATCAAGAACGCCACGTCGATCCTCGACTACGTGTTCCGCGAGCTTGCCGTGTCCTATCTCGGCCGCCACGACCTCGCCCATGTCGACCAGTCGGATTTCGACAAGACGGCACTCGGCCGCGGCATCACCGAAGGCAAGGCAACGCCCTTCTCGAAGGGCCTGACCCGCGGCGTTTCTCCGGTTAAGCTGGTGTCGGGCGCCAGCGCAGAGCCCAAGGGCTTTGGCGGCACGGCGCCGACCACCGCCCCTGCCCGCGCCGTGCCGACTGCCTTTTCGGGTTCCAACGTGCTGGCGCTGAAGCCGGCCAGCGACGAAGCCATCGCTTACAAGCGCGACTATGAGGAGCGGGCCAGGGAACTGGTCGAGGACATCGTCTACGAAGAAACGGCCGACGAGGCATCGGGGGCTTCGGCGCTGTTCACCGACGCAGCGGCAAACGAAGCTGCTGAGGCGAAGGCACTTGCCGAGACCCGGCGTCAGCAATCGCTGATGCAGGGCTATACCGGCAACGAATGCTCGGAATGCCACAACTTCACCATGGTGCGAAACGGCACCTGCGAGAAGTGCGACACGTGTGGTTCGACGAGCGGGTGCAGCTGAGAACTAGATGCCACCTCTATGCGCTACGCGGTGGTGATTGAGAAAGCTGGCAACAACTTTTCCGCCTATGTGCCGGACTTGCCCGGCTGCATCGCGACCGGCGCGACGGTGCCTGAGGTGGAAACCGAAATTCGCGACGCCATACGATTTCATATCGAAGGCCTGCGCGCCGACGGGCTGGATGTGCCTAAAGGTGTCAGCCTGGCGGAATATGTAGAGACGTAGGGCAAGTGGACTCCCCTTCTCCCCTGTGTAAGACGGTGACTGAGCGAAGCTCGGTCGGATGAGGGGTGTTCCAACTTGGCGGAAACCTTCGTCCAATCGGGCACACAGGCGCTAAACAACTGACATCTCATTCCGTCCAGCACCCCTCAACCGTCTCGGCGCTGCGCGCCGATCCACCTTCTCCCACAAGGGGAGAAGGGAAAGAGGCGCCGCACCCGCCTCAATCCTTGAACGTGATCCCGTACTTTTCAGCCTGTTCCTTCGGCGCGAACGCCTGACACGTGGTGTAGCCGCCGCAGATTCCTGATCATCCAGCCCGCGGCCGCGTCATGATGGCCTCACAGCCAGGAACGTGTTCCACTCTTCGCGATCGCGGCCCACATTGAAATCGTCCCTGATAAGCACCAGCCCGGCGGCTTCGATACGGGCCGCGAAATCGTCCCTGCGCCAGTAGACCGTGTGATACTCGCCGCCCGTCTCGCCATCGCCATTGCGCATCGACACGAGGAAGGCGCCGCCTGGCCGCAGCGACTGGGCAATCTTGGCAAGGACCTGGTCAGTCTGATCGCGTGGCACATGGATCAGGACGGCGAGCGCCAGGACGGCATCGTAGGGGCCGCCGAGATCATCGGTGAGGAGATCGAGAAGCTCACCCTGCTTGCCGCGCAGCGGCCTGCAACTCGAGAAACCGCTTTGTCGCGTCGGTGCGGCGAACCTTGACGCCCAGGCCCTCCAGAAAGTCCGCGTCGTATCCTCCCGACCCGACTTCCAGAATCCGACCGGCTGTGCCGGCGATCGCCACAAGACGCTTCAGCGATGCCTGCTCTCTGTCGTTGGGGACATGCCTCACGATTGCATCGTAGCGTTCGGCATAGTCCTCATAGGCACTGATCGTTTGCCGGCTCTTCGCCAGAGCCTCGGATGACACATCCATCTTTCCCTCCCTTGCATCCATGGTCAAAGAGCTGCCTCAGCGAATGGTTCCGGGAGGAACATGTCCATCGAGCATGCCGATATCGCGCAGGAAATGGTCCGACAGCGAACGGTGGTCGAGCAGGCCGCGTTTGCGGGGCCTGAACGGTGCGACGAAGAGGTCGAGCATCGGACGACGAAGCGTGCTGTACAGGGTGGTCATTGCCGTGTCCTTTCGGGTTCGATCTGATGGACAAAGCATGCCGTTTTCCGGCCTTGGTTTCCAATCGAACGTCGCGTACCATGCATCAGGAGGATTGATGCGTCATGAGTTGGGAGCTGCCGCCGTTAGGGGCCATTCGCGTCTTTGAAGCCGCGGCGCGGCTGGGCAGCTTCACCAAGGCGGCCGAAGAACTCGGCATGACCCAGTCCGCGGCCAGCTATCAGATCAAGGTGCTGGAAGAACGTGCCGGAACGCCACTTTTCATAAGGAAAACAAGGCAGATCGCCCTGGCGAGGCCGGACAGCAGTTGGCACCGCACGCAACAGGGGCCTTCTCGGCCTTGGCGGATGCATGGGTTGCCACGAAGGGTGGAGCGACCGGCGTGCTGTCCGTGACGACCATGGAAACATTTGCCTCGAACTGGCTGGCCGTATGGCTCGGAACATTCCAGTTGATGCATCCCGACCTTGCCGTGAAGGTCAACACATCGTCCCGGCTGGTCGATTTCACACGCGAGGACATGGATATCGGGATTCGCACCGGCACCGGAAAATGGCCCGGCCTGACTGCTCACTATCTGTTCAAGGCAGACTATACCCAATGCTCAGCCCGAAACTGGCCGAGAGCGTGGGCGGCATCCATCGCCCCGAGGATCTTTACAAGGTGGCGCTATGCTGTGCCGACGATCCCTGGTGGAAAAACTGGTTCGAGGCAGCCGGCGTACCCTTCGAGCCCGATCGCGTCATCGCGGGCCCGACGCTCGGTTCGCAGGCTTACGATGCAATGGCGGCACTGACCGATCGGGGCGCTGCGATCCTCACCCGCAACATCTACAGCGCCTTGCTGGCAAAGGGCCAGTTGATACAGCCATTCGAGGTCCTTGGATCTGATGGCGATGGCTATTGGCTGGTGCACCTGGAAAGCCGCCGCAATACACCCAAGATCAAAGTGTTCCGGGACTGGGTGCTGGCGCAGACGGCGGAGATACGCGAGCGCGAAAGGCGCGAGGCCTGATAGGCTTTCAGGCGGCGCTGCCCTCAATCCTTGAACGTGATGCCGTACTTTGCGGCCTGTTCCTTGGGCATGTCGGCGAACGCCTGGCGTACGGTGTAGCCACCATAGACTTCGCCGCCGTTTTTGATCATCCAGTCCTCGACGTCGGCTTCGGCCACCTTCATCCTGTCGCCGATCTTGTATTTGTTGCCGTTGACCGGTTCGTCGGCGAGCAGGCCGATGAAGGTGCCGTCGCTGTAGCCGAGCAGTTGCAGCCAGATATGCTCGGTGGCGCCGTTCTGCGTCAGCGGGAACTTCACCGTGTAGGTGCCGGGCGTGCCGGCGGCGATCAGTTTGTGGAACCGCGGCAGGGTCGAGCGGCCAGTCTTCTTGGCGGCCTGCATCGCCTCGTCGCCCGTGTAGTAGGCGACGACGTTTTCCTGGACCGGGCGCGGCGCCGTCGGCGAGGCGCCAGGTGCTGCGTCGGGGATGGCGACCGGCTTGTCGCTCGGCATATGACCGAGCGTGTTGAAAAATCCGTAGCCGAGAGCGGCCACAAAAGCGACTGCCAGAACCGGATTGCGCATCGACCCCTCACGCCATTGTTTTGAAGCATGTCGCTGTTCAAAACCGCTGCGCACCCTCAGGTCAGGCCTAAGGGCATGCCTTTGGGGCGACATGCACGATCACGTGGATGTTACCAATCGGGCGTTGCGGGACCGCTAAGGAACAGGGTGAGCGGATCGTTAGAAAAACGCTGAAATTTGCCGCCAAAACCTTGGAACGCGGACGGTGTCCTAATCCGCGTCGGCCATCATCTGGCGGCTGCCGCCGGCCCAGGCACGCCATTGCCGCTCATCGCCATGGAAGACGTTGAGGTCGATGCGGCCCCTCACCCCGTGCGACAGGCCGGAGCCGGAATATTGCCAGAACAGCCATTTGCGGCCGGGATAGACTTTTGATGGATGCCGCGCCACCGCGCGCAGCCAGAACGGATAGTCCAGGAAGGCGCCGCGCAGATTGTCGCGATAGAAATCGGGGCTGGTGTAGATGATGGGCCGCTGGCCGTAATGTCGCTCCAGCTTGTCCATGAACACCTGCATCTTTTCCTGCACCGTCGCGCGCGACGGTCGCCGCTTGCAGGAGGAGTCGCCGTTCCACTCGACATCGATCACCGGCGGCAACGCGCCTTCTACCCGCGGCACGTTGCGGATGAACCAGTCGGCTTGCTCGCCGGCGGTGCGGCACCAGTAGAAGAAATGATAGGCGCCGCGCTTCAGCCCGGCGGCATCGGCATTGCGCCAGTTGGTCCTGAACATCGGATCGAGATGGTCGCCGCCGTCGGTGGCCTTGATGTAGGCGAAGTTGGCGCCCTGGGCGCGCAGCTTGCCCCAGTTCACATTGCCCTGCCAGCGCGAGACGTCGACGCCGTGCACGGCAAGGTGCCGGGGCGAGGCCCCCCGGCCGAAATTGATCGGCTTGGCGTCGCGGAAACCGTAGCGCGTCACCGGCCCGGCCAGCATCGGGGGTGCTGCGCGCGTCAGCCGCTTCGGCTGCGACACCAGCGCAACCGGCTCGACCGGTGGCTCGATGGCCTCCTCCGGCAACGGCGTGTCCGTGGCGATCGTCTCTTCTTCCTCGGCCAGGGAAAAGGGCGGCGCATTGTCGGCCACTGGTGCGGCCTCGTCCGACATAGGCGGAAGAACGGGTGTGTCAGGGGCCGCCGCGACGGGCACGCTTGGCCGTACGACGGAGCTGGTCGTCTCGTTCGACGGCATTTGCAGGGCATCGACGCCCGCTGTCGAAGAACAGCCGGCAAGCCACAGGGACGCGAGCGAGAAAATGACGACGCCTGGTAACCGCATCTGGACCTGTACGCAAAACACAACAGACCGAAGGCAACCAACCGCCGCCGGACAACTGGCAATTCCCTAACGAGAAATTACCAACAAAGTTTGAATCAATTATTAGCGAAATGGTGAGCGAGCGCGGCTCTGCTCTGCCCTTGTCTGCGGGAGAAACTGAAGCCGGGTTGGCGGCAGGGCTATTTGACCGAGCTGACCAGGGTCTCGTCGCCGCTGAGGATGGAGACCCAGTGCCCGGTGTTGTCGCTCGCCTGCCGTTTCAGGTAGCGATAGCCGGTTTCGCTCCACAGGCGAACCTTGTCGTTGAGGTTGTCGAGGATGAAGTCGCCCTTGTCCGTGCGCACGGTGAGCACCGCATGGCCTTCGCCGTCCGGCTTGCGGACGACGGTCATCAGCAGGTTGGATACGGCAACGCCGCTGCTGATGAGTTCGCGCCGCTTTTCCAGCACATAGTCCTCGCAATCACCGAAGCCATTGTCCGGATAGGCCCACAATTCCTCCTTGCCGTAATTGTCCATGTCGCTCATCGGCTTGACGCGCGTGTTGACCGAGGCATCGACGGCAGTGATCTCGCGCAACAGCCTGCCGGTCATATGCTCCGGCGTGTTGTTGGGCGAGCGGATGGAACATTCGGCGGGATGGATCTTGCAGAAATCATAGTGGCCGACTGGCTGGGACGTCGGACCGCCGACCATCATGGACGGGCCGGCCGCGCTGGCCAAACCCGGCACAGAGGCGAAAGCCGTCAGAGCTATTGCAAGCCGCGCCGCGCAATGCCAACCCATAGAGGATGCCATTGCGGCCCCACGTCCGTTGTTTGTTAACAAAAAGCTAAGGGAGAATTCACGAGCGAGTCAATGCGTGCGCAGGGCGATCACAGACGGTTTACCGTTTGCATCGCAGGCGTGGTAGCCGCGCAACACAGATTTCCAGGTGACGGCCGTCGGTTCGATAAAGTGTGTTGAGATTCAGGTCAGGCCGCGTCGAAAATGGTGGGTTCCGAGAACCGGAGCGGAGATACTGTTGGGTATGTGAGCGCCGGAAGCGCAGGAAACCGCCATTTGCAGGCCGGCATCACCTGAATATCAGCGCACTTTAGGCAAGCCACCCCATCGCCACCGCGACCAGCAGCACGACGCCGAGCACGCCGCGATAGACGACGAAGGGCCAGGCGGAGAACCGCTCGAGAATGCTCATCAGGCCCCATATGGCAAAGAAGGCGGAAATCGAGGCGACGACGAGCCCGACGGCGAGAACCGACCAGCCATGGGCATCGAGGTGGACCTTGTGGAGCTCCCACAATTCCTTGAGGCCGGCGAGCGCGATTGCCGGCAGCCCGAGCAGGAAGGAGAAGCGTGCCGCCTCGGCCCGCTTGAAGCCAAGCCCGAGCGCGGCCGTCAGGGTCGAACCGGAGCGCGACACGCCAGGTATCAAGGCGCCGATCTGGGCGACGCCGACAAGCAGCGCGTCGGCCATGGATGCTTCGCCGATGGTTCGCCGGTGGCGGGCAAAAATCTCGACCAGCGCGAGCAGGATCGCCATGCCGATGC
Organism: Mesorhizobium sp. IMUNJ 23033; assembly: GCF_044778005.1. Lineage (NCBI taxonomy): Bacteria > Pseudomonadati > Pseudomonadota > Alphaproteobacteria > Hyphomicrobiales > Phyllobacteriaceae > Mesorhizobium > Mesorhizobium sp. IMUNJ 23033. The sequence goes on from NZ_JBJACT010000005.1 coordinate 319,325, forward strand.
AGGCCCAGCCGATGACGCTCAGGCTGCGCAGCGGCGAATTGCAGGCGTTGAGCAGGCCCGACAGCGCGACGCCGGCAATGACGATCGGAATGGTTGCCAACACGATCCACAGCGCCAGGCGGAAATGCCGGTCGGCGAAATCGCGGCGCGTCAGGGCGTCGAGCGAACCAAACAGGATATCCCTGACATCGCTCCAGAAATAGCTGACCACAGCCGCCAGGGCCGCAAGCTGCATGGCGGCGGAGAACGCGGAGCCCGGATCCTGCCAGCCAAGCACGGCCGGCACGATGCGCATATGCGCCGTGGACGAGATCGGCAGCAATTCGGTGATGCCTTGCACCACGCCGAGAAACGCTACCTTGGCGTAGCCCAGGCCGACGAAGCCGGTGTCCAGGCCCTGAGTACAGATGTCAGCCATGTCGATCCTTCCCAGGCGAAAATTGCATGGGAAGCGCCGCTTTCGGCCGATCCCGGCTGTGGGATAGCGTCGCGAGACGGGGAATCCAATTCACGGTTTTGTAGGGTGCGCCCGATCCAGCTTGACAAGTTTCGTGGTAATATTACCATTCGCTAATCTTACAACGTAAGGTGTGAGTTGGGAGGAACCGATGTCGACCGCTGCACTGTCCGAATTGCAACCCGTTGTCCTGCCCGAACCGCACCATCCCGCGATTGCAATGGAGGATGTCTCCCGCGACTTCAGCCGCGCCATCGAACGCGCGGAGGTCAATGCCTGGCACGACCTCTACGCCGCCGCGCCTACCGATTTCGCCGCGCGCCAAGGCCTGTCGATCGCCGAGGAAGCCGATCTCGTCTGGACCACCTGCACGACGATCCCGTTCATCCATTTCAACAGCGTGAAGAATCTTGGCGTCGAGCGCCCGGCCACCGAAAGCCAGCTCGACACGCTCCTGGCGCACTACCGTGCCGCCGGCATTGCGAGACCGTGGTTCTATGCCAATCCGCACGCGGAGCCGTCGTCACTCAGATGCTGGCTCGAGGCGCGCGGCCTGCAGCGCCAGAGCGGCTGGGAACGGATCTTTCGCGACGCGACACCGCTGGCGCCCAAGCCGCTGTTCCCGACCGATGGGCATTCGGTCGAACGGGTGACGCCGGCAACGGCAGAGGAATGGGCTGGTTTCGTCGACAGCCGTTACCGGCTGCCGACCTCGCCCTGGCTGCTGGCGCTGGTCGGCCGGCTGGGCTGGCATCACTACATGCTGAAGCGGGACGGCGCGGTCGTTGCGGTGCGCTCGCTGTTCATCGGCGCCGACGGCATGGCCTGGAGCGGCATCGACGCGCCGGTGCCGGGCATCATGGCACCGAGCTTCGATCTCGACGCGCTGCTTGGCGAAGCGATGGTTCGCGACGGCATTGCCGCCGGCGCGAAGCTGTTCGTCGCCGACATCGAGGCGCCGCACCCCGACCGCGACGGACCGGCCTATCGCAACTATGCGCGTCTCGGCTTCAGGCTCGCCTATTTCCGCAGCCACTACAGCTATTTGCCGGCGAATTCCGGCTGACGGCAGAAGAGGGGCGGTTCAGCGATTGATACTCTTGTTTTGACGCAATTCCGGACGGAAAACCGCTGCACACTTTTCCTGGAATTGCTCTTATCCGAGCAACCATTGCTGCAGGCAGGTCCTGGCCACGACATGCGCCGGCGGCACGACCGGCTGATCGGCGGACGCGTCTTCGGCGGTGCGCCCGCGGGCCCTTTCGAGCAACATGCGAAGCTCCGCCGGCTGCACGCGGTCACGCTCCATCACGAGCCGGACCATCGGGTCGTTCAAAAGCTCGTCCAGGGTGTTGATGCTGTCGCTCATCCGTCGCCTCCTCGAATACCGGCCCGCAAGCCGATAGATAAGCAGGCAATGATGGCTCGCCAATGACGCTTTGCCGGCTATCTCGTGGTTTCGGATTAAATTCTGTTAACGCCGGCGCCCACCCTTGTCCCACAGTGGGAGGAGGGAAAATCCTAGTTCGGAGGCGGCGCGCCTTCATAGTGCGGCAGGCCGTCGTCGAGTTGCACCCAGGGCTGCTTCGAGGCCGTCCAGATATGCATCTGCGGCTTGAACACCGAAGGATCGTCAAGCGAGCCTGTCGTGATGCCGATGATGCCGGCGGAATCCCGCCGCGAAAACATCGTCGTGCCGCAGGCCGCGCAGAAGCCGCGCTTGAGGTCCGGCGAGGTGTTGACCATCGCCACCGGCCCTTCGACGGTCACGTCGTCGATGCGGAACAGCACGCGCGCGTTGAAGGCTGCGCCGATCACCTTCTGGCAGAGCCGGCAGTGGCAGACGCGCTCGTTGATCGGCGTAGCCTCCGCGCTATAGCGAACCGCGCCGCACAGGCACCCGCCACCATACCTTGCCATCGCCGCACTCCATGCCTTCATGGGATATTGGCTAACGCTAGCGGCGAAGATTGCAGCGTCAATTCAAAAGCTTTGATGGGACATCATCAGTTGCAGTGATGTTGTGTGGCCGTGGCGTTGCGGTGCCGCCATTGGCCCAATGACGGGTGCCGGTATGGGATTGACAGAACGGCAGACCCCGCGCCTGCTTGCGGCCAGCCGCTCGGGAGGCAGCCATATGGCGCAGGACATCGAAACCATCGGAATCGCAGATCTGTTCGGACCACCCTCGCCCGAGCGCGAGCGCGCCGATGCCACGATCATGGCCGCTGCTTCGGGCATCGGCTTCATGGCGGTCCGCGACTTCCCCGGCGATGCCTGGCTGACGCCTCAGAAACGGGCGCGCCTGCTCGAGATCTTCGCCCTGCCCGAGGCCGAAAAGCAGAAACTGCTGCGCTGGAATTTCGACCGGACCAGGAAGAATGTCTATCGCGGCTGGTTCCCGCTGCAGCCGACAGCCGTCTCCTACAAGGAAGGCATCGACATGGGGCCGGACCTTGCGCATGCGCGGACGACCCGTTCCGACGATCCGCTTTGCGAGCCGACGCCCTTGCCCGCCGAGCAGGCGCTGCCGGGCTGGCGCGCGGCCGCCGCAAGCTACTATCTGGCGATGGAAGCGGTGGGCAACGCGCTGATGCGCTCGGTCGCGCGCGGGCTCGGCCTGCCGGAGACGATCTTCGACGCAGATTTCGACGGTGGCATCTCGACGCTGCGGCTGATCCGCTACCCTTTGCGTGACCCGAACAGCGGCGTCGACACGAGTGGCCCGGAGTTTTCGGTCGTCCACAAGGGCGAGACCCGCACCGTCATCGGGCGCGAACATGCCGATTCAGGTTTCGTCACGCTGCGCCCAGGACGGCGTCGAGGGCCTGCAGGCGAAGAACCTCGCCGGCGAATGGATCGACGTGCCGCCCGCCGACGGCACGCTGGCTGTCAATTTCGGCCAATTGCTTGAGCGCTGGACCGGCGGGCGCGTCAGGGCGACGCGGCACCGGGTGATCGCGCCGAAAACGGCGCGGTTCTCAATCCCGTTTTTCTACGAGCCGCGCGTCGACGCCGAGATCGCGCCGCTGCCGCTTGCCGGCGCAACCCCCTTCGAGCCGTTCCTCTATGGCGACTATCTCTGGGAAGCGGCGACGAACTTCGTCGAGATGAGCGGCATCAAGCATCTGAGAGAGCCGCGCCGCGCCAAGGCTTCATAGAAGGCTTGCGGCCGTCTCCGGGAGAGACGGCCGCAGTCAGGCAATTGCCGGACAGATGACTATTTCGTTTCGCTGACGACCTCGTCCCAGCTCTTCACCTTGGTCTCGCCATTGAGGAAGGGCAGCGTCGTGGCCGTCAGTTCCGGGGCGAAGAAGACGTCGTAGTGGGTGCGGTTGGGCAGGATGGCCAGACGGTTCTGCGACAGGTTCTCGCGCATCCAGCCAGCATCCTTCAACCCGCCGCCGAGCATCTGGTAGAACTTGATCTCGTGCTCGGGCCGATACATGTCGCTGTCGCCATAGACCAGCATCACCGGTATCTTGAGCTTGGCCACATCGGCGGAATAGTCATAATCCTTGCGCATAAAGGTGCCGAGCGTGTCGAGCAGCTTTGGGAAATCCTGCGGATGCGGCGCCACCGCGACATAGGATTTGTACATTGGCGTGTCCTTCATGAATTCGGCCGCCGCCGCGCTGACCTGCGCCTGCTGGCCGCGCATCTCGGCATAGAAGCCGTCGGCGGCATAGCCGGCCGAGACCAGGACGAGCCGGCGCACCGTTTCGGGGTGCTGGACGGCCATGCGGAAGGCGACGCCGCCGCCGAGCGAATAACCCAGGACATCGACCTTGTCGTAACCCAGCGCCTTGACGATCGCGGCCATGTCGTTGCCCATCGCCTCCAGGCCAAAGGGCCGGTCGCCAAGCGCGGTGCGGCCATGGCCCTGCAGGTCGACGGCGATGACGGTGCGGTTTTCGGCAAACCTGGGCAGGATCGGCGCGAACATATCCGTGGTGCCGAGACCGCCATGCAGCAGAAGCAGCGGCTCGCCCTTGCCATAGATGGAGTAATAATAGTTCAGGCCGTCGATCGGCAGCAGGCCGGACTTTTCCGGCTTCGGCAGTGCTTTGGTCTCGGTGGTCATGGCGGGCTTGGTCTCCTCTGCGTTGGCTTGGCACGGCGCGGCAAACAGGGCTGCGGCTGAAGCAAGAATGGCGAAAAATATCGATCTGGACATGCTGGTCTCCTCCGGTCTTGCCGCTGTCAAAGTGTCTTGGCGAGTTCTTCGAGTTGTTCGGTGCACTGGCCCCAGCCCTCGTGAAAACCCATCTTCTCGTGCTGCTCGCGGTCGGCGACGCTCCAGTGCTTGGCGCGCGCGATGTAGCGGGTCTTGCCGTTGCCTTCGTCCTCGAAGGTGAGCACGCCGGTCATGAACGGTTTTTCGGATGGCTCCCAGGCACTGGTATAGGCATCGGTGAAAATGATCTTCTCGCCCGGAACGACCTCGAGGAAGACGCCTGGGTTCGGAAATTCATTGCCGTCGGGACCGGCCATGACGACCAGGCTGTTACCGCCGGTGCGCACGTCCATTTCGGCGCGCGGCGTCGTCCACGGCTTTGGCGCGAACCACTGCGTCACCAGCTTGTTGTCGGTCCAGCAGCGATAGACGTTCTCGCGCGGCGCATCGATGATGCAGGCGAGAACCAGTTCGCGGTCATTGGCGGGGGCGATGTCGAGCTTGGTGGTCATGGGGTCTCCTCGGCGTGTTTGAATTGCGGTTCCGCTTCAAAGACGGGTGAGCGCAGCGCGGGCCGACACGGTCCGCGAAAAAATTCACAGGAGGGTGACAGGAACGGCCGGCGTCGGCCGACGGCTCAGGAGTTCGCCTAGTGGCGCTTGGCCTGGACCAGATAGGCGTCGATCTCGGTCTCGCCGAGCCACTTGGCCGCTTCCAGCCGGTGCAGGCCCTCGACGAGGATATGGCGCTTGCCGTCGTGGCGCACCTGGATCGGCATCTTCATGCCGTTTTCCAGAATGTCCTCCGCCAGATGGCGGACAGTCTCGGGATGCAGCGTCTTCTTGCGCGCGGCCGGCACGTAAATGTCGTCGACCTTGACCTTCTGGACTCTCAGCATGTCGGCTCCCAGGTGCGGAAAACACCGCCTTGTTTGAGATAGTCGGTTTGGCGAGAGCGGCCAAGGGTGGCCCTGGCGATTGCTGGCCCGATCGTTTCCATTTGACGCTTGGCCGGCAGATCGCCGAAATGGCGGCGTTCGAGCCCTTTGCGGTGTCAATGACCAATCTGCCGACCGAATTCCCCGATTTCGGACTGACGCCGGAGCAGCGCCGGCAGGCAGTGCGCACGCATTACTACGAACGGCCGGGGATGGACGGCGAGCGTGGCGAGATCTGGTGTTACAGCGACCGGTTTTCCTACCGCCCGGGCGAAACGGTGGCGCTGCATGTCAGCGCGACGGCCGCCACTTTTGGCATCACGATCGTCCGCGACGGCGGCTCCGAGACAAAGGCGTTCGAGAAGACTGGCATAGCGGCGCGCTGGCAGGACACGCCGGACCAGTGCTCGGTCGAGGGCTGCGGCTGGGAGGCGTTGTTCGAGTTTCGCATCGGCGACGACTGGCCGTCCGGCGCCTATCGCATCACGCTTGAAGCGGATAGCCGTGACGGCAAGCCGATCCGCTGCCACCATCTCTTCATCGTCGCACCGAAGCTTGGTAAGAAACCCGGCCGCGTGTTGCAGATGGCGGCGACGGGCACCTGGCTCGCCTACAACACCTGGGGCGGCTCCAATCACTATGAAGGCATCACCGGCGCGAACCGCGACCAGTATGCGCGCATGGTGTCGACACAGCGGCCCTGGTGCCGCGGCTTCGTCGTGCTGCCGAAAGATGCGCCACGCGTGCCGCTGGAGGTCGCGGTGCCGCCTAAGACGGTGCCGCGCTATCCGCATATGGAATGGGCTTTTGCCACGAGGCATTCGAAAAAGTACGCTTCGTCCGGCTGGGCGAGTTATGACAGCCATTTCTTCCGCTTTGCCGAGCGCGCCGGCTATGCGGTCGATCTCGCCAGCCAGCACGAATTGCATTTCTCGCCAGAAATTCTCGACGGCTACGACTGCGTCGTCTTCGTCGGCCATGACGAATACTGGACCTGGGAAATGCGCGACGCGGTCGACGCGTATGTGACACGTGGCGGCCGCGCGGCCCGCTTCGCCGGCAATTTCATGTGGCAGACACGGCTGGAGGACGAGGGCCGCCGGCAGGTCTGCTACAAGTACAAGGCGCGCGCCGAAGACCCCGCCTATAGCGGCGGCGATGTCACCCGCGCCACCAACTCCTGGGAGGCGCCGGAGATCGGCCGGCCGGGTTCGGCGACCTTCGGCCTCAACGCAACGCGAGGCGTCTATGCCGGCTGGGGCGGCTGCGCACCGCGCGGCGTGCGCGGCTTTCCGGTCTACCGTCCCGAGCACTGGGCGTTCGCCGGCACCGGCATCTACTATGGCGATCTGCTGGGCGCCGACAGCCATATCTATGGCTACGAGGTCGACGGGCTCGATTTCGAGATCCGCGGCGGCCTGCCCTATCCCACCGCCACCAGCGGCGCGCCTGATGGCCTCGAGGTGCTTGCGGTCGGCATGGCCAGCCAGGTCGAGGAGAGCGCCGACATTCCGCTCAAGGACCAGTTCCTCGGCGACGAGGACGGCCGGTTTACTGCACAAACGCTGTTCGGTGAGGCGAGCGACGCTAATCTCGACAAGGTCAAGCGCGGCAACGGCATGATCGTCAATTTCCCGCGCGGCAAGGGCGAGGTGTTTCATGCCGGAAGCTGCGAATGGGTTGCCGGCCTGCTAAGGCAGGACCCGATGGTCGAGCGCGTGACCAAGAATGTAATCGACCGCTATCTCGGAAAGTCCTGACATGCTGAAGTCCAAGAGCCCTGCCCCCGAAGCCGAGACGCGGCCGCCGTCGCATCTGTTCTATCTCTCCAGCCTGCGCCGGCCGCTGGTCGATCGCGCCGAGGGCATCTATTTCTGGACCAAGGACGGCCGCCGCTTTATCGACGGATCGAGCGGGCCGATGGTCGCCAATATCGGCCATTCCAACCGCAATGTGCTCGACGCCATGAAGCGGCAAATGGACAAGACCACCTTCGCCTACCGGCTGCATTTCGAGAACGAGCCGGCCGAGGAACTTGCGAGGGAACTTGCCGGCAGATTGCCCGCGGGAATGGACCGCATCTTCTTCGTCTCCGGCGGCTCGGAAGCGACGGAATCCTGCATCAAGCTCGCCCGGCAATGGGCGGTGGCCGCCGGCCAGCCCGAGCGCTGGAAGGTGATCACCCGCTTTCCGTCCTATCATGGCGGAACGCTCGGCTCGCTTTCCGTCACAGGCGACGACGCGCTGGCCGAGACGTTCACGCCATTGATGCAGGTGATGCCGACAGTGCCGGCGCCGGCCGCCTGGCGCGACCGCGACAATCTTTCGATGGAACAGCGCGGCATCCAATATGCCGACATGCTGGAGGAGAAGATCCTCGCTGAAGGCCCGGACAGCGTGCTCGCCTTCATCATGGAGCCGGTCGGCGGTGCTGCCACCGCGGCGCTGGTGGCGCCGGACAGCTACTATCCGCGCATCCGCGAGATCTGCGACCGCTATGGCATCCTGCTCATCCATGACGAAGTGATGAGCGGCGCCGGCCGCACCGGCAAATTCCTCGGCGGCGACCATTGGAACTGCAAGCCGGACATCGTCGCGCTGTCGAAGGGGCTGGGCTCGGGCTATGCGCCGCTCGGCGCGCTGGCGGCGCCCATGCGGCTGGTCGAGCCGCTGCTTGCCTCCGGCGGCTTCCAGCATGGCCACACCTATGCCGGTAATCCGCTCGCCTGCGCAGCAGGCCTCGCCGTGCTCGGCGAGATGGACCGGCTCGACCTGATCGCCAATGCGGCTGCCATGGGCGATGTGCTGATCGGCGAATTGAAGGGGCTGGCCAGGCGCTTCCCGTTCATCGCCGATGTGCGCGGCAAAGGTCTTTTGCTGGGCGCCGAGATGGTTGCCGATCCCGAGACGCTGGAACCGATCGCGCCGGCCAAGAAAGCCACACAGCGGCTGCTCGACCTCGCCTATGCGCGTGGGTTGATCATCTATGGCCGCAAGGTCAAGGGCGGTGTCGACGGCGACAATTTCATGGTCGCGCCGCCGATGATCGTCACGGCTGAACAGATCGGTGAGATCATAGCCATCATCGGCGACTCGCTCGAGGTGCTCGCCGCCGAGCTCGACCTGCCGGTCGGGGGCTGAGGGACAAAATATGGCGCCGAGGAAAGTCATCATCACCTGCGCCGTCACCGGTTCGGTGCACACGCCGTCCATGTCGCCCTACCTGCCGGTGACGCCGGACCAGATCGCGACGGACGCCATCGCGGCCGCTGAAGCCGGCGCCTCGATCCTGCATCTGCATGCCCGCGATCCCCGAGACGGGCGGCCGACCGCCGATCCGGACGTGTTCATGCAGTTCCTGCCGCGTATCAAGCAGGCGACCGATGCGGTGATCAACATCACTACTGGCGGCTCGTCGCTGATGACGCTCGACCAGCGGCTGGCGGCACCCTTGCGGGCCGAACCCGAAATGTGCTCGCTCAACATGGGCTCGATGAACTTCGCGCTGTTCCCGATGCTCGACAAGCCGAGGGACTGGCAGCACGAGTGGGAGCCGAAGCTGCTGGAAGCCACCCGCGACACGATCTTCAAGAACACCTTCGCCGACATGGAGGGCGTGCTCGAAAAGCTCGGCAAGGGCTGCGGCACCCGCTTCGAGTTCGAATGCTACGATGTCGGCCACCTCTATTCGCTGGCGCATTTCCGCGATCGTGGGCTGGTGTCGGGGCCACTGTTCATCCAGTTCGTGCTCGGCATTTTGGGCGGCATCGGCGCCGACCCCGAAAACCTCGTCCACATGAAGCGCATTGCCGACAAATTGTTCGGCGACAGCTACCAGTTCTCAGTGCTCGCCGCCGGCCGGCACCAGATGCCGCTGATTTCGATCGCGGCGGCAATGGGCGGCAATGTCCGGGTCGGGCTGGAGGACAGTCTCTACGACGGAAGGCAACTGGCGAAGTCGAATGCCGATCAGGTGCTGCGCATCCGTGGCATTCTCGACGGGCTGTCGCTGGAGGTCGCTACACCGGCGGAGGCGCGCGAAATGCTGGCACTGAAGGGCGGCGACCGGGTGGCGTTTTGAGAGCGCACTGGAGGTCGCGCGTGGCAAAGGGAGGAGCTGACATGGAAAGGGTTCTCGTCTCGGCCTGCCTGCTCGGCGGCAAGGTTCGCTATAACGGCTCCTACCGGCTCAACGACCATCCCATACTGGCGCGGTGGCAGGCGGACGGCCGGATCGTGCAAGTCTGCCCGGAAGTCGCCGCAGGTTTTTCCACGCCGCGTCCCCCGGCAGAAATTCGCAGCGCAGGTGACGGCCGCACCGTGCTCCGAGGCCAAGGGCAAGTGGTCGAGCTAACCGGCAACGATGTGACCGACCTTTACCGCGAAGCCGGGCAGATCGCGCTCGATCTCGCCCGCGAAACAGGATGTCGCTATGCAGTTCTAACCGACGGCAGCCCGTCCTGTGGCAGCAGCTTCATCTATGATGGGAGTTTTTCGAGCAACCTGGTGGCCGGTGTTGGCACGACCACCGCATTGCTCGAAGCGAACGGTATTCGCGTCTTTTCAGAAGACCGCATTGGCGAGCTTGATGACCTTTTGACAGGGCCAGGCCCGGCCGGAACCTCGGCCTGATACATGCGAGGGGAGTCCCAAGCCAAGGTCACCGACACCGTCATCCGCCCCGGCCGGGTCGACGACGTCGAAACCATCCATGCCGCGCTGCTGCGCCTCGGCACCCATATCGGCGCGCATCAGGAGATCACCTCGACGCCCGACGACCTGCGTCGCTACGGTTTTGGCGACAAACCCGCCTTCTCCATCCTGATCGCCGAAGTCGGTGGCGAATTCGCGGGGCTGTGCCTGCATTTCCCGATCTTCTCGACCTGGATGGGCCGCCCCGGCGTCTATGTGCAGGACCTCTACGTCGAGGACCGCTTTCGCGGCCGCAGGATCGGCGAGCGCCTCCTGCGTCGTGTCGCGCGAGACTGCCGGAAGGACGGCGGCGTCTATCTCAGGCTGTCCGTCGACACCGACAATGAAACCGCCAAGACCTTTTACGAAAGGCTGGGAATTGCCTGGTCGGACTACGAACAGGTGCAGAAGATCGTTGGCGAGGCTTTCTTCGCTTTTGCCGATGCGCCGGAGGACGAACGATGAAGGCTTTCTACGCCGAGGAGCAAAAACGCCACGACCCCAAGGCGTTCCTCTCCAGCGGGGCTCAGCAACCCAACCCGGAAAAGCCGGAGCGGGTCGAGCGCTTGTTAGCCGGCGCAAAAGCTGCCGGCTTGACGATCGAGCGGCCACGGAATCATGGGCTTGGACCGATTGCCGCGGTGCATACACCCGAATATCTCGACTTTCTCGAGCATATCTTCGGCCGCTGGCAGCGTATCGAGGGCGCCTCGGCGGAAGTGATCCCCAACATCCATCCGATCACGCGAACCGGCTCTTATCCGGCCTCGGCGGTCGGCCAGGCCGGCTACCATATGGCCGACACCGCCTGCCCGATCTCAGGCGAGACCTGGCAGAGCGCTCTGTGGAGCGCCTGGAGCGCGGTCGAGGCCTCCGAAGCGGTCATGGCGGGTGCGCCATCAGCCTATGCGCTCTGCCGCCCGCCCGGCCACCATGCCTTTGCCGATGTTGCCGGCGGCTTCTGCTTCATCAATAATTCGGCAGTCGCCGCGCAGACATTGCGCAGAAGCGCCGCGCGGGTGGCGATCCTCGACGTCGACTTGCATCACGGCAACGGCACCCAAGGCATCTTCTATGCGCGGCCGGACGTGCTTACTGTCTCGCTGCATGCCGATCCGGTGCGCTTTTATCCGTTCTTCTGGGGCCATGCCGACGAGCGCGGCGAAGGGCCCGGCCTCGGCTATAATCTGAACCTGCCGCTGCCCAGGAAATCCGGGGATTCGGTATTCCTCGAAGCTTTGGCCATCGCCTTCCAGCGCATCCGCGCCTTTTCGCCCGACGTGCTGGTGGTGGCGCTCGGGCTCGACGCCTTCGAAGGCGATCCTTTCGGCGGACTGTCGGTGACGACGCCTGGATTCTCGCTCATCGGTGAGGCCATTGCCGGGTTCGGTCTGCCGACGGTCATCGTGCAGGAAGGCGGCTATCTCTGCGAGGAACTCGGCGACAATCTCACCGCCTTCCTGACCGGATTTGGCGGCGGCAAGAAGCGATAGCTCTAGCCTATAGGCGCTTCAGGACCGCTCTTGCCGCAGCATGGCAACCCGATGCACGCTCTCCAGCGTCTCGTCGATTTCGGCCGCCGTATTGTAGTCGGCGATGCCGATGCGCACCACGCCCTCCTCAGCCGGAATGCCCAGTTGGTGGACGATCTCCCAGGCATAATTGTGCCCGGACCAGAGGAAGATGTTTCCGGCATTCATCTGCCGCACGATCGTCTCCGGCACCATGCCCGCGACGGTGAAGGAGACCGTCGGCACCCGCTCGCCGACCCGCGCCGGGTCGGTGATGCCGTGGATGCTCAGGCCCTCGATATCCGACAGCCCATCGATCAGCTTTTGCGCCAGCACGTTCTCATAGGCGATCGACAGGTCGAACGCCTTGGCGATCCTGGCACGCCGTGACCCGCTTTCGCCTTCCGCAGCACCTAGCTCGGCAAAATAGTCGACGGCGGCCGTGAGGCCGGCCATCAACTCGATCTGCGGCGTGCCGAGCTCGAATCGCTCCGGCAGGCCGTCGGACGAACAGCGGCATTTGTACGGTTTCAGCGCATCGATGACGTCGCGCCGGCCCCAAAGAATGCCCATATGCGGGCCGAAGAATTTGTAGGCCGAGCAGGCCAGGAAATCGCAGCCGAGACTTTGCACGTCGACCAGCCCGTGCGGTGCGAACTGCACGGCGTCGACATAGACCAGCGCGCCGGCCTGTTTGGCGATCGCGGTCAGCGCCTTCACCCGGTTGATCGAGCCGGTGAGATTGGAGGCGTAGTTCAGCGCGACGAGCCGCGTCTTGTCGCTGAGCAGAGCGCTCAGCGCCGCTTCCTCGACCTGCCAGCTTCGCTCATCGAAAGCCAGCCAGCGCACGACCAGCCCAAGATCCTCGGCCAGCTGCAACCAGGGCGAGACGTTGCCCTCGTGATCCATGCGGGTCAGGATGATCTCGTCGCCTGGCTTCATGGTACGGCCCAGCGTGCGTGACATGTGGTAGGTCAGCGTCGTCATGTTGGCGCCGATGATGATCTCTTGCGGGCTCGCGGCCCCTAGGAAATCGGCCATCGCCGCATGCGCGTCGTCGACGACCTGTTGCGCCGCGACAGTCGTTTCGAAGAAGCCGCCGAGATTGGCATTGGTAGTCAAAAGGCAGCGCGACACCGCATCGGCGACCGCTTGCGGCACCTGCGTGCCGGCCGGGTTGTCGAGATAGACGCGCCGGCGGCCTCCGTCCGTCAGGGACAGTGCTGGAAATCTTTTCCGTACGGCCTCGATCGGAAAATTCATCACCGTCCCCTTCCCTTTGTTATTGTTTGACAATTCCTGAAAGCGGCTTGCCTACGGGCACGGGTTGCCGACGCGCTGGTGGATGGCGTCGACTGCCTTCTGCATCTCCTCGGTCCAGGTCACGTCGACCGAAGACAGCGCCATTTCGAGCTGCCAGATGGCGGTGGCGCCGATGATGTTGGAGGTGACGAAGGGCCGGCTCGAAACATAGGCATTGGCGAACAGCGCCGGCTCCAGACCGAACGAGCGCGCCAGCTTGTTGTACTCGAGCTGAGCCTCCGCGGCATTCGGCGTCTCGTAGCGCTGGCCGCGATTGAAAAGCTGCGAGCGCGAGCCCTGCGGTCGCGCGCCGTGATCGTATTTGCCGGTCAGATAACCTTGCGCCAGCGGCGAATACGGCAGCAGCGAAACCTGCTCGCGCTCGCAGACTTCGGCTAGATTCACCTCGAATGTGCGGTTCACGAGATTGTAGGCGTTCTGCACCGAGGCGACGCGCGGACCGATCCCCTTGTCGGCCTCGGCGATGAAGCGCATGACGCCCCAGGAGCTTTCGTTCGACAGGCCGAAATGGCGGATTTTTCCTGCCTTCACCAATTCATCGAAGACGGCGAGCGTCTCGGCGATCGGCGTTTCCCCTGTCGGCGCACCGAAGGAATCGGCACGCGGCGCCACCGCCCCGATGCGGTTCGGATTGGCGCCCCACGGCACATCGCGCTCCGGCCAATGGATCTGGTAGAGATCGAGGTAGTCGGTGCCGAGCTTGGTCAGCGATTTTTCAACTGCATCGAAAATATCGGCGCGCACCAGCTTCGACGGCCGGTCGCCGCGAAACCATGTGTTGGCGGTTCGGCCGACCACTTTCGAGGCAAGGATGACCTTGTCGCGATTGCCGTTGGCCTTCATCCAGCTGCCGATGATCTTCTCGGTACGGCCTTGCGTCTCCGCCTTGGGCGGGATCGGGTAGAGCTCGGCGGTGTCGATGAAATTGACGCCTCGCGAAAAGGCGAGGTCCATCTGGGCATGGCCATCGGCCTCCGTGTTCTGCTGGCCCCAGGTCATCGACCCCAGGCAGATTTGCGACACAAGAAGATCGGTCCGACCGAGACGGCGTTTGTGCATGGACTATTTTCTCCGACGGGAAAGCTTTGCGCGCGGTGGCGCGGGGGAGGACGCCCCAGCATAGAGCAAAGCAGCGCCGTTCTCCAAGCTCTGGCGGTCAGGCAAGGCCGAACTTTTGCGGAAACTGAAGCGTATCAGCGCCTTGCGCCGGCCAGGGCGCGCCGCTTGGCCTCGTCGATCAGCATGTTGGCCACCTGCATGCGGATCATGGCGCGCGGGCGCAGATGCGGCGCGACACGATCGGGATGGTTGGCGAAGGCAAAGCTGCGGCGCATGCGGCCGAAATCGGCACCCTTTGCGGGCTGATCGAGGCCAAGTTCGGCGGCAATCGCTTCGGGATCGATCGGCGGCAACTTTTCCTCAGGCTTTGCTGCTTCGCCGGCGAGCGCGAGCTTTGCCTGGTCGAGCAAGGCGGCGAATTCGGCGGCGAGATCAGCGCCTGCTTCGCGATACTCGGCCGCGAACGTGTCGCCGGAAACCTTGATGCGGCCGGAATGAAGCTCGTCCGCCACCGACAGATAGTCGAACGGGATGGACGGCCGTGCACCGGCCTCCTCGCTTGCCTCGTCCTTGTCGGAGGCGACGAAGAGGTCGTCGAGCAAGGAGGCGAAATCCCGCTTGGCGCCGATGTCAGCCTCCCTCTGTGTTGAGCATGCGCATGCGATTGAGACGGTCGCACCTTAAAACCGGCTCGTTAAAAATGAATGCCATCGATCTTAACGAGTTTAGGCGTTCGCCAGGCTGACCACGCGAACATGTTTCCCTTCAGACGGCCCGAAATGAAAAGCCGGACTGCATTTTCATGCAGCCCGGAAGTTCGCCAGGAGTGGCGAGGAAAAGCCGGCCATGTACCGGCGACGAAGCGTACGGTCGTAAAGACCGAGAAGTTTCACGAAAATATCGATTATCACGAAAAAAATCGAAGCGACATGGCTGCCATGCAAATGCTGCACTGCACAATCTTCATAATTCTCCTATATTAGCGGTTGTGGAGGATCAACAAGGGGCTGATTCATGGGGTTCTTCACTGAAATGTTCGCTCGTCCGCGGCCGCAGGACCATCCGCGTTATCGCGCGGCACTGGCATTGCTGAACGCGATGAGCAATGCAGACCGCGCCGATATCGGCATCAAGCCGGCCGACTTCCCGCGCATCGCGCGCGAAATGTCCATGCGCTGAACAGGTCGGAGCATGAAGGTTTCCCGGTCGCTCCGGGAAACCTCAAGAGCCTGACCGCTCAACGATTCCGAGGAACATCGCCTTGCTCAGTGGCACGCCATTGTGGCGCAGGATGTCGTAGGCGGTGGTGACGTGGAAATAGAAATTGGGCATGGCGGCGTGCAGAAGGTACTGCAGGCCGGGCATCGAAATCTCGCGTCCCCCAAGCCTCAGTTCGATCACCCTTTCATCCGAACCCTCCAGATCGGCGGCCGAGAACGTCGCCAGATGGTCTGTTGTCTTGGCGATTCGCGCCTGGAGGTCGGCGAAGCTCGCCTCATTGTCTTCGTATTTCGGCACCTCGCGGCCGGCGAGCCGCGACGGCGCACCCTTGGCATGGTCGGTGGCGATCTGCACCTGTCTCGTCAGCGCGAACATGTCCGGCGCCAGCCTTGATGTCAGAAACACCTGCGGGTCGATCTTGCGATCCACTGCATTCTGCTCGGCCGTCGACAATATATTGGACAGCGCCTTCAGCCGGGCCGAGAACACCGCCACGGATGCTTCGTACATCGATATTGTCACTTGGATCTCCTATGCGGCATGAACACCGACGGCGGCAGGTAGCGCCTTCGGGCATGACATTTCAAGCGTCACCGCGTCGCCGCAATCGGCATGGTAGAATTTCCCCATCGACTGGAGATTCCCGATGAGAAGCGTCCTTTTCGCCGCGACCGCTTTTTTCTCCCTTGCCGCCATCAGCCAGACGGCATTCGCCGAAGATGTACCCTATGTCGACGACCGGTCGGACGCCGCTGCGGTCATCCGTTCGCTCTACAGCGCCATCAACCGGCATGAATTTGCCCGCGCCTGGGACTATTATGGCGATACCAAGCCGGCAAAGGATTTTGATACATTCGTCAAAGGCTATGACGGCACCGACAAGGTCGATGTCAAAACCGGCGCCGCCTCCAGTGACGGCGCTGCCGGCAGCATTTTCTACAATGTGCCGGTTGCCATCCAGGCCACCGACAAGAACGGCGAAGCAAAGGTCTTCGCAGGCTGCTACACGCTGCGCCAAGTCAACGCCGAGGTCCAGGAGCCGCCGTTCCGGCCGATCCTCATCGACAAGGGTGCGCTGAAACCCTCCACGGCCAATTTCCAGGACGCCGTGCCGGCAAGCTGCGGCGATGGCCCGCCGCCGCCGAAGCAGGACACGGTGCTGGAACAGGCCAAAAGGGCCTTCGTCGCCACCTATGGCGACCAGTGCGACAAGCAAACCCCGGACGGCAAGCCGACAACCGAGCCGGATGCATACAGCCTGCACTACAAGGATGCGAATGCCGGCGCCGACGCACCCGAACGCGAGACGCGGCTGTTCCGCTTCTTCTGCTCGATGGCTGCCTACAATGAAAGCGCGGTCTATTACATCGCTGATGACGTCATGGGCGTCAGGCAGTTGCAGTTCGCCTCGCCGGAACTCGACATCCGCTATGAAAACAACAACAGCGAAGGCAAGGTCGAGGCAGTCCACATCATCGGCTTCCAGACCGACGACCAGCTGGTCAATTCCGATTATGACGACAACACCAGGACGATCACGTCGATGAACAAATGGCGTGGCGTCGGCGACGCTTCGTCGACCGGCACCTATCTGTTCCGCAACGGCAATTTCTCGCTGGTGCAATATGATGTCGACGCATCGTATGACGGCGAAATCAACCCGCAGACCATTCTGGATTACAACACAGCGCCTTGAACGAGATCCGCGATGGCGCAGATCAACGCGCCTTGGTGAGCATCCAGTTGAGCGTGCCGCGCCAGTCGGTCATACGGATCGGCGTACCGTGGGTGCCGGTCTCGAAGCGGACGAAGCGGGTCGGATAGGGATAGGCCTTCGACCTGGCGATAATGGAGCGGAAGAAGGCTTCCTGCTTCTCCACGGGAAATACCGGATCCTTGCTGCCCTGACCGAAGAAGACCGGAACGTGACGCCTGAAGGCGGGGCTCGACAAGAAACTCTCATCCCATAGCGAGCCGAGCAGCAGCAGCCCGTCGATGCGCCGGCCGGTGTCGTTGCGGGCGGCAAGTTTCCAGCACAGCGAGCCGCCCATCGAGCCGCAGGCGACGAAGATTTTCGCTACCGGCGATTTCTCTGCATAGTGGTCGATGAGCGCCGCCACCTGTGCCGCGCCGGTGTCGCCGAAATCGGTGAAATCCGGGCTGAGATAAAGGCCGCCATTGCCGGCCATCAGGTTCTTGAGGCGATTGAAATTGCCGCCGAAGGTGAAGTCGTCGGCGCCTTGCTTACGGCTGCCGCCCTGCCCGTGCAGGTAGAGCACGATGATGCCCGCGCCCTCGGTCTTGCCGACGGCGATGTGCCTGACATCGCCGGCGTCGGTCTTCAGCATCAGGTCCTGCTGCACCTTGCGTACGCCGGTGTCGGTGTACTCCGCATGCACCCGCCGCTCCGGCACCTCGTCACGGGCATTGATGTCACGCATTTCGCGGTAGTCGATGACCGTATAGGCGCCGTTGTCGGCGGAGGAGAGCGTCGCCGGATAGGCGAAGAGATCGTCCTTGAAGGGTTTTAGTTCGAGCGCGTCGGCATGGGCGGCGGAAAACAGGAAAAATATCGAGACCAGAAGGGCATGGAGCGCGACCGCCCCCCTCTGACCTGCCGGCCATCTCCCCCTCAAGGGGGGAGATTGAATCCCACTCCGGCTTTCGCCAATCTCCAAGGCTGCATGATGGGCGCCGCCATTGAAGCTGCCAATCTCCCCCCTTGAGGGGGAGATGGCCGGCAGGCCAGAGGGGGGTGCGACGGTACGAATAGCCATGCCCAAGGCATGCGTTTTTCGGCTTCGGTTTGTCAATCCTGCAGCACGCCGCCGGCGCCTTCCAGCGCCTCGCGGGTGTCGACGTCGACAGCCGCCCCTTCGCCGATCTCGACATCGACGACATCAAGCCCTTCAGCCTCGACCAGATGGCGAGCGCCAGTGTCGCCTTCGAGATGCGCTATGGCCGGAAACAGTGACCGCGGCAGCAGCACCGGATTGCCGCGCCTGCCATCGTGGGTGGCGCGCACCACCGAGCGGCCACCGGATTTGCGGAATGCGTCGATCAGCCTGTCGAGATCGGCCGATGAGACGCCCGGCATGTCGCCGAGAACGATCATGGCGCCGGCAGCGTCGCCCGCAACCCATGCGATGCCGGCCTTCAACGAAGACGACAGGCCATCGGCGAAATCCGGATTGTCGGCCAGCGTGACATCGAGGCCGGACAAGGCGGCGCGTACCCGCTCGTGCTGGTGGCCAGTAACGACGATGGTGTTCGCGGCCAGCGAGCCGAGCGCACGCTCGGCGGCGCGGCGCACCAGCGGCTTGCCATCGAACAACGCCAGGAGCTTGTTCGGCCCGCCCATGCGGCTGGAGCGGCCGGCGGCCAGAAGCACGATATCGACCCTCAACTCGGCTCTTGCCGGCAGCGGCTCGCGCGGCTGCGGCCTGGTCGGGATTTCCATCAGCAGCCCGCCGACACCCATGCCGGCGATGTCGCCGGCCGTCACGTCGAGGCCGGCGATCAACCGGTCGAGAACCCAGTCGAAGCCGTTCTCCTTGGGGCTGCGGGCGCAGCCGGGCGCGCCGATGACGCGCTTGCCGTCAAGCGTGCCGAGCACCAGCAGATTGCCGGGATCGACGGGCATGCCCGCGCGGACGACAGTACCTCCGGCGTGTTCGATCGCTGCCGGAACGACATCGGCGAAGTCGCTCATCGCCGAAGCGCCGAAGATCACCACCATATCGTTGTCGCGCGCCAGCGAGGCCATGGCCTCCGCGACCGGCGCGATTTCGTGCGGCGTGCGGCGTTCCGCCGTCAGACGACCGCCCGAGCGTGCCAGCCGCGCCTCGGTGACGCGGAGCGTCTTGTCGAGCACGCTCGGCTTGACGCCGGGCAGCACGGTCTGGATGACGCCGACGCGCACCGGCCGGTAGGCGTTGACGGCGAAGATCTCGCCGCTGGTGCAGATGCCTGCCACCTTGTCGACCAGGGCGGCGGCAACGGCGAAGGGGATGATCTTCACCGTCGCCACCATCTGGCCCTTCTCGACCGGCGCGTGCTGCGCCAGCGTGGCGATGGTGATGGTCGGGTCGACGGCGTTGATGGCATCGATCATCGCCGCGTCGACGGTGAAGACACCGGCCGTCTCGGCATGGAGGTTGACCCGGCCGGTCGCGGCGGGCTTCGCTTCGATGTTGCGATGGCTCATGCTGGCGGCGATCATTTCAGCCGCCGCATCCTCGCCGAGATCATCGGCGGCCAACACCGCTGCGACGACCTCGTTTATCCCGGCGGCCTTCAGCGCCGACACATCGTCGACGCTCAGCCTGTGCGCCTTGCGAAAACGCCGCTCGCCGGCCGTGGTGGCGTGCGCCAGCACCGCACCTTCCGCCTGATCGATCGGAACCGGACCGAATTTCACGCCACCGCGCCTTTGCTCTCCAGGCCGCGCGAGCGAAAGGCGTGAATCGCTTGCGCCAGCACGGCGACGGCGATCTCGGCCGGGCTCGCAGCACCGATGTCGAGGCCGATCGGCGCGTGAATGCGGGCGATCTGGTCGGCGGTCACGCCCAATGCCAGCAGGCGCTCGACACGCTTGGCGTGCGTCTTGCGGCTGCCAAGCGCGCCAACATAGAAGCAATTGGCGTCGAGTGCTGCCTTCAGAGCGAAATCGTCGATCTTGGGGTCATGGGTGACGGCGGCGAGCGCCGTGTAACTGTCCAACGGCTGGCGCGCGAGCACATCCTCCGGCCATTCGGCATGCAGCGCGACATCTGGAAAGCGGTCCGACGTGGCGAAGGCGGTGCGCGGATCGATGATCTCGACCGGATAGCCGGCGATCTTCGCCATCGGCGCCAAGGCCTGGCTGATATGCACGGCGCCGATCACCACCAGGCGCGGCTGCGGCAGATGGGCGTTGAGAAAGAAGGTTCGCCCCTCGGCCTCGACCGAACCGGAATTGCCGGTGCGAAACGCCCTGGCGATCGCCGCTCCCAAATCACCTGCGACTTGGTCGCCTTCGCGCACGATGCGATCGCGCCCGTCACCAAGGTCGGTGACCAGGATCGCCGCACGGCGGGCGCGGCGTTCGGCATTCAATGTCTTGAGCGCGTACGGATCCATAAGGCTCAGCCCAGGCGTTCCACATAGACCTTGATGCGGCCGCCGCAGGACAGGCCGACCTGCCAGGCGGTTTCGTCGGCGACGCCGAACTCGAGCATCTTCGCCTTGCCAGAGCCGATGACGTCGATCGCCTCGGTCACCACCGCGCCCTCGACGCAGCCGCCCGAGACCGAGCCATGGAAATTGCCGTCCGCGTCGATGACCAGATGGCTGCCGACAGGACGCGGCGCCGAACCCCAGGTTTCTACCACGGTAGCGATGGCGACATCCTTGCCGTCCTTCATCCAGCCCTCCGCGATGATCAGGGGATCGCGGGCCTCATCGAGATAGATGCTGTTTTCCATGATCGTTTCTCTTGAAGTCTGTTTTTCTCTGAAAGTCTGTTTCTAGATAGGCAACATATGGCTATGCGGCGCGCCTGGCGCCAGCGTCCAGCCAGCGGCGCGGATCGACCGAGCCGGCCGACTTCTTGTCCAGCGAGGCGCAGAGATCGGCCAGCGCATCGAGGTTGTGCGCCGAGCGGAATTCGTCGACATGCGGCAGCATCGCCTTGACGCCGCGGGCGCGCGCCTCGAAGCCGTCGAAGCGCAGCAGCGGGTTCAGCCAGATCAGCCGCCGGCAGGATTTGTGCAGGCGCTCCATCTCCTCCGACAGGCCGGCTACATCGTCGCGCTCAAGCCCGTCGGTGATCAGAAGCACCACCGCGCCCTGTCCCAATACACGGCGTGACCACAGGCGGTTGAACTCGGCCAGCGTGTCGCCGATGCGGGTGCCGCCCGACCAGTCCTTCACCGCCGCCGAACAATCGGCAAGTGCCTGGTCGGGATCGCGATGGCGCATCTGCCGCGTCAGATTGGTCAGCCTGGTGCCGAACACGAAGGCGTGTACGCGCCGGCGCTTTTCCGTCAGCGCATGCAGAAAGTGCAAAAAAATGCGCGTGTACTGGCTCATCGATCCGGAAATATCGGCCAGCACCACCAGCGGCGGATGGACCTCGCGGGCGGAGCGGAATTTCGGCAGGATCAGCTCGCCACCGGTGCGCGCGGCCGAGCGCATCGTGGCGCGCGGATCGACACGGCGGCCATGCGCATCGGCCTTGAAGCGCCGTGTTCTGACCATGTCGAAGGGCAGCCGCAACTGAGCGATCGCCTTCTTGGCATCGGCCATCTCGACGGCGTCCATCTGGGCAAAGTCCTTGCCGCGCAGCACCTCGTTGCCGGAGAAGGTGAAACGGGCGTCGACCTCGATCTCCGGGATTTCCTGCACCGGCTGGTTCTTCTGATGACCCTCGAACATCGCCTGGCTGACGCGGTTTTCGGCGGCGCGTGGCTTCTGCTTCTTTTTGACGTCCGGGGCAACGGGTGAAAACATCGCCAGCATCTTTTCGATCAGCTCGCGCGATTTCCAGAACAGCCGGAAGGCTTCGTCGAAGGTCGGATGATCCTCGTGCCTGGAAACCAGCACGGCATGCAGTGTCCAGTAGAAATCGTCGCGCGACCCGATGCCGGCGGCGAGCATCGCCTCGATCGCGTCCTTGACCGAGGCCGGTCCGACCCGCATGCCGGCCTTGCGCAAGGTGCGGGCGAAATAGACGATGTTGTCGGCGATCCGCCCGTCCACTGTCGCCTCTCCGGGGTCGGGACGCGGCGCCTTCATTGCTCTACTCCGCCGCCGCGAGCTCGGCCTTGACCTCGTCGAGGATACGCCGGCCCTCGCCCGCGCCGATGCGGGCAATGTCGTCCTGGTATTTCAACAGCACGCCGATCGTGTCGGACACGGTTTCGGGATCGAGCGCTACCTTGTCGAGCTCGGTCAGCGCGCCGGCCCAGTCGATGGTCTCGGCAACGCCCGGCGCCTTGAACAGTTCGACCTGGCGCAGCTTCTGGATGAACGACACCACTTCGGCCGAAAGCCGGCTGTTGGCCTGCGGCACCTTCCTGTGCACGATCTCGAGCTCGCGCTCGGCATTGGGATAGTCGACCCAGTGGTAGAGGCAGCGCCGCTTCAGCGCGTCGTGGATCTCGCGGGTGCGATTGGTGGTGATGATGACGATCGGCGGCTCTTCCGCCCTGATCGTGCCGAGTTCCGGCACCGTCACCTGGAAATCGGAAAGGATCTCGAGCAGGAACGCCTCGAAGGCCTCGTCGGTGCGGTCGAGCTCATCGATCAGGAACACCGGCGCCGCACCCGCCTTGCCCGTCAGCGCATCGAGCACCGGGCGGCGGATCAGGTATTTTTCGGAGAATACATTGCGCTCCATGTCGGAGCGTACGACCTTGCCGGCCGCCTCCTCCATGCGGATCTCGATCATCTGCGCGGCATAGTTCCACTCATAGACGGCGGAAGAGACGTCGAGCCCTTCATAGCATTGCAGGCGGATCAGCCGGCGGCCGAGCGCCTGCGCCAGCACCTTGGCGATCTCAGTCTTGCCGACGCCGGCCTCGCCTTCGAGGAACAGCGGCCGCTGCATGCGCAGCGATAAAAACAGCACGGTTGCTAGCGACCGATCCGCCACATAGTCCGCGCCGGTCAGGAGATCGAGCGTCTCGTCGATCGTCCGCGGCGCCGGGCGCGGTTTCAGCTCGGTCATCCTGTCTCCGTGGCTGCGGCCCATTCAGAGCCTCTAGAGCGCGTGATAGGCGCGGTCGTGATAGATCAGCGGCCGCAAATTATCGCCGATGCGCAGGCCTGTCACCTTGCCAAAAAGCACACGGTGGGTGGCCAGATCCTTGGTGTCGAACAGCTCGCAGTCGAACACGGCGAGTGCACCCTTCAAGGTCGGCGCGCCGGTCGAGATGACATCCCACTCGCCGAGCGCGAAACGCTCCTCGACCGGCAGTCCGGTCATGCCGGAAAACCCGATCGACAGCGGTTCCTGGTGCGAAGCCAGCGTATTCAATGCGAATCTGCCGTTTTTCACGAAAGGCTCGTTCTTGGGATTCTCGCGGTTGAGGCAGACAAGGACCGTTGGCGGCGTGTCCGACACCGAACAGGCCGCGATGACCGTCGCACCACGCCTGCCGGCGGGGCCGTCGGTGGTCACCACATGGACGTGGCCGGCAAAATGCGCCATCGCGTCGCGATAGGCCTGCGGCCCGATGTCGTTCTTCTTCAGCACTGATGATTTTCCACAAGTCGAAACCCGATCGTTATATATGGCGGCATACGGCATGCCACAAGCGAAGTGCTTGACCCACATCCCGAAATTCGCGTGTTGCACCCGGGACGAGCAGCCTTTAGGTCTTGGCGGGAAGAGGCGCCGGGAGCATGCATCCGGCACGGAGGAATTCTTCGTCAGAATGCGACCCTGGACAGCGACGATAGCGGCACTGCTCTGGCTGCTCCCTGCAGGTGTCAGCGCCCAGACACTGCTTGTCGGCGTCGCCGCACCTCTGTCTGGCCCGTCTGAGATCCTCGGCAAGCAGATCGAGGCCGGGGCCAGCCTTGCGGCCGAGGCTGATGGTGCCGAAATCAAGACGGTCGACGATGCCTGCACGGCCGACGGCGGCGCTGCCGCCGCACGCGACTTCGCCGCCGCGAAAGTCAGCGTGGTCGTCGGCTTTCTCTGCACCGAAGCGATCGAGGCGGCGCTGCCGATCCTCAAGGACGCCGGCATACCGATCATCACCGTCGGCGTGCGCACCGAAAGCCTGACCGACCGGCGCGCCAAGACCGGCTGGCCGGTCTATCGGCTCGGCCCGCGCGGCGACGACGAGCGCAATGCCGTCGCCACCATCCTTACCAAGCTCTGGCAGAAGGAGCTTTTCGCCATCGTCGACGACGGCACCATCTACGGCCGCGAGATCGCCGAGACGCTAAGGGCAGCAGCCGAGCAGGCGAGGCTGAAACCGGTGTTCGTCGACACGTTCCGGCCGCAGCTCGACAACCAGATCGGGCTGATCGGCCGGCTGAAGAAGTCAGGCGCGACGCATGTCTTCGCCGGCGGCGACGGCGACGACATAGCCATCATGGGCCGCGATGCCGGCCAGCTCGATGCCGGCATGACCTTTGCCGGCGGCGAGAATATGCGCACGCCGCCGGGCGACGGACCCTATGCGGCGGGTACGCTGATGATCGCCCCGCCCGAATGGGCCGATGTCGCCGACCCCAAGGTGCTCGAGGCATTCACTGCAAAGAGTATCATTCCAGAAGGTTACGCGCTGCCCGCCTATGCGGCGGTCGAGATCGCCAGGGCGGCCGTGGCGGCGGCCGAAACCTCCGGCAAACCGCTGGCGGAGCTGCTCACCGCGCATGACTTCACCACTGCGATCGGGCCGGTCCGTTTCGACGAAAAGGGCGATCTCAGCCAGAACCCCTACCGCGCCTTCCGTTTCGACGGGACGCGTTTCGTGCCTTTCGAGACGCAGTGATGTTCCGCACCGGCCCGCGCAACCTGATCACCGATGTCGCCGGCCTGCGCGTCGGCAATGCCGCCGACGCCAGGCTGAAGTCGGGCGTGACCGCCCTGCTTTGCGACGAACCGGCGGTGGCCGGCGTGCAGGTGCTGGGCGGCGCACCCGGCACGCGCGAGACCGACCTGCTCGAGCCGCAGAATTCCATCGAGGCGATCCATGCCGTTGTGCTCTCGGGCGGCTCGGCCTTTGGGCTCGATGCCGCATCCGGCGTGCAGGCGGCCTTGCGCGAGAGGAACATCGGCGTCGAGGTCGGCGGCTTTCGCGTGCCGATCGTGCCGGCGGCGATCCTGTTCGACCTGCGCAATGGCGGGGACAAGGACTGGGGCCGCTATCCGCCCTACCGCGAGCTCGGCTACGAAGCCGCCCAGGCCGCCGCGGCCGACTTTGCCCTCGGCACGGCTGGCGCCGGCACCGGCGCGCAGACGTCAGGGCTGAAGGGCGGACTCGGTTCGGCTTCACTGCTGCTGGAAAGCGGCGTCACCATCGGCGCGCTCGCCGCCGTCAACCCGACCGGCTCGGTGACCGTCGGGCCAAGCCGGCACTTCTGGGCGGCACCTTTCGAGATCGGCGACGAGTTCGGCGGGCTTGGCTATCCCTCGCCGATGCCGGAAGACGCAAGACGGATCCTGTTGAAGTTCCGCGACCGGAAGTTCATCGGAAAGGATAGCGAGAGGCAGGTGGAGACCGGCGGCAACACCACCATCGCCGTGATCGCCACGGACGCCGTCCTCACCAAGGCCGCCGCCAAGCGTCTGGCGATATCGGCGCATGACGGCTTCGTGCGCGCCATCTGGCCGACGCACACGCCGGCCGATGGCGATCTGGTGTTCGCTCTGGCGACCGGCAGGAGCGGCATTCAGCTTTCAGCCAACGACGCCATCGACCTCTATGCGGCGGCCGGCGCCACCATGGCGCGTGCCATCAGCCGCGGTGTGCATGCCGCCACGCCAGCCGACGGCGATCTGTTTCCGGTCTGGTCGTCGCGCTAAGACAATTCCAGGAAAGTGCGCAGCGGTTTTCCGTCCGGAATTGCGTAAAACAAATGCGCGCCGGCGCATTCAGACTGGGTCGGACTTTTCTTCCTCGAAGGTCACCGCGACATCCGAATTGGCCGACAGCCATACTTTCTTGCCGTCGACTTCGGCGACAAGGCTCAAGGGAATATAGTGATGATGTCCCTTGTGGGTGCCCTCGCCGCTATCGGCTTTTGTCAGCTTGATCCGCTTTCCCTCGACCTTGTCGACGGTGCCGACATAGACGCCATCGGCGCCGACCACTTCCATATGCTCGCGAATTTTGCTGGCGTCGGTCATGATGCTTCTCCATTAGGCTGCCGACAATAACAATCGACCGCCCGATTGGATGCATCGCCATCGCCCCGGCACGTCCTGTTCACCATGACGTGATAGGGGTGTCCAATCCTTTCAGCTGGAGCGAAAGCCAATGCGAATTCCTGTTCTGATCGGCGCCTGGCTGGTCGCGCAGCTCGCAGTCACCATCCCCGCCAGTGCCGGCGATGTCGCCGAGCTTGAAATCCTCGGCTTCACCAAGGATGGCGGCGTCTTCGCCTTCGAGGAGTATGGCGTCCAGGACGGATCGGGATTCCCCTATGCCAATCGCTACTACATCGACATCAATGACGACACATTCCTGAAGGGCACTCCGATCAAGGTTCGGCTCGACGACGAGAACGCCACGCTCGAGGCGGCGCGCCTGCAGGCCCGCCAGAAAGGCGAAGCGATCGTCAGCCAAGCGGAGCTCACCGCCAATCGCGGCATCACCGCCGGCTTCAACCCGGTGACCGAACTCTCGGCCGAAGGCGAAGGATGGCGACCAAACGCATCTGTTGCATGAGGACAAATCGATTCCCCAAAGCCGAGGCTGCCCGAACGGCTACCAGATCGGTGCGGTGCAGACATTCTCGCTCGACAGTCTCAGCGCCTATGCCGTGCTGATCGCTGTCCGGCAATACGGCTTCGAAGGGCCGGATTTTCGCTGGATCGCGGTGACCGGCCGCCTGTGACACCGCTTCCTCAACCCACCATGCGCATTCGCACCCGAGGCCGTCTGCGGAGCGCCTTGCCATCGCTGCGCACTGCACTTCTCGGCGCCGTGTTGTGGGGCGTGACGATGGGCGCCAGCGCGTTGATCAATCTCCTGCTGGACGATTGGGAAACGCCGGCCAAGATCCGCTTTGTGTCGCTGCTCTATGCCGCTGGTGGCGTTCTGGCATTCCCGGTCGGCCTGTTTCTGGCGCGGCTTGTTTCGCGAGGCCGGCACTGGGAGGTTGCGCTTGCCGCTGCCTTCGTCTGTCTGCTCGCCGCGACGCTCGCCTTCACCGGCGCGCTGTTTGCCCTGCAGTACCGTTCCTACTATGCCGAATGGCATGCGCCGGCATTCACCATCACCTGGGCATTCGAGCTGGTGTTCACGGGATTGACCGCGCTGTACCAGTTCGTCGTTCTCGGCATCCGGCTCTATTTTCCGCTCGGTTTCGCGGCACTGGCTGTCGCCAGTGTCTGGTTTGCGCGGCAGCGGCGTTGAGCATTCGGCCAGCCTCTGTTAGGACGCGGGCGAATCCCTCGTATGTCAGGACTGACCGATGATCCCTCGCTATTCCCGGCCGGAAATGGTCGCCATCTGGTCGCCCGAAACCCGCTTCCGCATCTGGTTCGAGATCGAGGCCTATGCCTGCGACGCGCTCGCCGAACTTGGCGTCATTCCGAAGGAAGCCGCGAAAACCATCTGGGAAAAGGGCGGTGCCGCGAAATTCGACGTCGAGGCGATCGACGAGATCGAACGCGTCACCAAGCATGACGTCATCGCTTTCCTGACCCATCTCGGCGAATTCGTCGGACCGGATGCCCGCTTCATCCACCAGGGCATGACTTCGTCGGACGTGCTCGACACCTGTTTTGCCGTGCAATTGACCCGCGCCAGCGACATCCTGCTCGCCGACATCGACGGGCTGCTCGCCGCACTCAAGCGCCGCGCCTTCGAACACAAGGACACGGTCACCATCGGCCGCAGCCACGGCATCCATGCCGAGCCGACGACCTTCGGCGTCAAGCTGGCGCAAGCCTATGCCGAATTCGCGCGCTGCCGCGAGCGGCTGGTGCATGCGCGCGAAGACATCGCTACCTGCGCCATCTCGGGCGCGGTCGGCACTTTCGCCAACATCGATCCCTATGTCGAAGAGCATGTGGCGAAAAAGCTTGGGCTGAAGCCGGAGCCGGTGTCGACGCAGGTGATCCCGCGCGATCGCCACGCCATGTTCTTTGCCACGCTCGGTGTCATCGCCTCGTCGATCGAGCGGCTGGCGATCGAAATCCGCCATCTCCAGCGCACCGAGGTGCTGGAGGCGGAGGAGTATTTCTCGCCGGGACAAAAAGGCTCGTCGGCGATGCCGCACAAGCGCAACCCGGTGCTGACCGAAAACCTCACCGGCCTGGCCCGCATGGTGCGCGCCTTCGCGCTGCCGGCGATGGAGAATGTGGCGCTCTGGCACGAGCGCGACATTTCGCATTCCTCGGTCGAGCGCATGATCGGGCCGGACGCCACGGTGACGCTCGATTTCGCGCTGTCGCGGCTGACCAGCGTCGTCGACAAGCTGTTGGTCTATCCCGACAACATGCTGAAGAACATGAACAAGTTCCGCGGCCTGGTGCATTCGCAGCGCGTGCTCCTGGCGCTGACCCAGGCCGGCGTCAGCCGCGAGGACGCCTACCGGCTGGTGCAGCGCAACGCCATGAAGGTGTGGGAACAAGGCGCTGATTTCCTTGAGGAGCTTTTGGCCGACAAGGAGGTCACGGCTGCCTTGCCCGAAGCCGAGATCCGCGAAAAGTTCGACCTCGGCTACCACACCAAGCATGTCGACACGATCTTCAAGCGGGTGTTTGGAGAGGCCTGAGCGTTCGAGCAGACATTCGCAAAAAAGCCCGCCTGACGTTGTCGGCGGGCTTTTTTGGTTCGGTCGTCGATCAGGCGATGGTCAGGCTTTGCCGGGAACGGTCCGGATCACTGTGCCCCACGGATCCTCGCGGGTCGTTTCACTAGCAATATTGTCCGATCGCATCTCGACCCAGGCCAGGCCCGAGAGGGCGGGATCGCGGCGGCCGGCGCCGGAACTCTGCCAGGCATTGGCGCCGATGTGGTGGTGATAGCCGCCTGACGACAGGAATACCGCCTGGCCGCCATACTTCGCCACAGTGTCGAAGCCGAATTCCTGGTTCCACCAGGCCTCGGCCTCTTCCGGCCGGCCGACGCGCAGATGCACATGGCCGACAATGCTGTTTTCCGGTGCGCCCTGCCATCCCGCGTCGTCGACCGGAACGTCGGCGACAACGGACGGAATGTTCAGCCGCTCGGTCGCCATGGCGATCTTGTCGCCGTTCCACTTCCAGTCCTGCGGCTGGCGGTCGGCATAGATCTCGATGCCGTTGCCCTCGGGGTCGGTCAGGTACAGCGCCTCGCTGACCAGATGGTCCGATGCGCCCTCGATGCCGATCTTGTTGGCGATGGCATGGTTGATCCAGCGGCCAAGGTCTGCCCGGCTGGGCAGCAGGAAGGCCGTGTGGAACAGGCCGGCGCTACGCGGATCGTCGGGCTTCGCCGCCGCATCCGGCTCGATGACGAGCAACGGGCGATTGGCGGCGCCCAGCGTGATCGCGCCGTCGGCGCGGCTCAATTCCTGCAGGCCGACGACCTGACGATAGTAGGCAGCCAGGCTTTCGGCGTCGCGCGCCTTCAACCCGACGCGGGAAACGCTCACCGGGGTGGTGGCGGCAAAAGGCAGTTCGCTCATCATTGACTCCGTTCGGGCGGCGCTCGTCGAAGCTCCGAAAGCCAGAAGCCCGGCGCCACCGATGATTGTACGTCGTGTCAGTGCCAAAATCCCGGTCCTTCACGGCTGCTTGTTGTCCCATGTCAGATCGTCGATCGCGATCGTTCACACAAGATGGCAAGAAGCGAACAAGGTGTTCACTATTGTGATCGCCAACGTCATTCGAGATGGTTGCACCCGGCATCGGCGCTCGCTACATGCGCGCCATGAAGGTCAAGGACGCAGATATTCTCATCGTGCCGGGTTACACCAATTCCGGCCCAGAGCATTGGCAGAGCCGCTGGCAGTCGAAACTGTCGACGGCGCGCCGGGTCGAGCAGGCGGAATGGTCGAAGCCGGTGCGCGAGGACTGGACGGCGAATGTTGCCAAGGCGGTCAACGAGGCCGAACGGCCGGTCGTAATCGTCGCGCATTCGCTGGGCGTCGCGACAGCAGTCCAGGCGATGCCGCAGTTCCAGCGGCCGGTCGCCGGTGCCTTTTTCGTGGCGCCGCCCGACGTTGCAAACCCTGATATCAGGCCGAGGCACCTGATGACCTTCGGCCCCTACCCGCGCGAGCCCCTGACCTTCCCCTCGGTGGTAATCGCCAGCCGCAACGATCCCTTCTGCGCCTTCGACGTCGCAGAGGACATTGCCGGGGCTTGGGGCTCATTGTTCATCGACGCCGGCGATGCCGGCCATCTCAATGCGGATTCCGGCTTCGGCCCGTGGCCGGAGGGCTCGATGACCTTCGCCAAATTCCTGACCGATCTCAAAGAGCCCTGAGGCGCGTCAGACAGCGCTTGGCGCGCCCGCGCCGTCAGTTGCCGATCGAATCCCGCATGCTCTTCAGCAAGGTCTTGGCGCCGAGCGCGATCAGCGCATGATCCGAGCCCATGGCCAGCAGCCGGTAGCCCATCGCCACCACGCGGCCGGCGACGGCCGGCTCGATGACGTAGATCGCGGCATGCTTGCCGGCCTTGCGTGTGCGTTCGGCGATCGAGGCGACCGTCTCCATCATGCTTTCCAGCGTCGAATTGACGGTGGCGCCGTTCGACCAGGCGATCGAGAAATCCGACGGGCCGACGAAGATGCCGTCGATGCCTGGCGTGTCGAGGATGCCGTCGAGCGCCTCGAAGGCGGCGCGCGTTTCGACCATCGCAAACGCCATGGTGCGCTGGTTGGAGTCGCGCAGCCATTCGGCATGGTCGCCCTTGCCGTGGCGCGGGAAGGCGTAGGTCGGGCCCCAGGAGCGCTCACCCATTGGCGGGTATTTCATGGCGGCAGCGAAAAGCCTGGCATCGGCCACCGAATTCACCATCGGCGCGATCACCGCCTCAGCGCCGAAATCGAGCGCCCGGCTCGCCATGTCGAAACGGCCGACCGGGATGCGCACCAGCGCCGGCTTGTAGGCGGCGAGCACCGGCACCAGGCCGCGCAGCACGCTGTCCTCGTGATGGCCGCCATGCTGCATGTCGAGCGTGACGGCATCGAAGCCCTGTTTGGCGACGATCTCCACCGTGAGCGCATCCGGCACTCCGGACCATGCGGTGAACAGCGTTTCATCCGCCGCAAGGCGTGATTTCAGGGACATCAGCTCTTTCCTTGTTAGCAATCGCAGTTTCAGCCGGAAACGGCGGCAAAGGCAAAGAAAAACCGCCCGGCTGGGCCGGGCGGTCGATTGGTCCAGATAAAGGCTCTATCGGAGCATGATCCTTTCCGAAAACCGGCCTCCACTTTTCGGGATCATGCTTTAGGTGTTCTTGATCTGCTCGATCGCCTGCGCCATCAACTCATCCATGGTGCGGCGGATCTGATGATCGGACTGGGCAACGCCGGCCGCATCGAAATCCGCGCGGATCTTCCGGAAAACGTCGTGATCGCCGGCTTCCTCGATGTCGGCCACGACCACCTCCTTGGCATAGGTTTCGGCATCGGCGCCCGCCTTGCCGAGCTTCTCGGCCGCCCACAGGCCAAGCGCCTTGTTGCGGCGGGCCGAAGCCTTGAAGCGGAGTTCCTCATCGAAGGCGAATTTGCGCTCGAAGCCCTCTTCGCGGTCTTTCATGCTGCTCATGGCGTCCCTCCGGGTCAAATCCGATTCGTTGGCGGTGAATATGTGTGTTGCCGAAGCACAAACCAAAAGGCCGCGGGCCGGTCAATATGCTACATCATTTGCTGCGCTGCGGCATTTCGGTCCCGAAACCGGTTGATTGAAAGGATTTGCCGATTGAGCAAACAGTGCGATTGGGATAGACACCGGCATTGAACACCGCCGTCTGTACACTAATTTAGGCAGACGGAGAGGAACTGGTCGCTTGCCGCCTGCCCGGAAATCCAGAGAAAAAATCAGATGAAAAATCGCCGCCGCATTTATGAAGGCAAGGCCAAGATCCTCTATGAGGGCCCTGAGCCGGGGACGCTGATCCAGTTTTTCAAGGACGACGCCACCGCCTTCAACAAGAAGAAACACGAGGTCGTGGACGGCAAGGGCGTGCTCAACAACCGCATTTCCGAGCACATCTTCAACCATCTCAACCGGATGGGCATTCCCACCCACTTCATCCGCCGGCTCAACATGCGTGAGCAGCTGATCAAGGAAGTCGAGATCATCCCGCTCGAAGTGGTGGTGCGCAACGTCGCCGCCGGCTCGCTGGCCAAGCGTCTCGGCATCGAGGAAGGCACCGTGCTGCCGCGCTCGATCATCGAATTCTATTACAAGGCCGACGCGCTCGACGACCCGATGGTGTCGGAAGAGCACATCACCGCCTTCGGCTGGGCAAGCCCGCAGGAGATCGACGACGTCATGGCGCTGGCCATCCGCGTCAACGATTTCCTTTCCGGCCTGTTCATGGGCGTCGGCATCCAGCTCGTCGACTTCAAGATCGAGTGCGGCCGCCTGTTCGAGGGCGACATGATGCGCATCGTCGTCGCCGACGAGATCTCGCCCGATTCCTGCCGGCTGTGGGACGTCGCAACCCAGGACAAGCTCGACAAGGACCGTTTCCGCCGCGACATGGGCGGGCTGGTCGAAGCCTATCAGGAAGTCGCCCGCCGCCTCGGCATCATGAACGAGAACGAGCCGCCGCGCCCGACCGGGCCGGTGCTGGTCGCGTCCACCGAGCCGCCCAAGGGCATGAAGCACTAACTGCCAAACCGGGCTTGCCGGTGACGGCGAGGCCCGGCGCAGACCGTATTGATTTCTCAGGAGCATCGATGAAAGCCCGTATCACCGTCACCCTCAAGAACGGCGTGCTCGACCCACAAGGCAAGGCGATCGAACATGCGCTGTCCGGGCTGGGTTTTGACGGCGTCGGCCAGGTGCGCCAGGGCAAGGTCTTCGACGTCGAGCTTACGGAGACCGACACGGCCAAGGCCGAAGCCGATCTCAAGGCGATGTGCGAC
Source organism: Mesorhizobium sp. IMUNJ 23033 (assembly GCF_044778005.1). NCBI lineage: Bacteria > Pseudomonadati > Pseudomonadota > Alphaproteobacteria > Hyphomicrobiales > Phyllobacteriaceae > Mesorhizobium > Mesorhizobium sp. IMUNJ 23033. Next base: position 352,461 of record NZ_JBJACT010000005.1, read on the forward strand.
AAGCTTCTGGCGAACACGGTGATTGAGAATTACGCTGTGGAGATCGCCTGAGGTGAAATCAGCCGTCGTCCTCCTGCCTGGCCTCAACCGCGACCGCGACATGATCGCGGCGCTGACCAAGATTTCCGGCAAGGCGCCGGCCACCGTCTGGCAGACCGACACCGAAATCCCGGATGTCGACCTGATCGCCATTCCTGGCGGCTTTTCGTTCGGCGACTATCTGCGCTGCGGCGCGATCGCCGCGCGCATGCCGGTCATGCGGGCGGTTGCCGAAAAGGCGGCCAAGGGCGTCATGGTCATCGGCGTCTGCAACGGCTTCCAGATCCTGGTCGAAGCTGGCCTGCTGCCCGGCGCCTTGATGCGCAATTCGTCGCTGAAATTCGTCTGCCGGCAGGTGAAGCTCAAGATCGACAACGCCAACACCATGTTCACCCGCCGCTACCAGCCGGGCCAGATTATCCGCTCGCCGGTGGCGCACCACGACGGCAATTACTTCGCCGATGCCGAGACGCTGGCCCGCATCGAAGGCGAAGGACAGGTGGTGTTCCGCTACGCCGAAGGCACCAATCCCAACGGCTCGATCAACGATATTGCCGGCATCATCAACGACAAGGGCAACGTGCTCGGCCTGATGCCGCATCCCGAGAACCTGATCGAGGCGGCGCATGGCGGCAGCGACGGCCGGCCGTTGTTCGAAGGCGCCCTCGGCATCGCCGCCTGATTTTTTTCACCTGAAGAATCCCTTCTGAACGCGAGACAGGGCGGCCTGACCATGAGACTGACGATTGCTCGCCTTGCTCTCTTGGCCGCCGCCGGTCTTGCGCTGGCCTCCTGCCAGTCTGGCCCGAAGAGCGCGCCGGTCCCGTCGGGCAAGAGCGCGTCGCTGCTTGCCATGGAACAGGTGGCGATCGCCGCCCACAAATGCTGGATCGCTAGCAAGGATCCGGCCTTCAAATCCTATCAGATGGCCAACGAGTTGAATTCGTTCAGCGGCACGCCGCGCTTCCTGCTGGTTCCGGCCAAGCACTATGGCGGCAAGCCGTTGCTGGTGGTGCAGGCGCAGGGCAATTCGAGCCGGGTCGACGTGTTCGGTCCGCTGATGGCCGACCCGCTTGGCGCCCGCATCGGCTCGGACATCGCCCGCTGGCAGACGGGCAATTCCTCCTGTGCGGCGGCCGCATAGGGCAATGGGCCGCTTCCTGCAGATCGCGGGGCTGGTCATAGGTCTGGCCGGGCTTGTCCTGCAGTTCTGCATCACCATCCCGGCATCGATGGAAGCCGGCCGCAGCCTGCTCGGCTCCATCGTCTTCCTGTTCAGCTTCTTCACCATCCTGACCAATATCGGCGCGGTGCTCGTCCACACCTCGCTGCTGTCGTCCAGCGGCTATGCCTGGCTGCCGGCCTTTGCCGGGCCACGGATACGAGCCGGCGTGGCGATCGCCATCACGCTGGTCTTCATCGTCTACGCAACGGTTCTCGCGCAGCTTTGGCAGCCGCAGGGGCTGTTCCTGCTCTGCGACGTCCTGCTGCACTATGTGACGCCGGTGCTGTTCGTGCTGTGGTGGCTGATCGCAGGCGCCGACGGCACGACGCGCTGAGCGATATTTCCTGGTGGATGGTCTATCCGATCGCCTACCTGATCTATGCGCTGGCGCGGGCGCCGTTCGCCGGCGAAGTGCCCTACCCGTTCCTCGACGTTGCCAAGAACGGCGCGGCCAGCGTCGCTGTTTCGGCGCTGGCCGCGACCGGTCTTTTTCTGGTGCTGTGCATCGTCGCCGTCCTGGCCGACCACGCTGTGGCGCGCGCCAGGGGATCAAAAGCCCGCTAGACCTGCGCGGAAGGTGCGAGCCCGGCAGAGCTCAATCCCAGAACGGCCTCAGGCCTTCGCGATGGGCATCGCAGCGCGAAACGCCGATGTCCTTGAGCTGCTCGTCGGTCATTTCCAGCAAAGCCAGCCGGCTGCGCCGGCGCTCCAGCAGCCTGGCGATCCACATGGCGAGCGAGCGGACCATACGCATGAGACGGCGGCCGTGGGTCGGCCGTGCCGACGGGCGTTGCGTCTGCCCGATCCATTCAGTTCCCGCGTAGCGAATTGTCTCGATTGTATCCATCGTCATTCTGCCAAGTGTTGCAGTTGTACTTATTTCTGTGCATCTTCGATATGGATTGACTCATTGTTCGGTGCAATATACAAAATTGTCACCATGACAAATTGGCTTCCCGATCTGACCGCCGGCTCCGGCCCTCTCTACCAGCGTCTTGCTGACAGCATTGAGTCAGATATCGACCGCGGCGTCATCGACGCCGGGGCAAAACTGCCGCCGCAGCGCGACCTCGCCTACGATATCGGCACCACCGTCGGCACCGTCGGCCGGGCCTACCAGTTGCTGCGCGAGCGCGGGCTGGTCAGCGGCGAGGTCGGCCGCGGCACCTACGTGCTCGCCCAGCAGTCTGAAACGAAGTCCGATCTCCCGCCGCCCGATGTGCAGGGCACGCGCTTTATCGACGCGCCGAGCGGCAAGCTGCGCTTCGACAGCACGGCCGCGCCCGACATCGGTCAGGGCGCCATCATCGCCGAAGTGCTATCGCGCATAGCGCAGGAGCATCCGTACGACATTTCGAGCTATACGCGGGATTTCCCGGCGCGCTGGTACGAGGCCGGCGCCCGCTGGCTGTCGCGGAACTCGTTCAAACCGGCCGCCGATGCCATCGTGCCGACGCTCGGCACGCATGCGGCGGTGATGGCCGCCATCGCCGCGCTGACCACGCCCGGCGACTATGTCGCCTTCGAGCACCTCACCTATTCGCAGATCTCGCGCAGCGCCGGCCTGATCGGCCGCAGGACCGCGCTGGTGGCATCCGACGAGGGCGGCATCGACCCCGACGATTTCGAGCGCGTTTGCGCGCAAAAGCACCCGAAGATGATGTTTTTGATGCCGACGGCCAAGAATCCGACGCTGGTGACGCTGTCGGCGGATCGCCGGCAAGCGATCGCGCGCGTCGCCCGTGAGTACAATGTCGTGCTGATCGAGGACGATCTTTACGGCGACCTGACCGACGATCCGACGCCGCTGCTCGCGGAATATGCGCCTGAAAGAACCATCGTTGCCGGCGGGCTGTCGAAATCAGTGGCTGCCGGCGTTCGCGGCGGCTGGCTCGCCTGTCCGCCGACCTACCGCCATCGCATCCGCGTCGCCCACAAGATGATGACCGGCGGCCTCCCCTTCCTGTTGGCCGAGGTCGGCACAAGGCTGGTGCTGTCAGGCCAGGCCAGCGATATCCGCAAGCGCTGTATCGCCGAAATCGGCGCGCGCATCGCCATCGTGCGCGAGGCGCTTGCCGGTTTCGACGTCAAGGCCAGGGACAGCGTGCCTTTCGTCTGGCTTACCTTGCCCGATCCCTGGCTGTCCGGCACTTTCAAGAATGCTTGCCTCGAGCATGGCGTGCTTATCGACGACGAGGACGAGTTCAAGGCCGGCCGCTCCGAGCAGGTCTTCCACGGTGTCCGTTTCGGCGTTTCGCAGCCAAGGCAGAGCAAGGATGTCGCCGGCGGCGTCGCGGTCATTCGGCGACTGCTCGACGAAGGCCGCGCCGGCTACGACAGTTTTTCCTGATTTCGCCCCCGCCCTCCGCCAAGCCTGCCAGCGAGCAAGCGCCAGCCTGTGGTTTTCCGGCGTTTTTCGTCATTCGATGGGGTGTATCGCGCGGAAGCTTGCGATAAGAGGGGACTCAAAATCCCCGCTCCCACGGATACAAATCGCCGCCCATGACCATTTCCAATTCCGTGCCGATCACCCCGGAACTCATTGCCTCGCATGGGCTGAAGCCCGATGAATACCAGCGCATCCTCGACCTGGTCGGGCGCGAGCCGAGCTTCACCGAACTCGGCATCTTCTCGGCGATGTGGAACGAGCACTGTTCCTACAAATCCTCGAAGAAGTGGCTGCGCACGCTGCCCACCACCGGACCGCAGGTCATCCAGGGTCCGGGCGAGAATGCCGGTGTGGTCGACATCGGCGACGGCGATTGCGTCGTGTTCAAGATGGAGAGCCACAACCATCCGTCCTACATCGAGCCCTACCAGGGGGCGGCGACCGGCGTCGGCGGCATTCTGCGCGACGTCTTCACCATGGGTGCGCGGCCGGTAGCGGCGATGAACGCGCTGCGCTTCGGCGCGCCGGACCATCCCAAGACCCGGCATCTCGTCGCCGGCGTCGTTTCCGGTGTTGGCGGCTACGGCAATTCCTTCGGCGTGCCAACGGTCGGCGGCGAGGTCAATTTCGACGCCCGCTACAATGGCAACATCCTGGTCAATGCCTTTGCCGCCGGCCTCGCCAAGACGGACGCCATCTTCCTGTCCGAGGCCAAGGGCGTCGGCCTGCCGGTCGTCTATCTCGGCGCCAAGACCGGCCGCGACGGCGTCGGCGGCGCCACCATGGCGTCGGCCGAATTCGACGACAAGATCGAGGAGAAGCGCCCGACCGTCCAGGTCGGCGACCCCTTCACCGAAAAGTGCCTGCTCGAAGCCTGCCTCGAACTGATGGCGTCCGGCGCGGTCATCGCCATCCAGGACATGGGTGCGGCCGGCCTCACCTGCTCGGCGGTCGAGATGGGTGCCAAGGGCGACCTCGGCATCGAGCTCGACCTCGACAGAGTGCCGGTGCGCGAGGAGCGCATGAGCGCCTATGAGATGATGCTGTCGGAGAGCCAGGAGCGCATGCTGATGGTGCTGCGCCCGGAAAAAGAGAAGGAAGCCGAGGCGATCTTCCACAAATGGGGCCTCGACTTCGCCATCGTCGGCAAGACCACCGACGATTTGCGTTTCCGTGTCATTCACCAGGGCGATGAGGTCGCCAATCTGCCGATCAAGGATCTCGGCGACCAGGCGCCCGAATACGATCGTCCGTGGGTCGAGCCCAAGAAGCCGGCGCCGCTGGCCGCCAACGATGCGCCCAAGGCCGACGTCGCCGACGCCCTGCTCAAGATGCTCGGCGGGCCAGACCTGTCGTCGCGCCGCTGGGTTTGGGAGCAGTACGACACGCTGATCCAGGGCAATTCGCTGCAGCTTCCCGGCGGCGATGCCGGCGTTGTCCGAGTCGAAGGCCATCCGACCAAGGCGCTCGCCTTCTCCTCCGACGTGACGCCGCGCTATTGTGAGGCCGACCCGTATGAAGGCGGCAAGCAGGCGGTGGCCGAATGCTGGCGCAACCTGACCGCCACCGGCGCGCTGCCGCTGGCCGCCACCGACAATCTCAATTTCGGCAATCCGGAACGGCCCGAGATCATGGGCCAGCTGGTCGGCGCGGTAAAAGGCATCGGCGACGCCTGCCGTGCGCTCGGCTTCCCGATCGTCTCCGGCAACGTCTCGCTCTACAACGAAACCAATGGGCGCGGCATCTTGCCGACACCGACCATCGGCGGCGTCGGGCTGATCGCCGACTGGTCGAAGATGGCGCGGATCGGCTTTGCCGCCGAAGGCCAGATGATCATACTGGTCGGTGCGCCGTCCATGTGGGGAACCCATCTCGGCCAGTCCGTCTATATGCGCGACATCCATGGCCGCGCGGACGGCCCGCCGCCGCCGGTCGACCTCGAGCATGAAAAGCGCGTCGGCGATCATGTGCGCGCGCTGATCGCTTTCGGCGTGGTAACCGCGGCGCATGACGTCTCCGATGGCGGCATCGCCGTGGCCCTGGCCGAAATGGCGATGGCGTCGGGCATCGGCGCCACCATCCCCGGGCTGACCGGCACCGACCCCATCCCGGTCTGGTTCGGCGAGGATCAGGGCCGCTATCTGCTGACGCTGTCGGTCGATCCGCAAAGCAAGGAATGGGACGCCATTCGCGATGAGCAGAGCGAGCTCGGCATCTTCGCGCCCTGGATCGGCTCGACCGGCGGCCGCGACCTGAAACTCGGCGATGCGCGCGCGATCCCGGTCAGCGACCTGACAGCCGCTCACGAAGGCTGGTTCCCGCGCTTCATGGATCAGGCCATTTGACAAGGCTGGCTGCCCGGGCGCTGCTTGCAGTTGTTTTCTGGCCGTCGCTGTTCTTCTTCTGGTTTCTCGGGCCGTTCGTCTTTTTCCTGCTGTCGACGACCGGAAGCGAAGTTTGCCCCCGCCTGGAAACGCGGGCGGAGTTTCTTGCCGCGGCCAACGGCACGATTTTGATGTTGGCCGTCCAGAGCCTCGTCTATGCAGTGCCGATCCTGTGCCTGGTTTTCTGGCAACGGCTTGCACCGGAACCGGCGAGGGCACGGCACATCGTCACCTGCGTCAAGCTTTTTGCCGTTACCGTCGTCATCGGCGTGCTGTGGGCGTATGGCTCCTCGCTCGTCTGCGACGGCTATGGCCAGGCGTTTTTCTCGCCGCTCTGGCAGTGGACGAGTTTTCTTCCCATCGTCAATGTTGTGATCAACGTTCCGCTTTATGTGCTGACCTTCAGCCTTGGCCGCGCCTTCTCGACACGCGAGGATATGCCCGCGGATGACGCGGTTCCTCCAGATCAGGACATTACCTGAGCCTTCATTGGTCTTTGGCGCTGGCGGACGGAACTGCTTCAATCCGAACGAGAAAGGCTTTAGGCTCACCCCGACTCTCACTAGGATTTTGCCATGGCAATGGACGCGCACGACATCGAACGGCTGATCAAGGAAGGCATCCCGGACGCCAAGGTGACGATTCGCGACCTCGCCGGCGACGGCGACCACTATGCGGCCGAAGTGGTGGCCGAGAGCTTTCGCGGCAAGAGCCGCGTCCAGCAGCACCAGATGGTCTATGACGCGCTGAAGGGCAATATGGGCGGCGTGCTGCATGCGCTGGCCCTACAAACCAGCGTGCCCGACTGAACCTCGAGACCGGCGCTGTTCAGATCTTTACCAGCATCGCCGTGAGGTACATGAAGCCAACTCCGGCCGCCAAACCAGCCATCGCGGCCGGTGCGAGCAAGGCGCGCGTGCCGTCGGTCCGCTGGCGAAGCTGCATCGACACGAGCTCGACGATCACCTGCAGGATTGCCCCGGCGCCGACCGCCAGCGCCAGCGCCGACCATTGCGGGGCATAGGCAAGGCTGCCGATCCACAGGCCGATCACGGCGGGGCCGCCCGCCAGCAGCGTCAGCGCGGCGAAGGTCCGCAATGGCGGCCGTTGCTTCAGGATCGGGGCGGCAATGCCGATACCCTCGGTGATGTTGTGCAGTGTGAAGCCGAGCACGAGAAAGGTGCCCAGCCCCGCAGCGCCCGAGGCGAAGGCGGCGCCGATCGCCAGCCCTTCGCCGAGATTGTGCAAGCCAATGCCGAGCGCGATGAAGGTGGCCAAAGCCAGGCCGGTCGGCGTTCCGCTCCGCCGGCCCGCAGCCATCAGCAGAAGGAAACTGGCCGTGGCGGCGAGAACGATCATCGTCGGTCCCTGGAACAGGGCGGCGGCCTCGCCGGCCAGTTCGAACGCATCCTCCAGGGCATCGACGAACAGGAAGGCGAGCAACCCGACAGTGAGCGACAGAAGGAAGTCCATGCCGCTGCGTCCAACGCCGCGGAGCGCGGGATAGAACATCAGGCCGATCGCCACCGGCAGGATGCCGACGAAGGCGCCAAGCACCGCCTGCGCGGCGAAGCTCAGCGAATCGCGTGTCGGCGTTGGTACGGCGACGGCGATCTCATGCCGGAACGTCGTCCCGGTGCTGGTCACGACGTTGATCGCATGCGCCTCTCCTAGCACCCAGGGATATGGCAGGCTGATCCAGGCCGTGGCGCCGCGCGCGATCGGTCCCGGCGGATCCTGCGTGAACTGCCAGTAGGCATCGTCGACCTGGACCTGCGCGATGGTCATCGGTTCCGATCCGCCGGCGCGGATGAGAACGCGGATGCCGTCCGCGCCCAGGATCGTCCGCTCGAAAGTGAGGTTCTCGACCGCCGGCGCGCCATTGCGGAAGCTCGACAGCGGGTCCGAGGAGACCAGCCAGGCGATGGCCAGCCCGAGCACGACGAGCGGCAGCGCGACCCAGAGCAGATAGGCCGACCTTGGGCGGTCGGCGCGCGTGTCGGCAGAAGTCCGGCCCAGATCGGTCACGACACGGCCTCCACGACGTCGAACATGCCGGACCAGCCGAGTTCAGTGAATTCCGACTGGTGAGGATGGAACATGTAGAGCCCTGGCTCATGCTCCCGGAAATGGAACTCGAGGATGCCGCGCTCGGCCTGGCACTGGGTGATCAAGTCGACCGTCTTGAGCGTGGGCGTGAGCGTCGTACCCTGATTGTAGTAGTCGAAGAAATTGGCATGCAGGTGGAAGGAGTTGATCGGGTCGAACTCGACGACATTGACGAGATAGATGCGGACCGGCTTGTCCTTCATCACCCGGATCGGCTTCTTCGCATAGGCGTGAGCGACCGTGTTGACGGCGTAGACCTCATTCTCATTGTCGAAGTTGGTGTCGAAGGCATTCATGACCATGACGAATTCCTGCCAGCCGGCATTCTCGGGCGTGCCGAGCAGGCGCGAGCGGGCGACCGCTTCGTGCTCCGGATGCCGGGCCGGATCGGGGTCGATCACGAAGGCGCCGTACATGCCCTTCTGGATGTGCCGCTTCAGCGGCAGGGCGTGGCAGTGGTAGAGATGACAGCCAAACGGCCTGGCATCGAACTCGTAGACGAACTCCTCGCCCGGCCCGATCAGGCCGGCGCCCGGAACGCCGTCCATGCGCGCGGCATGGATGCCGTGAAAATGCATCGAATGCGGATGCGAGCCCTGGTTGCGGAAGACGATCCTCAGCCGCTCGCCCTCGGTCGCTCGTAAAGTCGGTCCCGGCACACGGCCATTGTAGGTCCAGGCCGGGAACATGATGCCCGGCGCGATCTCGATCTCCTTGTCCTCGGCCGTGACCTCGAAGGTGCGAAGCGTCCGCCCGTCCGGCAGTGTCGACACCGTCCCGGTATACCAGTCGCTCAGCAGCTTCGACGGATCGAAGCCGTTGCGGGCGTCATCGACCTCGCCGACCGTGATCATCGAACCATGGGCCGAGAGATGCGCCGGCTGCGCTTCAGCGGCAGCGGCCGCCGGCATCTCGTGACCGGCGTGGCTTGTCTGCCCGCGGGCGGCACTCGCCGCGACCGCCGTGCCGCCGGCAGCCATAAGGCCACCGGCCAGAAGCAGCCTTCGATCGAGCTTTCGCTCCAGCAAGGATTTCGTTTCGTGCATGCCTGCGTTCCTCCAGATCGCGGCGAGGATAGCGTATGCTTCAAGATTTAGCTATAGCTATATTCGGCAGCGGCCAATTGACGCCGGACAGGGCAGACGAAGGCTTTTCTTTGGGAGGCTACCCGGCCGCAGGTCTCTTCGCCGAGACGGAGATGATCGGCCCCGCCGGATAATGTCCGCCGACGATCATCCGCTCGCCACCCGACAGCGCCGAGACCGCGCCGTCGAGAAACAGCGCGTTGGGGCAGCCGAGCGCGTCGCGAAACAGCCGTGCGAAGCTGCCAAGGCTGACCGCCGAGCGCGAGATTGCCAGCACGACTGTATTGCCGTCGCGCACGCCGACACCGTTGCGGATGTAGCGCGACGTGCCGTTCGGCTCGAAGCGCGGGTGAATCTGGCCGTCGGTGACCAGCATCGGCCCGGATTGCGTGGCAAACGCCACATCCGGCCTGGCGGCGGCATAGGCGGTCGCCTCCATGACCGCCGCCTTGCCATCCTTGCCGATCAGGAACACGCCGTTCGGCTTGAGGAAGAAGTTGCCCTCGCCGTCGGCGAGGTTGAGCGGCGATTTTTGAATGCGATCCTCTGTCAGAAGGCCGACCGGCGTCAGGTCTTCATGGTACATGCCGCCATTCATGGCGAGCAGCACCGGCCTGCCCTCACCCGCCATCGCCTTGACGAAAGCCTGCAGCGAACCGAAGGGCTTGCCATCGGCGCCGTCATGGAAGACGCCGATGCTGTTGGTGCGAAGGTCGATCTCGCAGACGACATAGGACACGGCCTCGAAGCCGACATCCCGGCACGGTGCCGGCAGTTCGCCGCCGACGACCAGCGGCAGCGGCGCGGGGCGCCTCGACCACCAGGCCAGAGCCATTGCCACCAGCAGGATGGCGATCAGGATCGCGGCGCCATATCGTCTTTTCATCACGCCCCTGAGAAAGCAGTTGGCTCAGATGCTTGGCCCAACATCGGCGATCCTTTGCGCCATTTCCGCGGCGGCGGCGCAAACATCTTGTTTCGGTCAACCTATGGGTTTATTTGATGGCTATGTTTCGAGCCTGACTCCCACAGGCGTGAAAGGATTCTCCATGAGCGGTATCAACGACTACATCGACAGCGAAGTGAAGAGCAACGACGTGGTGCTCTTCATGAAGGGCACGCCCGGTTTTCCGCAGTGCGGCTTCTCCGGCCAGGTGGTCCAGATCCTCGACTATATCGGGGCCGACTACAAAGGCGTGAACGTGCTCGACTCGGCGGAATTGCGCCAGGGCATCAAGGAATATTCCAACTGGCCGACCATTCCGCAGCTCTACGTCAAGGGCGAGTTCGTCGGTGGTTGCGACATCGTGCGCGAGATGTTCCAGGCGGGTGAACTGCAGACGTTCCTCGTCGAAAAAGGCGTCAGCGTCAAAGGCGCCGCCTGATTTCGGCTAGTGCATTGGACGATATGCACTAAAGCGTTCGGGGCTGCCCCCACCTCGGCAATTCTAACTCCCGGGCCTCGGGAATGAGACGAGCCAATGCGCCGGTTCTCCGGCGCTTACTCGTTTGAAAGATCGGACTTTGCCGTGGACAAGCAGGTTGAAGCGCCGCAGCAGACAGGCAGCCTGCCTATTCCGCGCTGGGAATTCATCGCGTTGTGCGCGGCGCTGATGGCGCTCAACTCCTTAGCCATCGACATCATGCTACCGGCGCTGCAGCAGATCGGCGCCTCGCTCGGCGTCATCAATGAGAATCATCGCCAATATGTGATCACCGCCTACATTCTCGGCTTCGGCGGCGGACAGCTTTTCTTCGGGCCGATCTCCGACCGTTTCGGGCGCCGCCCTCCGCTTGTCGCCGGGCTGATCATCTATGTGCTCGCGGCCGGCGCGGCAGCAATCGCCCCGTCTTTCGCGACGCTGCTTCTGCTCCGGATGGTGCAAGGCATTGGTGCGGCCGCCACGCGCGTCATCGCCGTCTCGATCGTGCGCGATACGTTCGACGGCAGGCGCATGGCCGAGGTCATGTCGCTGATCTTCATGGTGTTCATGGCCATTCCGGTGGTGGCGCCGGGTATCGGCCAGTTCATCATGCTGTTTGCCTCCTGGCATTGGATCTTCATCACCATGGCGGCCGGCGCGCTGATCGTGTCCGCCTGGTCGCTGCTGCGCCTGCCCGAAACGCTGCATCCCGAGTATCGCCGGCCGCTGACGGCCGCATCCATCGTCGGCGGTTTTCGCATCGTGCTCACCAACCGCATCGCGCTCTGCTATGCCTTCGCCAGCACCTTCATCTTCGGCGCCATGTTCGGCTTCATCGCCTCGGCCCAGCAGATTTATGTCGACGTGTTCAATGTCGGCGAGATGTTCCCGGTCATCTTCGCCGGTGTCGCGGCGGTGCTCGCCTTTTCCAACTATCTGAACTCACGCCTCGTCGGCCGCTTCGGCATGCGCCGGCTGTCGCAGAGCGCGCTGCTGCTGTTCCTGGTGATCAGCCTTGCGTGGCTGCTGGTGTCCCTGGAAATGAAGATGCCGCTCTGGCTGTTCATCGCCTTCTTTGCCTGCGCGATGGTGCCGTTCGGTGCGCTCGGCGCCAACTTCAACGCTTTGGCCATGGAGCCGCTCGGGCAGTTGGCCGGCACGGCATCATCCATTCTCGGCTTCATGCAGACCTTCCTCGGCGGCATCCTCGGCACGCTGATCGGCCAGGCCTTCAACGGCACGGTGACGCCTTTAGCCGCCGGCTTCTGCAGCGTATCGGTCGCGGCCTTGCTGATGATCTTCATCGCCGAGCGCGGCAAGATGTTCCAGCCGCACAACCCACCCGTTTGATGCGCGCGGGCGCGCTCTAAGTTTTTGTTTTGTGCGTGTCGTTGTCCCAAAACCGCTGCGCACTTTTGGGCGACACGCTTCACGAGGCCCTTTCAAAGGTTGCCGTGAAGCGAGGGGCAAGCATACGCCCTGCGATTGCGCCGCCCATGCTGTCCGAAAGGGGCAGAGGCAGAGCCTCGTCGAGTGCCTTGAGGACGGAAGCCACGAAGGCCCGGTTCAACGCGCTGTCGGTTCCCAGATCGGAAAAGGTTGCGCGCGGCTTGCCGATGAGCGTGCCGTTTCGGCGGAGCGAGAACCGCAATGTCAGGGACATGCCGGCGGTCCCGGGCGGCGGCTTCCAGCAAGCATAGATGGCGGCCGACATCTCTTTCAAGGTGTCGACGGGATCGGGGCTGTGACAGGCGCGTTCTTGCGCTCCTGCTTCGCTGGAACCGGCAACAAGGGCGATGGCAAGGACCGCTGCGACAAGTGCGGACCGAGGGTTCACGCCTATTCGGCCCAGAGTTCGCGGCGCAACTCCTGCCAGCTCTGCCTGTCGGGTGCAACGAGCAGGCCACCGTCGAGATGCGAAGGCCGGTAGGGGCTGCCGTCGAAGCGCGCGGCATGGCCGCCGGCCTCTGTATGGATCAGCGCACCGGCCAGATGGTCCCACGGCATCAGCTTGGCGTAGACGACGAAATGGGCGTGGCCGCTGGCCAGCAGGCGGTATTCGTGCGCCGCGCAGCGATAGCCGAATTGCGAGAGCGACTTGGTCTGGTTGCGTGCCAGACGGGAGCGTTCCGGCTCCGGCATGTATTGCCATGATACCGCGCCGGTCATCTGTAAGATCGGCACCGGCTCCGCAACGTGCACCTTCTCCAGGCTGCCACGGGCGTGACGGATATGGCTGCCGGCGCCCCTGGCGCCGATCAGCCAGTCCTTGCCGACCGGATCATGAATGATGCCGGCGACCGTCTCGCCCTTGACCACGACACCCAGCATGACGCCGAACAGCGGCACGCCGGAGGCGAAGTTGAAGGTGCCGTCGACCGGATCGATGACGAAGGCGAGATCGGCATCGCCGAGGCCGCCAAGCAGCGCCGGATTGTCGGAGCAGGCTTCCTCGCCGACGATCATCGCTTGCGGGTAGTGTTCGCGCAGCCTTGCGGTGATCAGCCGCTCGGCATTGACGTCGGCCTCCGTAACCAGGTCGGCGGCGGATGTCTTCTGGCGGATGTCGCCCTCGCCCAGCCGGCGAAAGCGCGGCATGATCTCGGCTTTGGCCACGTCGGACAGAAGGTCGGCGAGCCAGTCGATCGCTTTGTCGTCAAATGTCATCAGGATTGTCTTGCCGGAGATCTGGAGCTTCGTTGAGAGCGGCGAAATCGAACAGGTTTCGGTCGAGCAGATGCGATGGCCGCACATTGGCCATGGCGCGGATCATCGTGTCCTTGCGGCCGGGCATGCCCTTTTCCAGCTCGTCCAGCATCGCCTTCATGGCGTTGCGCTGCAGGCCTTCCTGGCTGCCGCAGAGGTCGCAAGGGATGATCGGGAATTTCATGGCGGCTGCGAATTTCTCGAGATCGGCCTCGGCGCTATAGGCAAGCGGCCGCAGCACCATGACATCGCCTTCGTCGTTGAGCAGCTTTGGCGGCATGGCGGCGAGACGGCCGCCATGGAACAGGTTCATGAAGAAGGTTTCGAGAATGTCCTCTCGATGGTGGCCGAGCACCAATGCCGAGCAGCCCTCCTCGCACGCGATGCGGTAGAGATGGCCGCGCCGCAGCCGCGAACACAACGAACAATAGGTGCTGCCCTCGGGCAGCTTGTCGGTGACCACCGAATAGGTGTCCTGATACTCGATGCGGTGCGGTATGCCGTTTCTGTCGAGATAGTCAGGCAATATGTGCTTCGGGAAATTCGGCTGGCCCTGGTCGAGATTGCAGGCCAAGAGCTCGACCGGCAGCAACCCGCGCCATTTGAGGTCGAGCAGCACGGCGAGCAGGCCGTAGGAATCCTTGCCGCCGGACAAGGCCACCAGCCAGCGGTCGCCGGGCCTGACCATCGCGAAATCGTCGATCGCCTGGCGGGTGAGCCTGAGCAGCCGCTTGCGCAGCTTGTTGAACTCGACGGAAGACGGCACATCGGCGAACAGCGGATGAAAGCCGCCTTCGGCATCGGCAACGGGTTCAAGTGAATCGGCTTCTGGCAGCATGTTCATGGCGCGTCGGCCCAAATCCCTGTTGCGCCCGGATTAGCGCATCGGCCGGAAAATCGAAATCGGTTTTTGGCAAGGCGCTATGCACAAAAGAAAAGGCCGCCTCGACGGGCGGCCTTCGATAGTGTCGCAGAACCCAACCGATCAGCGCGAATAGAATTCGACGACCAGGTTCGGTTCCATCTGCACGGCGAACGGAACGTCCGACAGGCCGGGGATGCGCGCGAAGGTCGCGACCATCTTGTTGTGGTCGGCTTCGATGTAGTCGGGCACGTCGCGCTCGGCGAGGCCAACCGATTCCAGCACGATCACCAGCTGCTTCGACTTCTCGCGCACTTCCACGACATCGCCCGGCTTGCAGCGGTACGAGCCGATGTTGACGCGCTTGCCGTTGACGTTGACGTGGCCGTGGTTGACGAACTGGCGTGCGGCGAAAATGGTCGGCACGAACTTGGCGCGGTAGACGACCGCGTCGAGACGCGACTCGAGCAGGCCGATCAGGTTCTCCGAGGTGTCGCCCTTGCGGCGGTCGGCCTCTTCATAGACCTTGCGGAACTGCTTTTCCGAAACGTCGCCATAGTGACCCTTCAGCTTCTGCTTGGCGCGCAGCTGCAGGCCGAAATCGGAAAGCTTGCCCTTGCGGCGCTGGCCGTGCTGGCCGGGGCCGTATTCACGCTTGTTGACCGGGGACTTCGGGCGGCCCCAGATATTTTCGCCAAGACGGCGGTCGATCTTGTACTTCGCGGATTCGCGCTTGCTCATCGCATTCCCTTTCAAAACAAACCACCCGGAACCTCATGGTCCGGGTGAAGGAAACGCGCCCTCCTCTGGCCTCCGTTTTCGAGACCTGACAGGGTTTTCCACGCAACGCGACGGAAAACCCACGGGACACGTCAGTTCAAACAAGACCAAGGAAACGAAAAACCTGATTTCCCTGAGGTCTTGCCATGCAAAATAAACGACCGGGCATTGCGGCCCGGTGTTGGGGCGCTGGTTAAACGGAGATTTAACCGGTGTCAAGCTCGCGGCTGGCGCCGGCGATGGCGACAACATAACGTCTTTGGGTTGAGTGCGATGCCGGATGTGGGCGGGAGGTTGCACCAACGGCATTATGAAGGGACTGGAGCCAAAGGAGCCCGGAGTCGCATGAAGAAGTACTTCCTTTCGTTGGTGGGTGCAGCCGTACTGGCAGGATCGATGTCCGTTGCCGTACCGGAACCGGCACAGGCGCGGCATTGGCATGGCCACCGGCCACATCAGGTCTGCCGCATCGTGGTCAAGAAGAAGGTCGTGTGGCGGCACGGCCACAAGAAGGTCATCCGCTACAAGGTAAAGCGCTGCTGGTTGCGCTGGTAAGCCCGGCTTCGGCCCCAGAGGACTGACAATCGCAATCGAAGCCCGCGGTCTTGGCCGCGGGCTTTTTGATGCCTCTGGTGTGGCGCTTCAATGCTTCTTCTTGGGCAGCCCCTTGCGCTTGGTCTCGGCGAATTCCTCGAGCTGCTTCTCGCTCATCGATTCGTACATTTCCTTCGATGCGCCTTTGAGCTCGCTCTTCTTCGTCTCGCCGCGCTTGGCGGACAGTGCCGCGCCGGCGGCCATTTGCTGGGCTTTCGAGGTGGCTGGCATGATCGGTTCTCCCGTTTGCAATGGGAGGAAAACGCAGCCGTCCCCGATGATGTTCCCGGTGCCGGCGATCAAGACATCGCCAGCCCAAAGCCCTGCAGCAGCCGGCGGGTCGGGAAATCGGTTCTGTTCGAGGTGAAGACGGCAAGGTCGGCGCCTTCCGGCAAGGTCTCGCCGCGACCGTTTGGGTCGATGTCGGCGAGCAGCGAAACGGCGCGGCGCGCGATCGCTTCAGCGGGATCGAGCCAGTCGACGGGCCAAGGTGCCGTCTTGCGCATGCGGTTCGCCAGAAAGGGATAGTGGGTGCAGGCAAGCACGACGATGTCGGTGCGCAGCTCGTCACGCTCGACGAAACACGGCGCGATCTCGGCGCGCACGGCCTCTTCGTCGACGAAGCCATCGCGCATGTAGATTTCAGCCAATGGTGCCAGGCGGTCGGAGCCGACCAGTCGCACATGGCATTTCGACGCCCATTTGCTGATCAGGTCGCGCGTGTATTGGCGCTTGACGGTGCCGGGCGTGGCCAGCACCGAGACCAGGCCGGAGCGCGTGCGCTCCGCCGCCGGCTTGATCGCCGGCACCATGCCGACGAAAGGATGGCAGGGAAATCTCTCGCGCAAGGCATCGATGACCAGCGTCGACGCCGTGTTGCAGGCGATCACCGAAATGGCCGGCGCAAACCGGTCGAGCAGCCTTGCGAACAGTTCCAGTACATGGGCCCTGAGCGCCGGCTCCTCCCAGGCGCCATAAGGGAAAGCCGCGTCGTCGGCGACATAGACGAAGCGACGATCGGGCATCAGCACGCGTGCCTCGCGCAGCACGGTGAGGCCGCCAACGCCGGAATCGAACATCAGGATCGGGCGGTGGCTTGATCGATCGTTCACTGTCATCTGATCACGAGAAGAGGCTGGGGACCACGGTAAGAGGCTGGCCCATGATTTGGTCAATGGCGCTTCTATCGCGAACGATCATGATCTTGAAGTGGCGGACGCCAGCAAGTTTTGTGCAGTTCCGGGCGGAGACCCAATCTTCCCGGGACTGTTCAGAGCCCGCGCTTGCCGAAGCCGGCGGGCCGTGGCCGGCCGATCGGCTGGGCGACCGGTGCCGAGCCCGCGGCCGGCGCGGCGGTGCGCGCGGCAGTCGGTGC